>NZ_JBFOCU010000015.1:0-37297 GCF_040907945.1 Aeromonas sp. s11 | reverse complement strand
TTGGCGGAGCGGGTGAACGGGATTTTGAAAGGAGAGTTATTGTTGCAAAGCCCGCAGGATTTGACGCAAGCGCGGGAAATGGTGCGTGAAGCAGTAGATATTTACAACGCGGAACGGCCGCATCATGCGTTGAAATACAGAACCCCCGATGCGGTACATAGGGGGTTCTGAGTAGAGAAATGCTAGTTGAAAATGTGTACTCCTATTTCAGGACTAGACACAATCTGCCGAATGAATCAGCTAAACAGCATAAATTTCGCCCCCACCAGCAGCATCAGCAGGGCAAAGGCCTGCTTGAGGCGTCTTGGTGACAATCGGTGTGCCAGCTTGGCGCCAATGCGGGCGAACTGGGTACTGGTCAGCACAATGCCCAGCAGGGCGGGCAGATAGATGTAGCCCACACTCCACTCGGGCAGATCGGCATGATCCCAACCCGCATAGAGGTAGCTGAGGCTCCCCGCCAGCGCGATGGGCATGCTGCAGGCTGCAGAGGCCGCTACCGCATTGCGCATTGGCACCGAGTTCCAGCTCAGATAAGGGACGGTCAGCGAGCCACCACCAATACCAAACAGGGCTGACATCCAGCCAATGATGGTACCGGCAATGCCTGTGCCGAGCGGCCCCGGCATATGGCGCTCCGCTTTGGGTTTAAGGTTAAGCCCCATCTGTAGCGCCATGCTCCAGGCGAAACAACCGATGATGATATTGAGGGTGCTGGTGCTGAGCAGATTGGCGGTCATGCCGCCAAGCCAGCCCCCAATCAGCATGCCGGCGCCGAGTCGGCGGATCATCACCCAATCGACGGCGCCCGCCTCCCGGTGGGCCCGCAGCGAGCTGAATCCGGTAAAGATCATGGTGGGCAACGAGGTGCCGAGGGCCAGATGGGTAATGATTTCAGGGTCGATGCCCTGGGCGCGAAAGGTCATGACCAGCACGGGGACAATGATAAGACCGCCGCCGATCCCGAACAGTCCCGCCAGCATACCGGCAAAGGCGCCCAGCAGGAGGTAACCCATAAACAGCATAAAAATTCCTGTGTTAAACAAAAACTGGCCAACACGGCCGGGCAACAGTGGATATCTGCATGAAAAAAAAGAGATGGCGGGAGGGCCATCTCTTCATTGTGCCGGTTAGTGCAGTGGAATGGTACCGTCCATCACCTTGTAGAAGGCCAGCACGGCACAGCCAAGCAGGGCCGCCGTCATCCCCTGCTCCAACCGGTTAAGGCCGCGCAGACCGTGATGCTGACGCGCCTTCCAGTAGATGAAGATGCCCGGACTATAGAGCAGCGCCACCAGCAACAGGTACTCCACACCGGCAGCGTATACCAGCCAGCAGCCGTAAACCGTCGCCACCAGGGCCAGCAGCAGGTCACGCTTGCGCTGATGAGGTTGACCCTGATAGGTCTCCCCTTTCAATGCCAGCTTCAGGCCATAAGCGCCCGAAAAGACGTAAGGCACCAGCGCCGCCGAGGTTGCGATGTTGACCAGCGCCAGATAGGTGCTGCTCTGGAAGTAGATGATGATCAGGAAGATCTGCACCAGACAGGTAGAGCACCAGAGGGACACCTGCGGCGAGCCGTTCTTGTTCTCCTTGGCAAACCAGCCCGGGAAGACGCCGGTCTTGCCCGCGATGTAGGGCACTTCAGCGGCCAGCACGGTCCAGCTGAGCAGAGCACCCATCACCGACACCACCAGACCGATGTTGATAAGCCAGGCGCCCCAGGGGCCGACTACGGCTTCAAGGATCATGGCGGTCGAAGGGTTCTTGAGCGCCGCCAGTTGCGGCTGGCTCATGACACCCAGCGAGAACAGGGTCACCATCACGTAGAGCGTCAGGGCGCCGAGCAGCGCCAGCACGGTGGCACGGCCCACATCCTTACGATGACGGGCACGGGCAGAGACCACCACGGCCCCTTCAATCCCGATAAAGACCCAGAGGGTCACCTTCATGGTGGACTTGACCTGATCCATGACGGAGCCCAGCTCCATGTTGTTCTGGCCCCAGATATCCAGAGTGAAGGTATCCATGTTGAAGGCCAGCAGGATCGCGACACAGAAGACGATGAGCGGCACCATCTTGGCGATGGTGGTGACGATATTCACCAGCGCAGCGACCTGCACCCCGCGCAGCACCAGCGCATGCACCGACCAGATCAGGATGGAGGCCAGCGTGATGGCCACCGGCGTATTGCCGTCACCGAAGATGACGTTGTCAGGCGTATCGAAGAAGTAGCTCAGGGCGCTGAACACCACGATGGCGTAGGAGACGTTGGCCAGCAGTTGGCAGAGCCAGTAACCCCAGGCGGCGTTGAAACCGATGAAATCGCCGAAACCGGCTTTGGCATAGCTGAAGATACCGCCATCGAGATCGGGGCGGCGCATGGAGAGATTCTGATAGACCAGCGCGAGACAGATCATGCCAAGACCGGTGATGGCCCAACCCAGGGCGACCGCCCCGGCACTGGCATGCGCAGCAATGTTTTGTGGCAGACTGAAGACCCCGGCGCCGACCATGGAGCCGATCACCAGCGAAATGAGGGCGCCCAGCCCTAGTTTCTTGTCCATTTCAATCCTGTTTATTTAGGCGGCGGCAGAGCGTCCGTATTCATACTGCGCGCAATATGGGAGGGGCTGAGAATCCTGACCCCGTGAAAAAGGCGGCAACTATATTGCATGACTATTCCGACCGCAATCCCTCGTCCCGTCAATCATGCACCGCCTTGACCGCGCGCAATTTTACAGCACTGACCCATATGGCCTGTGAGCTGGCTCAAATTAACCAAGACCCATTGATATTTCTCATTTTTCTGCCAACAAAACCTGACTCGCATGGTTCCTATGCATCGCCATTCAGGCACTCTCTGTATAAATAATCTGCATAAAAAAGCCCCGGTGGAAACACCGGGGCCCATTATGTAAATCCCTATAAACGCAAACCACCATCCAGTTCTATCATCCTTCCCGACAGATAGTCGTTGGCAAAAATAAAGCTCACCGTCTCGGCCAGCTGCTGCGCCTCGCCAAGGGTGCCGACCGGAATGGCCTGCTGCATCCGCGCCATCGCCTCCGGCTTCATCGCCGCCGTCATGTCGGTGGCAAACACCCCGGGGGCAATCCCCATCACCCGAATGCCATGGCGCGCCAGCTCCCGCGCCCAGGTCACCACCAGCGAGGCAACCCCCGCCTTGCTGGCGGCATAGTTGCTCTGGCCAATATTGCCGGCGCGGGCGATGGAAGAGATGTTGATGATAACGCCCCCCAGCCCCCCTTGCGCCATCAGCGCCGCCCCTTCGCGACCGCAGAGAAAAGTACCGGTGAGGTTGACGTCAATCACGCTCTGCCACTGGGCCAGCGTCATCTTCTCCACCAGCTCACCCTCTTTCACCTTGATCAGCATGCCATCGCGCAAAATGCCGGCGCAGTTGATAAGACCGTGCAGCACGCCAAAACGCCCTTTGATGGCGGCAAACGTGGCTTCAACCTCGGCTTCGCTCGCCACATTGCAGACAAACAGCTCGCACTGGCTATCTTGATCGCACTGATCACTCTGACTGCGCACCAGGGCTGCGGTCGCCTCCAGATCTGCGCGATTGATGTCGAGCAGCGCCAGCGTCGCCCCCTGTGCGCCTAGGGCCAGCGCAATGGCCCGTCCCAAGCCACGTCCAGCGCCGGTAATAACGATGACCTTATCTTTGATATCCATCAATGCTCCTTGTAGCTGGTCGAAGAGAGATGCCTTGAAGAGAGGTGGCCCGTCAGGCGGGATCCTGTTTATCCAGATAGAGTTCGACGATGCTGGAGAAATCGCGGCTCCCCTGCCCCTGAGCGGCATGCAGGTTGAACAGGTTGCGGGCCAGCGCCCCCATGGGCACAGCGCTGTGGCCATGCTCGGCAAGCGCCATGGCCAATCCCAAATCTTTCACCATCAAACGGGTCATAAAGCCCGCCTGATAGTTGCGGGCGGCAGGGACATTCTCCATCACCCCGGGCCAGGGGTTGTAGCGCTCCAGACTCCAGTTGTTGCCGGAGCTCTTGCCCATGATGGTGGAGAGCACGGCGGGATCCAGCCCCTCCTTCACCCCGAGGGCCAACGCCTCGGCAGTGCCCGCCATATGGATCGCAAGCAGCATGTTATTACACATCTTGGCGATCTGCCCGGCGCCCAGCGTCCCTGCGTGAAACAGGTTCTGCCCCATGCAGGCGAGCAGGGGCTTTGCCGCCTCGAAATCGGCCGCGTCGCCGCCAACGATAAAGGTAAGCGTCCCGGCGGCTGCACCGGCGACACCGCCCGATACGGGGGCATCGATAAAGCGCAAACCGCGGGCGCGGGCCGCCTCCCCGACCTGACGGGCAGAGTCGACATCGATAGTTGAGCAGTCGATCACCAGTGCTCCAACCGGCAGGGCTGCCAGCAGATCCTGCCCCTCAGACAACCAAAGGTCGCGCACATGCTCCCCCGCAGGGAGCATGCTGATCACCACCTCGCAGCCAGTCACCGCCTCACGGGCATCCCCCGTGGCGATGCAGCCAGCGGCGATGGCGCGCTCAATGTTTTGGGCAACCAGATCAAACACCTGCACCCTGTGCCCGGCCCTGGCCAGATTTGCCGCCATGGGCCCCCCCATGTTGCCGAGCCCGATAAACCCTATCCTTGTCATCCCGCTTGCTCCTTGCGTTGCTGATGGCGGCGTCCGCCGGTTGCCAAGATGTTATTCCTTGCAGGCCAACGGATTGCGCCCCTGCGGCCAGCGATAGAACTCGTCCAGCCACTTCCCCTCCGGTGGCCACTGTTGCCAGCGGGGATCTTTATCCTTGTCGATCAGCAGTGCCCGTACCCCTTCCACAAAATCCCCCTTCAGCACGCAGTTGACCGAGAGGGTCAGCTCCTCGGCAAATACCTCTGCCAGTGAGTTGCGGCGAGCCTGCCAATATTGACGCCACAAAATGGCGCGGCTGATGGGGCTGCCGGTGCGGCAGAGCTGCTGCGCCTGCTGGAGTACCGCCTCCTGTTCATCGAACTGAGCCTCGAACAACCGCGCCAATACCCCTTGCAGCGTGCGTCCCGCCAGCAAGGCATCGATCCTCTGTTGATGGGGCAGCAATACTGGCGCTGGCAAGCGGGCCGCTACCTCACGGTGCAATCCCCTGAGCAGCAGATCGATCTGCTCACGGGGATCACCACTGCCAGCCCAGTCGAGCACGGCGAGGCGTGACAACAACGCACTGCGCTCGCCACTGGCGATGGCGTGATCCGCCAGCCCAAGACCGATGGCATCACTCCCGTTGAAGCGGGCACCTGTCAGACCGAGCCAGAGCCCGAGTCGCCCCGGCATCCGGCTTAAAAACCAGCTTGCCCCCACGTCGGGGTAGAGGCCTATGGTCACCTCCGGCATGGCGAACAGGCTCTTTTCGGTCACCACCCGAAAATCGGCTCCGGCAAACAGGCCAATACCGCCCCCCATGCAGATACCGTCCGCCACGCAGATCAGGGGCTTGCGGTAAGAGTGGATGTGGTGGTCGAGCCGGTACTCCTGCTCGAAAAAGTCGCGGGCATATTCGAACAGTTCCGCCTCGCTCGCCTCCTGCTTGCGGTAATAGAAGGAGCGGATATCGCCACCGGCACAAAATGCCTTCTCACCCGCCCCCTGCAACAGCACACAGACGATGGCGGGATCCTGCTCCCAACGGGTCAGCGTCTGTTGCAAGATCTGGATCATCGGCAGGCTCAATGCGTTGAGAGACGCAGGGCTGTCGAGGGTCAACACCCCGACCTGATGGCCATCTTCGGTGGGATAACAGCTAACCTTGACCGGCTCACTCATAAACGGCTCCGTATGGATTTATTCTGTTGGGCCATATTGCCAGCGCGGTAAGCGTTTCTCCAGGAAGGCGGCCACCCCTTCACGCTGATTGGCATCGCTAAAGAGATCGAGAAACAGCGACCGCTCAAGGGGCAGGGCGGCATCCCGCGGGCCACTGCGGCCCTGATTGATCAGGGTTTTGCAGGCGCGCAGGGCGCTCGGGCTCTGGCGCTCCACCAGATGGGCCATCTGGTGCGCGGCCTCCCACGCCTGACCGGTTTTCACCACCTCCTCCACCAGCCCCATCTCGTAGGCCAGCGAGGCACTCACCTTCTCGCCGCAGAGGATCATCCGCTTGGCCCAGCCCGGCCCCACCAGCTCGGTCAGGCGCTGGGTGCCACCGGCACAGGGAAGCAAGCCCACCGAGGCTTCCGGCAGTCCCAGCAACGCCTGCTGCTCGGCGATTCGGATATCACAGGCCAGCGCCACTTCCAGGCCACCGCCCATGGCATAACCATTGATGGCGGCGATACTGACGCCGTGAAAACGGGCCAGCGCCTCGAAGGCCTTGCCAAAGGCCTCGGCTACTTCGCGGGCCAGCTCGACATTCCCCTCAACAAACATATTGAGGTCGGCACCGGCGCAGAAAAATTTGTCGCCCGCACCACGGATCACCAGCGCCACCACATCGGGACGACTGTCGAGCTCCACCATCATCTGCAAAAAGGCCTGCAGGCTGGCGAGGGTCCAGGTGTTGGCAGGGGGATGGTCGAGGGTGATATAGGCCACGTGGCCATGATATTCGAGTCTGATCCTTGTCATAACATTGTCCTTGTCGATGAAGCTGCCGCCATGATGACAGGCTTGAATGACGCCAACCTGTGGCTGGCTCACAAAGCCGAAACCGGCATGGTGCAATCGGGTGGCAGGCAACACACCCTTGATGCGACCACCGGTTAGCCCAGCGACAAACCGGGATCGGCCAGCAGGCGGCGCGCGATGATGAGTCGCATCACCTCGTTGGTGCCCTCCAGAATGCGGTGTACCCGGGTATCGCGCAGATAGCGCTCGAGCGGATACTCGCGGATATAACCATAGCCGCCAAAGAGTTGCAGAGCCTCATCACAGATTCGATAACCCACATCGGTGGCAAACCGTTTGGCCATGGCACACCAGGCACTCTTGTCCGGTGCCCCGCGATCCAGCTTGTCGGCGGCCTGACGTACCAGCAAACGGGCGGCAGCCAGCTCGGTCGCCATATCGGCCAGGCGAAACTGCACGCTCTGGAATTCGCTGATCGGGTGACCAAATTGCTGGCGCTGCTGCACATAAGCCAGCGCATCGTCCAGCGCCTGCTGGGCGGTGCCCACCGAACAGGTGGCAATATTGATGCGCCCACCATCGAGGGCCTGCATGGCGAACTTGAACCCTTCCCCCTCTTCGCCCAACCGATAACAGGCAGGAATGCGGACCCCATTAAAGACAACCTCCCGGGTCGGCTGGCTGTTCCAGCCCATCTTCTCTTCTGCCTTGCCATAGCTCACGCCGGGGGCATTAGCCGGCACCATAAAGGCAGAGATCCCCTTCGCACCTTCACCACCGGTACGGGCCATCACCACAAGCACGTCAGTGCTGCCCGCTCCCGAGATAAAGACCTTGGTCCCCTCGATGAGGTAGCTGTCACCCTCGCGCACCGCCCGGGTCTTGAGTGCCGCCGCATCGGAGCCAGCCCCCGGCTCGGTAAGGCAATAGGAGCCCAGCAATTCGCCGCTGGCCAGTTTGGGCACCCACTCTTTGGCAACCTCGGTGGGCAACCAGTTGCCCAGCATCCAGCTCACCATGTTGTGGATAGTCAGATACGCCGTGGTCGAGGTACACCCCATGGCGAGGCGCTCGAAGATGAGGCTCGCATCAAGGCGAGGCAGCCCCAATCCGCCAAACGGCTCCGGGGTATAAAGACCGCAAAACCCGAGCCCGGCCGCCTGCTTGATGGTCGGGATCGGAAACTCATGCTCCTTGTCCCAGCGCGCGGCATGGGGTTTGAGCGCCTCATCGGCAAAGGCGGCGGCCGCCTCCACATAAGCCTGTTGATCATCGGTCAGGGTAAAATCCATCTTGTCGTTCGCTCCCTTGTTGCCCTGCGCTTATTTTCCTGCGTTAGCGCTTTATAACGCGGCGCCCACACACTGATCATTCGGATCTGCCACTATGGCGCTGTTGTCGTGGTAGCTGCTGACGCTCTCACTACCACCTCTCTATCGACACACAACAGATTAACAATTGATTTACGTTTACGCTAACGTAAACTTGTGGCAAAAGTGAAGTACAAAATGGACCGACCACTGCCAGCTGTAACGCCGAGTCAGCCGGTCGAGCCAACCTTCCAAACCTACTGTCATATCCGCAAGGAGAGCATGGATGCAGATGGATGAGACCCTGAATGCCCTGACCGAACAGGTTGCGGCCTTCTGCCAGAAAGTGATCGCCCCGCGCGCCAGCGAGATCGATCAGAGCAACGCCTTTCCCCGTGATCTCTGGCCCCGGATGGGTGAACTGGGGCTGCACGGCATCACGGTGGCGGAGGAATATGACGGGGTGAATCTCGGCTATCTGGCCCACGTGCTGGTGATGGAACAGGTAAGCCGCGCCAGCGCCTCGGTCGGCCTCTCCTATGGCGCCCACTCCAATCTCTGCATCAACCAGATCCACCGCCACGGCACTGCGGAACAGAAAGCGCGCTACCTGCCACCGCTGGTGAGTGGCGAGCATGTGGGGGCACTGGCCATGAGCGAGCCGGGCGCAGGCTCCGATGTGGTCAGCATGCGCCTCACCGCGGAGTGCGAGGGGGATCACTTCATGCTGAACGGCAACAAGATGTGGATCACCAACGGACCCGATGCCGACACCTTCGTCATCTATGCCAAGACAGATACCAGCGCGGGCCCCAAAGGAATTTCTGCCTTTATCGTTGAAGCCGGCACTCCCGGTTTTTCTACCGCCCAGAAGCTCGACAAGCTGGGGATGCGCGGCTCCAGCACCTGCGAGCTGGTGTTCGACAACTGCCGGGTGCCGCAGGAAAACCTGCTGGGCACCCTGCACGGCGGGGTCAAGGTGCTGATGAGCGGGCTCGATTACGAGCGGGTGGTGCTGGCTGCGGGCCCCCTTGGCATCATGCAGGCCTGTATGGATGTAGTGCTGCCCTATGTGCGTGAGCGCAAGCAGTTCGGTCAAGCCATCGGCGAGTTCCAGCTGGTGCAGGGCAAGCTCGCCGACATGTATACCCGCCTCGCCAGCAGCCGGGCACTGGTCTACTCGGTGGCGAGCGCCTGCGATCAGGGTCGCACCAGCCGTAAAGATTGCGCCGCCGCTATCCTGTTTGCCGCCGAAAACGCCACCCAGATGGCCCTCGACGCTATCCAGCTGCTCGGCGGCAACGGTTACATCAACGAATACCCCACCGGCCGCCTACTGCGGGACGCCAAACTTTACGAGATCGGCGCCGGCACCTCGGAGATCCGCCGCTGGCTCATCGGCCGCGAGCTGATGGGGGATAACGCATGAGCAGGCTCCACTCCCGTCTCGACACGGCGAGCCCGGAATATATGGCCAATCGGGCCGCTATGCAGGGGCTGGTCGACGATCTCCATGCCCGCATTGCCGAGATCGCCCAAGGAGGCGGCGCGGCCAACAACGCCCGCCATCAGGCCCGTGGCAAGCTGCTGCCCCGCGAGCGCATCAATCAGCTGCTGGACCCGGGCTCCCCGTTTCTCGAGCTCTCGGCGCTGGCTGGCTGGCAGGTCTATGACGAGCCGGTGCCCGCCGCCGGCATCATCACCGGCATCGGCCGGGTCTCGGGCCGGCTCTGCATGCTGGTGGTGAACGATGCCACCGTGAAGGGCGGCACCTACTACCCGCTCACGGTGAAAAAACACCTGCGCGCCCAGGCCATCGCCGAGCGGCTGCGCCTCCCCTGCCTCTATCTGGTGGATTCCGGCGGCGCCTTCTTGCCGATGCAGGATGAGGTGTTCCCCGACCGGGATCACTTTGGCCGCATCTTCTACAACCAGGCCCGCATGTCGGCCCAGAATATCCCGCAGCTGGCCGTGGTGATGGGGCTCTGTACCGCCGGGGGGGCCTACGTGCCCGCCATGGCTGATGAATCCATCATGGTCAGGGAGCAAGCCACCATCTTTCTGGCGGGTCCGCCGCTGGTCAAGGCCGCCACCGGCGAGGAGATCAGCGCCGAGGCCCTGGGTGGCGCCGAAGTGCACTGCGCCCACTCCGGCGTTGCTGATCATATGGCCCGTGACGATGCTCATGCGCTGGCCATCGCCCGCACGCTGGTTACTCATCTGGGTAACGAGCCGATAGAGAGCAGCCCTGGCTACGAGCCCCCCTGCTACCCGATCGAGGAGCTCTACGGTCTGGTGGGCACCAGTCTCAAACGCCCTTACGACGCCCGCGAACTGATTGCACGACTGGTGGATGGCTCGGACTTTGACGAATTCAAGGCGCTGTTCGGCACCACTCTGGTGACCGGCTTTGCCCGTATTTGCGGCATGGAAGTGGGGATCCTCGCCAACAACGGCGTGTTGCACAGCGACAGTGCCCAGAAGGGGGCCCACTTTATCCAGCTCTGTAATCGCCGCGCCATCCCGCTGCTCTTTTTGCAAAACATCACCGGTTTTATGGTGGGGAGTAGCGCAGAAAAGGAGGGGATCGCCAAGCACGGCGCCAAACTGGTCACCGCCGTGGCCTGCAGCCGGGTGCCCAAGATCACCCTGATCGTCGGCGGCAGCTTTGGTGCCGGCAACTACGGCATGTGCGGCCGCGCTTATGAACCCGATTTTCTCTTTAGCTGGCCCAACAGCCGCATCTCTGTCATGGGGGGCGAGCAGGCGGCCGGGGTGCTGGTGCAGGTGCGCAGGGACAAGCTGGCTGCCGAGGGCAAAGATTTGAGCGAGCAGGAGGCGGCCGCCATCCGTGCCCCGGTGATCGAGCAGTATGAGCGCCAGGGTCACCCCTACTACGCCAGCGCCCGCCTCTGGGATGATGGCGTCATCGACCCGGCCCAGAGCCGCACCGTGCTGGCGCTGGCGCTCGCCGCCTGTCAGGGTGCCCGCATTGAACCCGAGCAGTACGGCATTTTCCGGATGTAAGGAGCAACCTATGTCAGATCCACTTACTTCCTCAGCACTTGGCTCTTCAACACAGGGCACGTTTCGGCTGGAGCGGCACGGCCCACTGGCCGAGCTGGTGCTGTCGCGCCCGGCCCGCCACAACGCCTTTGATGCCGACCTGATGCTGGGGCTGCTCGACTGCCTCGATGATATGGCCCATCTCCATGGTCATGCTCTCGCCGAACGTCCTCATGCTTTGCTGCTGCGGGCCGAAGGCAAACACTTTTGCGCGGGCGCCGACCTCAACTGGATGCGCAATCTGGCCCACGCCGATTTCGAGCACAATCGCGAAGATGCCCGGGTATTGGCGCGGCTGATGCAGACCCTCGACGAGCTCCCTTTCCCCACGGTAGCGCTGGTGCAAGGGGCCGCCTATGGCGGGGCGCTGGGGCTGATCTGTGCCTGCGATCTGGTGCTGGCCAGCGATGATGCCCGCTTCTGCCTCTCAGAGGTAAGCCTGGGTCTGGTGCCTGCGGTGATAAGCCCCTACGTGGTACGTGCCATGGGAATGCGTCAGGCGCGCCGCTACATGCTCAGTGCCGAGCCGTTCGATGCCATTACCGCCTGTCGGCTCAATGTGGCACACCAACTCTGCAAACCGGATCAACTGCTGGCGGAGGGACGGGCGCAGGCCCTGCGTCTGTGCCGCAACGGGCCGGAAGCGATGAAAGAGACCAAACGACTGCTGGCGGCGATAGAGGCCCATCCTTCCCGCCTGCACGAAGAGAAAACTGTCGAGACCATTGCCCGGGTTCGGGTGGGACTCGAAGCCCAGGAGGGGATGCAGGCCTTCTTCGACAAACGCCCTCCCGCCTGGCGTCCCCGTTTCAAGGATGAGACATGACCCATCACACTCAGCTTAAACGCCTGCTGATTGCCAATCGTGGCGAAATCGCCGTGCGCATCATCAAGACGGCGAAACGCCTCGGCATTCACACCATCGCCCTCTACTCCGATGCCGACGCCCATGCCATGCACACCCGTCTGGCCGATGAGGCCTGGCATCTGGGGCCCGCACCGGCCAGAGAGAGCTATCTCGACACCGGCAAGGTGCTGAAGATTGCCAAAGAGGCGCGCGCCGATGCCATCCATCCCGGTTACGGCTTTCTGTCGGAAAACAGCGATTTTGCCACCGCCTGCGAACAGCGCGGCCTGCGCTTTGTCGGCCCAAGCGGCGCCGCCATTCTCGCCATGGGCGACAAATCGGGCGCCAAGGCGCTGATGCAGGCAGCCGGCGTACCTGTGCTGCCCGGCTATCACGGCACGGATCAGCGGCAGGACTTCTTGCGCGATCAGGCGAGCCAGATTGGCTTCCCGCTACTTATCAAGGCGGCCAGCGGCGGCGGTGGCAAGGGGATGCGCCGGGTCGATCAGCTGGCTGACTTTGAGGAGTCGCTGGCGGCAGTCAAACGGGAAGCCAAGGCCGCCTTTGGCGACGATCTGGTGCTGCTGGAGCGCTATCTGCCCCGGGCTCGCCACGTGGAGGTGCAGGTCTTTGCCGATAGCCTCGGCAACGCCATCTATCTGGGGGACAGGGACTGCTCCTTGCAGCGACGCCACCAGAAGGTGATCGAAGAGGCACCCGCCCCCGATATCCCTCCGGCTCTGCGCCGCGCCATGGGGGAGGCAGCCGTGGCCGCAGCCAAGGCCATCCACTATCAGGGGGCTGGCACCATCGAATTTCTGCTCTGCAAGGATGAGTTCTTCTTTATGGAGATGAACACCCGGCTGCAGGTGGAGCATCCGGTCACCGAAGCGGTAACCGGGCAGGATCTGGTGGCCTGGCAGCTGGCCGTGGCCGAAGGCAAGCCGCTGCCACTCACTCAGGAGGAAGTGGTGCTGCGCGGCCATGCAGTGGAGGCGCGCCTCTACGCCGAGGATGTGGCGGCCGGTTTTCTGCCCGCCAGCGGGCCTATCCACTGGCTCCACTGGCCCGTTGGCGTGCGCATCGACACCGGCGTTACCGCTGGCGATGAGGTCAGCCCCTATTACGATCCCATGATCGCCAAGCTGATCGCCCACGGCCAGAACCGCGCCGAGGCGTTCGCCAAACTGGCCGATGCGCTGGCGGCACTGGATCTCGGGCCGCTGGTGCACAACGGCCCGTTGCTGCTGCGCCTGTGTGAAGAGCCCGACGTCCTGGCCATGGGCCACCATACCCAGTGGCCCATTCCCACCACAGCACAGCCCATTCCTGAGCTCGCCTGGCCGCTGGCCACCCTCTGGCTGGCGAGCCGCCCTACGGGCACCTCCCCCTGGCAGCAAGCCTGCGGATTTCGGCTGGGGCCGGCTCGCTGCAGGACAGCGGCGGTGCGCATCGGTGATGAGCACCGGGTATTGACCCTTCACGATCATGGCGGCCAGTTTGAGTGGCAAGGGGAGACCCGTTGCCACCAAAGAGGTGACGACCATATCCGGCTACAACAGAGTGGCTGCTGGCAACAGATCCCCATTCAGACGGTCGCAGGCTCGGAGGCAACCTTCATCATGACCCTGGCGGGCAAGCGCATCCGCTTCGCGGCCGATGATCGGCAGCACAGCCACCACCATGAGCAGGCAAACGAGAAGGCGCAGGGCGCCATCGCCCCCATGCACGGCATAGTGGTAGCCGTGCTGATCGAGCAGGGGCAAACAGTCAGCAAGGGGCAACCCCTGCTGGTGCTGGAGGCGATGAAGATGGAACACCAGTTGCGTGCAGAGCGGGACGGGGTAATTGAAGCCCTGCAGTGCAAACAGGGCGAGCAGGTAAGCCAGGGAACCGTGCTGGTGCGCTTTGCCGAAGAGATTGCCACACAGGAGGATCACCCATGAACCGATCACAGGACGTCCGTGACGACAGGGTCACTCTGGTGGAGATGGGGCCGCGAGATGGCCTGCAAAATGAAGCTGCGCCCCTCTCCCTGGTACAGCGGCTGGAGCTGATCCAGCGCCTTACCGACAGCGGCCTGCAGCGCATCGAGGTGGGTGCCTTTGTCTCTGCCAAAAAAGTGCCGCAGATGGCGGACTCCGCTGCGCTGTTCGAGGCACTGCCGCGCAAGGGCTCAACCCGTTACGGCGCTCTGGTGCCCAATCTGCAAGGCTTGCAGGCAGCCATTGCCGCCCGCGCCGATGAGATTGGCCTCTTCACCGCCTGCTCCGACGGTTTTACCCGCGCCAATATCGGCATCAGCGTGGAGGAGTCGCTGGTGCGCTTCGCCCCGCTGGTGCAGGAGGCACGCCGCCTCGGCATCAAGGTGCGCGGCTACCTCTCCACCGTCATCGCCTGCCCGTTCGATGGCCCGACCCGCCCGAAACGGGTCGCTGCCATGGCCGAGCAACTGCTGGATCTCGGCTGCCACGAAATTTCGCTGGGGGACACCATCGGCGTAGGCACCCCGGGCACCGTGGCGCCCATGCTGGATGCGGTGCTGCACGAGATCCCGGCGGGGCGACTCGCGGTCCATTTTCACGACACCTACGGTCAGGGGTTGGCCAACCTGCTACCCGCGCTGGAGCGCGGCATTCGCACCATCGACTGCTCGGTGGCGGGGCTTGGCGGCTGCCCCTATGCGCCGGGCGCCTCCGGCAATGTGGCGTCAGAAGAGGTGGTCTACCTGCTGCACGGCCTTGGCATGACGACGGGGGTAGATCTCGACAAACTGGCGGCCACCGGCCAGTGGGTGAGCGAGCAGCTCGCTCGCCCCAACGGCTCGCGGGTCGGTCAGGCCCTGCACGCCAATGCCGAGCGGCTGCGTGCCCGCCTCTGCCAGCCACACGCCCAGCAACAGGAGTCATGACCATGTCCCGTTCCCTGCCCGGCAAGGAGATCACCTACAGCATTTCGGAGCTGGCCCACGAGTTCGATGTCACGCCGCGCACCATCCGCTACTACGAGGATGAGGGGCTGCTCACTCCCCAGCGGGAGGGGCAAACCCGCATCTACAGCCATCGGGACAAGATCCGGCTCAAGTTGACCCTGCGCGGCAAACGGCTGGGGTTTAGCCTGGCCGAGATCCGCGAGCTGTTCGATATGTACGACACCGACAAATCGAGCAAAACCCAGCTCCACTCCATGATCCAGCTGATCGAGGCAAAACGCGGTGTGCTGCGCCAGCAGCTGGAGGATATCCAGATGGTGATGGCCGAGCTGGAGGCCGCCGAACAGCGCTGTGTGAATTCCCTTAACAGCTTGAAAACTGGCGCAGATTAACCGAATCTGGGAGCAAGCTATTGCCCTGGGGATCCCATGAGATATTGGTGCTGGTTTTTGCTCTTGTTCAGCCTCTCTGGCTGGAGTCATCCCCTCATCAAGGTTGGCGGATACCCCTATGCCCCCTTTGTGGTCAAACTCCCCGATTCCAGCTATGAAGGGCTGACTCTGGAGCTTATCGACCAGCTCAATACCGTGCAGAAAGAGGTGACCTTCGTCTTTGTCCCCACCTCGGCCGCCAACCGTTACAAGGCGCTCGATCTGGGCCGTTTCTCGCTGATGCTGTTTGAAGACATCAAGTGGGGCTGGGACACCGATAAACTCAAGATGACAACCCCCTTCCTCGGTGGTGGCGAGGTCTATGTGGCCCTGAACAAAGCGGGCCGGGATCAGCGCTTTTTTGACGATCCTGCCAGCCATCACCTCATCGGGGTGACCGGCTATCACTACGGCGTCGGCCAGTTCAATGCCGATCCCCTCTACCTGCAGCGCAAGCTCAATATCACTCTGGTCAAAGACAACGTCAGCGCCCTGCAAGCGCTACTCAAAGGGCGCGGCGAGGTAGCCATTCTCAACGTTTCGTACCTTAACCAGTATCTGCAGGCCAATCCCGACACAGCCGACCAGCTGCTGATCTCGCAAAAATGGGATCAACAGTATCAACACCGCGCCATCCTTCACCCTGAGGCCCCCATTACCCCTGCCCAGCTGGAACAGTGGCTGGCAGCGCTGCAACAAAAGGGTGAACTGGATCGCCTTTGGACAAAGTACGGCGTACAACAGCACGCAACCCCATGATTACTATCCAGCTTTTCTGTACCATGGCGGGAACCAAATGGGAGTGCACCAAATGAACACCACCGAGCCCGCGTCCCCCAAGCTCCGCTTGCTGCGCTACCTTGCCTACGCTTTCCTGCTGCTTCTTATCCTGATGACCCTGCTGCTGTGGCAAACCCCCCGTCTGGTCCAGCGCTATCTGCCCGGCTGTCTGGCCGAGCACTATGGCCTGCAACTGACGCTGGGAGAGATTGACGTAGGGCTGCGCAACCCTTCTCTCACCCTCGGCGCGACTGCCCTGCTCGATGCCAAGCAGCAGCCCATCATCGGTTTTGAGCAGCTCTTTATCACCCCCGACCTGCAAGCCAGCTGGCAGCAGAAAGGGATCGTGCTTTCCGCCGTCACCCTGACCAAACCCATGGTGCTGCTGCAACGGCTGACAGACAAAAAGGGGGAGGCTCGACTCAATCTGACCGATGCGCTGGCCACCCTGCTCACCCCTGCCCCCTCCCCCGAGCCCAAAACAGCCAGTGCCCCGCTGCTGATCGACATTGCCAGCGTCAATGTCACTGACGGGCATGTGCGCTATCAGGATCAGCGCAAGGAGAGCGAACCCGGCTGGTTGCCGCCCCTCAATCTGGAAAAAGTGACCCTCAAGCTCGATAACCTGCGCACCGAGGCAAATCACCCGACCGCCTATCAGCTGAGCGCCGCCATCAACGGCAAAAGCAGCCTCGCTGCCCACGGCAAACTCGCTGTGATGAGCGGCATGGGCCAGGGCAAAGCGAGCCTCAAACAGGTCGACCTGAAACCCTTCGCCCCGCTCTGGGCACCCTATCTCAAGCTGGATCTGGCCAAGGGCCACGCCAATGCAGAGGTGGAATACCAGCTTAAAGAGGGCAAGCAAGGAGTGCTGTGGCAATTGTCCAAAGGCAAGCTGACCCTGGACAACTGGCAGCTTAAAAAACACAAGGGCGACGAATTTGCCCGCTTCGGCCAGCTGGCCCTGAGCGATCTGGCTGTCGATGGCCAGAAACAGTCGCTCCAGATCGGCAAGGTAACCCTGCAACAACCCCTGCTCAAGGCCACCCTCAACCCACAGCAGGAGCTGGATCTGGCTGACTTGCTGATTGAACAGGCCCCCGCCAAACCCGCCAAAGGGGCCCACGCCGCAAACGAGGTGGCCAACAATGCGGCGCCCAAGTCGGCACAACAAGCAAAGACAGCCGGTAACGGCAAGAAACATGTGCCAGACAAACCCTGGCAGTGGCAGATCAAGCAGATCCTTATCGACAAGGGCGATCTCACTCTCACCGAATCGAGCAGCGGCAAACCGCAGGCACGCCAGCTCTCCGGCCTCAAGCTGGCGCTGGGGCCACTGGGCAGCAAGGGGGAGCAACCGAGCAAACTGACTCTGGCCACCCATTTCAATCAGAGCAGCCCCCTCGCCTTTGATGGCCAACTGACCCTGACTCCTTTCACCTTAAGCGGCGACATCAACCAGCAGGGGCTGCCCCTCACGCTGGCGCAACCCTATCTGGCCGATCTGGTGCGAATCAAGGTGCAAAACGGGCTGCTGAGCAGCAAGACCCGCCTTGATCTCGCCACCACCGCCCAGGGAGATCTCAGCAAGCTGACCCTGCAAGGGGGGCTCGATGTCAACGGGCTCAAAGTAGTCGATCGGGCAGACAATCAGCGGCTGCTGGAGTTCAACACCCTGGCTCTCACCGGTCTGACGTATGACGGCATCAGCCAGCAGATGCGGATCAAGGACATTGCCTTGAACAAGCCCTTCGCCCGCATCGAGATCAACGAAGATGGCACCACCAACCTGCAACAGCTGCTGTTGCCACAACCGGCGGCAACCAACAGCACTCAAGCGGCGGCTGGCAGCAAGGCTCCCGATTTTCGTTTCACCATCGACCAGCTGCGCACCGAGCAGGGCAACCTGCGCTTTGCCGACCGCAGTCTGAGTCAGGATTTTGTGGCCGATATCGCCTCGCTGGGTGGCCAAAGTCGCCATATCAGCAATATTCCGGGGCAACGCTCCGATCTCGCCTTCAACGGCAAGGTGGATCGCTATGCGCCAGTGACCATTCGCGGCGGTACCAACCTGCTGGTCGCCAACCCGATCCTCGACATCGCGGTCGCTTTCCACAATCTGGAGCTCACCACCTTTACCCCCTATTCGGGCACCTATGCCGGTTATGCCATCGACAAGGGGCAGCTCTCCATGAAGCTGCACTACAAGCTGGAGGGCAACCGGCTGGAGGGGGATAACGACATCACCATCAAGAAGCTGCAACTGGGCGAGAAGATCAAGAGCGATCAGGCCAAAGATCTGCCGCTGGGGCTGGCCATCGCCCTGCTAAGCGATGCCAACGGGGTGATACAGATGAACCTCAAGGTGAAGGGCGATCTCGATCAACCGGACTTCAGCATCGGCAATATCTTCTGGGATGTGCTGGGCAACACCCTGAGCAAGGCGATCACCTCCCCCTTCTCCCTGCTCGCCTCGCTGGCCGATGGCACCGAAGATCTCGACGAGCTTCCCTTCCTGCCGGGGGATCCCGATCTCACCCCCACCCAGCAGGAGAAACTGGTCAAGCTGGCGCAGGCCCTCAAAGATAGACCCAAGCTCAGCATGAACATTCGCGGCAAGGTCAACTTCAACGAGGAGCGCCCCATCCTGCAACGGCAAAAGCTGGAACGGGTACTGGCCAAGCTCACCGGCAATCAGGCGGATCTCGACCTGCTGGAACAGGACTCCGCCCTGCAAGAAGCGCTGACCCAGGCCTATGAAGAGCGCTTTGGCGAAGATCTGGAAGATCTGGCCGATCGCCTCCATCTGGATGAAGAGAGCGCAGCACTGCGGGCCCAGGCGGTGATCCTGCTGCGGGATCAGCAGCTCATCACCGCCAAATCCCTGCGCAATCTCGCCATGCGCCGGGCGCAAAATACCAAGGAGTTTCTGGTCGACAGCCAGGGGATCGCCCCGGAGCGGCTGTTCGTGCTCGACAGCCAGGTAAAAGAAGAAGACAAGGAAGCCAAAGTGATCCTGACACTGGATCAGTAAGGCCGTCGCACTGCGCAAATGCGTAATAAAAATACAACCCCTCAACTATTTTGACACCTTTTGCTCACCAAACAGCCTGTCTTGGTGAGCATTTGGCCTCTGATGCAAATAATCACGTAGTTTTTTTACGATTTATCCCCCTTGCCCCCTTGCGGGCGCGCCACAGCCTGCCTAAAATCGCGCGTCTTTTGTTAACCCCACCTCTATTTTTGGAGAACGCCACGTGAGCGAAAAATTGGCCAACCCTGCCCCTCTGGGTCTGATGGGTTTCGGTATGACCACCATCCTGCTGAACATCCATAACGCAGGTTTCTTCCCCATCAGCGCCATGATCCTGGCCATGGGCCTGTGCTACGGCGGCATCGCCCAGATCATCGCTGGCATCATGGAATACAAGCGTGGCAACACCTTCGGTGTGACCGCATTCACCTCCTACGGCCTGTTCTGGCTGAGCCTGGTGTTCCTGCTGATCATGCCGACCATGGGTCTGGCCGAAGCCACTCCGCACGCCTACATGGGTTGGTACCTGCTGATGTGGGGCATGTTCACCCTGTTCATGCTGGTTGGCACTATCAACTACCCGCGCGCCAAGCAGTTCGTGTTCGCCTCCCTGACCGTGCTGTTCTTCCTGCTGGCCGCCCGTGACTTCACCGGCAGCACCCTGATCGGCACCATCGCCGGTTTCGAAGGCATCATCTGTGGCGCCAGCGCCATCTACCTGGCCATGGCCACCGTGATCAACGAGCAGTTCGGCCGCACCGTAATGCCGATCGGCGATCACAAGAAAGCCGCCGCAGTACAGCTGAAAGCCGCTGCCTGATAGGCAAGCCACTCAGATTGTGAAAAAGGCACCCTCGGGTGCCTTTTTGCTATCTCGAATAACCGTTCAACAGATCGGTTATCAGCTCAGTGACTTGGCGTCCACCTCCCCCGCCAGCAAGCGGGTCGCGGGGAAACGCAGGGCGGGATCCTGGCTAAAGAACTGGCTCAGTTGCCGGTATACCGCAGGATAGACCTGCTGCAGCCGGAGCGGATCGGTAAAGAAACACTCGCAGCTGACGGCGAAAAACTCCGCGGGATGTTCGGCCGCATAGGGATCGATGGCGGTTACCTCATCCCGATCGAGCTGCTGGCAGAGCGTATCGAAGGCGCTCTGAAAGGCCTGTTGCCACAGCTGACTGCTCATCTGCCCCGGCAACGGCGGCGCACCGTCCGCCTCACCACCCAGCATATCGAGCTTGTGAGCAAGCTCGTGGATCACCAGATTAAAGCCGTCCCAGTCGCCATCTTGCTGCAGTTCGCTCCAGGCCAGCACCAGCGGCCCTTGCGGCCATGATTCACCGGCGTTCTCCTCTTCAAACTCGCTCACCAGACCGAACTCATCCTGCACCTCCTGACGCCGGGTGACGGGCTCGGGAATGATGATGATTTCGTGAAAGCCGCGATACCAGTCGATACCGAGATGAAGAATGGGCAACGCCGCCTGCAGCGCCAGCACCGCCTGTTGACGGCGGCTGAGCTCTGCCCCGATCAGGGTCAGGGTCTTGCGCTTGAGCAGCTGTTGCCCCAAGCCGATGAGCGTCGTCTGCTCGGTGTCGCTGAGCCCTTGCAAGATAGGCACAGCCGCCAGTACCTGACGCCACAGCGCCAACTCATCCTCACTCATGGACGTTTGTGGGCGACCCCCCAGCCATTTGAACCATCCCAGCACGCCTACTCCTTCTTTTGATGCAAAAAACAGATCATAACAGTTTGACGAACCGTTTCGGCCGCTCCTGATAATCCTGCGCCAGATAGAAACGGTGAGCCGCCTCGCGCTTGAGACTGCTGGAGAGTTCCAGCTGGGCGCAACCTGCGGCCCGCGCCATCGCTTCAGCTCCCTTGAGCAAGGCTGCGCCCACTCCCGCCCCTCTTGCCCCTTCATCGACAACCAGCGCCGAGATCAGGCCCCAAGCTGGTGCAACATGCAGCGGTGCCAGCTTGTGCCACACCAGCACGCCGACCACCTTGTCGCCTAGGGATGCGAGCAGCACAACGCTCGCGGGATCCTGCGCCAACAGGCGCGCCGTCACGTCAGCGCCTTCGGCAGGATACCCCAATTGGCTGAACAGGTGGGCGATGGCGCTCCCGTCGTCGGCCTCAGGGGGACGGATCGTCAACGTCTCAGGATCATTTTTCATTGTTGGCCTCATGTTTGCTTTCCATTGTGTTACGCCCGTCACATTGTCTGGCGCAGATCAACAAGGAGGATCTCATCTTTAACTCATAGAAAACTCTGCCTGCCATTATCCCCCCACCCTTGTCAATTCACAAATTTGCAACAAGGCAACATTTTTCGCTGGGAAGCACCGATACAACTCGATATGTTACAAACCATGCATGGCGCGTGTTTGCGCTCTGCTTAACCCCTCAACCTCGCGCTCATTTGTTAACTGGATTGTTAACAAACAGGGCCGAAAACAGTGACAGAGAGCGAGGCCAAGATCTCGCCAAGACAGCGCCACAAACACAACAAAGGAGTTGTTGTACATGAATGAAATCGTCAATGCCATCAATGGTGTAATCTGGAGCCCTGCGCTCATCTACCTGTGTCTGGGGGTCGGTCTTTACTTCTCCCTGCGCACCCGTTTTTTGCAACTGCGTCATATCAAAGAGATGGTGCGCCTGATGTTTGATGGCAAGAGCACCGATGCCGGTGTCTCCTCCTTCCAGGCGCTGGCTATGACCTTGGCCGGTCGCGTGGGTACCGGTAACATCGCCGGTGTGGCCACCGCCATCACCTTCGGTGGCCCGGGCGCCCTGTTCTGGATGTGGATGGTCGCCTTCCTCGGCGCCAGCTCCGCCTTCGTGGAGTCCACTCTGGGTCAGGTTTACAAGGAGAAGATCAACGGTGAATACCGCGGCGGCCCGGCCTTCTATATCGAGAAAGGGCTTGGCATGAAGTGGTACGCCTGGACCTTCGCCATCGCTACCGTCTTCGCCTGCGGCGTGCTGCTGCCGGGCGTGCAGGCCAACTCCATCGGCTCCAGCCTGCAGACCGCCTTTAATATTGATCCGAACGTCACCGCCGCCGGTCTGGCGCTGCTGCTCGGCTTTATTATCTTCGGCGGCGTCAAGCGTATCGCCAGCTTTGCCAGTACCGTGGTGCCCTTTATGGCGCTGGGCTACATCATCGTGGCTTGCGTCATCATCGCCCTCAATATCGGCCAGCTGCCGGGCGTGATCCTGCTGATCTGGAAGAGCGCCTTCGGTCTGGATGCCGGTTTCGGTGCCATTCTGGGTCTGGCCATCATGTGGGGGGTAAAACGCGGGGTCTACTCCAACGAAGCGGGTCAGGGTACCGGGCCGCACGCCTCCTCTGCTGCAGCAGTGAGTCACCCGGCCAAGCAGGGTTTGGTTCAGGCGTTCTCCGTCTATATCGACACCCTGTTCGTCTGCTCCGCCACCGGCTTTATGCTGCTGATCACCGGTCTCTATAACGTACAAGGGCCGGACGGCGCCGCCATCTACACGGGTATTGCCGGTATCGCAGCAGGCCCGGGCTATGTGCAGACCGCTATGGAGAGCATGATGCCGGGCTTTGGCAGCATTTTCGTGGCCATCGCGCTGTTCTTCTTCGCGTTCACCACCATCGTTGCCTACTACTACATCGCCGAAACCAACATCGCCTACATCAACCGCAAGATTAATCGCCCCTGGCTCACCTTCTTGCTGAAAATTGCGCTGATGGCTGCCACCGTCTACGGCACCGTCAAGACTGCAGATCTGGCGTGGGGCATGGGTGATATCGGGGTTGGCCTGATGGCATGGCTCAACATCATCGCCATCCTGCTGCTGCAAAAGACCGCCTTCACCTGTCTGAAGGATTATGAAGCGCAGCAGGCACAAGGTATTGACCCCGTATTCCACCCGGAGAAGCTCGGCATCAAGAACGCCGATTACTGGGTGGGCAAACGCTCCGAAGAGAACCTGGAGCGGGAGAAATCAGGCCATCAGTTCGAACCGGATCAGGATCGCAAGACCTCCTGAACCAGAACGACATAAGACATCAATAAAAATGGCAGCCTCGGCTGCCATTTTTATTTCTTTTATTTCAATAAGTTACATTTAAATCAAGGAGTTAAGTGCCACATAAGGGGACACTTTGGGACGTGAAAAGACACCAAAATTGGCAAAATGTGGACACTTTTTTCGGCCCATTCTCGGGGAAGATCACGCTGGTTGAAGATGGTTTTCCAGCGGGTTAAAGCTGACCGCGTCATTGAGATAATCCGGTGCAAAGTGGGCATAGGTCATCGTCTGATGAAATATCAAATGGCGGCCCTCAAACGGTGGAACGCCCCCGTTTATGGATTTCGCGTGTGCGAGGCTCACCACGACGGCACCCCGCACTGGCACCTGCTGCTTTTTATGCGCCCGGAAGATCGCAACCGGGTGCTCGGCATACTGCAACGCTATGCCATGACCGATGACCACGCAGAGCTGGTACGGGATATCAAGGGCGCCCCACCCTTTACCGACTTCACACCCCGCTTTGACTGGAAAGAGATAGACCCGGCCAAGGGCGATGCCGCGGGATATATCGCCAAATACATTGCCAAGAACATCGACGGCGCCTACCTGGACGACGACGAAGAGGCTGGCACCGCCGCCGATGAGGGCGCCCTGCATGCCGCCTGGGCCAGTTGGTGGGGCATTCGCACCTTCCAGCAGATCGGCGGTGCCCCGGTCGGGGTATGGCGCGAGCTGCGCCGCATCAGCAACGCCAAGAAGAATGCCGAACTGGTTGGCCCGCCCAAGCCCGTGCTGCAAGACCCGCGCTTTGAGGCGGCTCGATTTGCCGCGGGTAACGGCATCTTTCGCTGCTATCTGCACGCCATGGGCGGCGCACTGGCCACCCGTGCCGAACACCCCATCAAGCTGGCCCACCTCATCGAGGAGCAGGCCAACAGCTATGGCGAAGACATCAAACGCCTGATGGGCATTACCTCCGCTCGCTTGGGCATCAAGACACGCCTGCAAGGGTGGGAAATTGTGCCTGCCGGTACCCATGAAGCCCGGAAAACCGCCGAGGCTGCAGCGAGGGGGGTTGGGGTTAAGACGGGCGACAGCCCGGCACCTTGGAGCTCTGACAATAACTGTACGCCACCGGATCCTGATGCCTTCACAAACCAGATCATGAGGGAACAGTGGGGCTTATCGCCCTTCTCCATCGACCGTTTACGGGCTGGCGCCAGTGTCAGGGCCGACGGTTTCACCCTCTGGCTGGAGAACGGCCAGCTGCAATCTTGCAGAGCGCGACCAAGCGAGCCGGATTGGCAGCTTGAGGGACTACAGCATCCCGAACAGGAGCAGCCTGATGAATACGCAGTACCAGAAGGGGATCAGGACTGGCCGATGCTGGTTGAGCTGTGCGGCGAGCTCTACCAGGCACAAGGCCATGCCGGAGCACACCAATGGGTTGAGATGCTGCCTGAGCCCTATCAGTCAGAGATGTGGCGGGTGCTGGAGGGGCTGGATACGCCGCAGTGGCTGCAAGAGCAGGGTGACTATAGTGAGGGGTGGGAATGAACACGAACAGCAAGCAAAACGTCCGCAGGGAAGATTACCGCAGCTTGGATAATCGGGTGACCAGCATTCTCCAGCTGCGCTGGCCAGCCAAGGAAATTAGCCTGTGAGTAGGGATGCTACAGGGCACACAGCAATCTGTGGCGTGCGCCATTCTGCACCGCCACCTTCGCCCAAATTAGGCCTGCTAGAAGCTTAGTTAGAAAACCAAAACCATTCTCTGGGATTTTGGGCTGGCTAATTTCGTGACTACAATCACAGTATGATGTGGATTACCTCAATCAAAACTCTGACTTGTTCACAAAGACCAGACTTAGTCAAACTATTCATTGCCGTGCAAAGGCTGGGTTATTGTGCAATTATAGCCACCCTGTAAAAAAATTCTCGTTGATACATCTAGAAAATTGACCGTTGACGCATATTTTCAGTAGCATTATCTTAATTTTTTTCATTACATTCATATGCATGAGTACGCCAATTAACATAATACTTCATTAAGCATCTTTTCAAATAAATCCAAAATCAATTAGGGGGTACGTGATATGGCAACTGAATTAGGAAGGGATTACCTGGGCAACCTAATCATAGGAAATACAAGCATCAAGTCATTTGACATCATGCCGAACACATTTTCAGATATGATAGAAATGAATAATACCAATTCTGTCAATGTTAGATTGTTTAACGTAGTTAGACATATAAACCCAAGAAATGAACGAGTTGAACTTTCAGTAAAAAACAACCATAAGGATGATGCATATTTATTAGTGTTTGGTGGCTGGATTCCATGCTCATTCATTAAGAAAAACACATTGCTACTGGCTGACAGAAATGTTATTAGCGAGATCGCAAGTAGATATAACAATGGCAAAAAGAAAAAAAACACTCCAGATGATGCTTTTGATAGCATTTTTCTCACAAACAAAGTCACCCTTGATATTACTACGTTTGTACTCGAAGGTAATAAGCAGAAAATCCCAGACAACAGTATGATTGATGAACAAGTTGCTAGTGTAAAAAAATCCCTTAGAACAGCGCTTCCACATTTAAATATTGCAGAGTATCCACAAGGAAACTCCTATTACTACGCATTCAGAGATTCGTGTGTTGATGCTATGGAAAAAAGAATAGCCTTTCTTCATAAAGCTGCCCCAAAATTGAATAAACAATTTTCAGAAAAATCACGTTCTGATGCAGTGAAATTAATTTTCAGCTTCGCAGAAGAGTGTGACCTCAAGAAAAGTGACATTGCGGTTTTTTTAGCTCTATTGAGAGTTCTAATGGTTGGTAAAAAGAATGCTGCACAACTCGTCCTTAAAGATTCTCAAGTGTACTCATATGCTGATTCGTATAATGCAGCATGTGATCTAACTGCCATTGAGATTTTATTAAATGCTCATAGATATCATGTTGGGAATAATAGTCCTTATAATATTGCACTGATTACAAAGGATAAAGGACTATCTCTTTTTTCTTCATTGCTTTCAAATCCAAACATAACAAGAGCTGAAGAAGGAAGATTAAAAATATCTACAAGCATCACGACTGATATTTTTGAAAATGATCCTGTTTCGATTAAAGTACTTGAAGATTGGTTTTTGGGATAGAACATTAGTCGCAGCTCAAAAAACACACTCACCAGAGCATTCAAGGGATATTAGCAACACATAACTTTCCCATTAGTTGCGCTTTGTTTTTAACGTAGTTTTCGCAGGCATCCGTATTAAGTTTATTCCCCCCTAGTGGAACACTTGGTCTCAATAAGGATATATGAGAAATACATGGTGATATCAAGTGAAATTAGTACCAAAATTGGGAGCGTTATTGCGCTCCCAGTCCTTTCAGCACCAACTGCCGCCCCTCTGGCGTCAGCGAGCCCATCAAGCTAAGCACCAGCTGGTTGGTGGTCTTGGCCAAGGGGCTGAGGGTATGGGCGAACGCCAGGGTAGCCACCCAGCTGTGGCCACACCCGGCATCGGTGCACTGGCAATAGAGATCCGAGACATCATCGCTCAGTCGGTTGGTCTTGGTAATGCGGCCCCGCTGGCCACACACTTTGCAATAAACCCGCATTACGCCCCCTTTTCTATCCAAATCAACAGCCTATCTTGCCATAGCGAACACTGTTTGTTTATACAGTTGAAGCGATATTCTCCCGAAAATCGGTCCGCAGGGAGACGGGAGTCCCGCGCTGTTAATGGCATCCTGGATAAGCTCACACAGCGGCAGCACCTCGTTGCGGGCATAGGTCGCATCGTACTTCTCGGGATCCCCGAGCCCTCCCCCGCCATTGGTCGGGATGATACCGGCCAGCGCCGCCGGGAAGCGGTGGCTGGTCAGTACATCCTGGGCGGTGATCCCCTTGATGGCCGCGAACTCGTCCTTGGTGGCAATGTCCCCCACCGGGATCAGCTTGATGCCATCGGGCTTGCCGTCCGGGATGTTGACGAACATGAAGCGGAAATTCCCTACCCCCTTGCTGCTCGCGATCATCTCCTTCATCTCTTCCTCGGTGTCGTCGTCCATATTCGGGTCGGTGGCGTAGAAGATGAAGCCCATGTGAGCGCCGTTGAGGAAGTACTTGTGCCGAAACAGGGTGGCATCCTGATTGAGCAGCGCCGACTGCAAGCTACCCAAGTAGTCGGGCATACAGTAGATCGCTCGTGCAGCTCGCAGTCAGAGCGGATTGCGGCGCGGCCCGAAGGGCAGCCGCCAGCGAAACAGGCTGTTAAGGGTGGCTCGCCACTGATTGGGTCGCCCCAGGATTTGCTTTTGCAAGCGGGTCTCTTCCTTCAGCATCGCCTCATCGCTGCGAGCCCAGGCCTGGCTGTAAAGCTGCTTGATCCCCGCCAGTGCATCCGGCGACTTGGTGATCAGGGTGCGGGCAAACTCCCGCGCCTCCACCAGCGGATCGGCGCAGACCCGGCTCACCATCCCGAGGGATTTGGCCTCGACGGCATCCAGCTCGCGCCCGCTCATGGCCAGCTCCATGGCGGTATCCACCCCCATCAGGTTGCGCATGGTGACGCAGCCACTCATATCGGGGATGATGCCCCACTTGATCTCCATCACCGAGAAGCGGCAATCGGGGGTGCTGAAGCGAAAATCGGCGCCGAGCGCGATCTGCAAGCCACCGCCAAAACAGACTCCCTGGGTCACCGCAATCACCGGCACCGGCAGCTGGTGCCAGCCATAGGCAACCCGCTGGGCCAGATTGGTCGCCTCGTCTGCTTCACGCTTGAGAATATCGAGCGCCGCTACCGGCTGTCTCAGCATGGATTTCACATCCAGCCCGGCGCAGAAGGCTCGCCCCTCGCCATGCAGGATCACCGCCCGCAGCCCCTTGTGCCGGGCGAGCTGCGTCAATGTCTCATCGATGGCGCTGAACATAGCGCGGTCCAGCGCATTGAGTTTATCCCCCCGCATCAGCATCACTTCGGCAATCCCGTCGTGGATCTCGCACTTGATCCTTGGTTTTTCCATCTCCCTTATCCTCTCCTTGATCCCTGAAACTGACTCACTGGTCATACCACCACGTTATCAGAGTGTGAACAGGCGGTACAGCTGAGACTAAAGTCGGCTGGTCGCCTCCCCCTCCCTTTGTCACACTGGGAGCTGCATGAGTGCCGCAAGCCAGCAGAGGACGCTGTCATGTCAACCCTGTTCAATTTTGCCAGACCACCGTTCGACCGACTGGGCGAGGAGGCGCGCGAGCGGCTCTCCCGTCACCTTTCGCTCTGCTATTTTCGGGCCGGGGAGCTGCTGCTAAAAGAGGGGGACGAGCCTCCCGGCCTCTATCTCATCATCAAGGGGGCGGTGGAAGAGTCTGCCCCCCACCACCAGTTTGGTGATTACGGGGTTGATGATCTGTTCGATGTGCGCGCCCAGTTTGATGGCCGCTGCCGCCACCGCTTCACCGCGCTGGAAGATAGCCTCTGCCAGCTCATCCCTCGCCACACCTTTCTGGCGCTCTGTGAACAGGATCCGCAGTTTGCCAGCTACTTCACCGCCAATCTGGCCGAGCGCCAGCGCCAGCAGGAGCAACGCGAACAGCTGGGGCAGAAGAATCTGGCGGAGTTTATCCTGACCCGCATCGAACCCGGCCACCTGCAGGCACCGCTTATCGTCGACAGCAAGCTGTCACTGCTGGCGGCGACCGAAGCCATGGTGAGCAAGGGAACCGATTGCCTGCTCTACCCGGCCCACGACGGCTCTCTCACGCTGGCAACCCGCAAGACTTTGCTCCACGCCCTGACCCTCAAGGGATTGCCGCTGACGGCCCCGCTCTCGGTGCTGACCCCTACCCCGCTGATTGGTCTGCCGCTGGAGAGCTATCTGTTTGATGCCCTGCTGCTGATGACCCGCCATCGCATCAAGCGACTGGTGGTATGGCGTGGCAACGAGGTGGCGGGGATCCTGCAACTGACCCAGGTGCTGGGGCTCTTCTCTACCCACTCCCACGTGCTGACGTTGCGTATCGCCCGCGCCGACAGCCTGCCGGCACTGGAGGCGGTGGCCCGCGAACAGCAACAATTGACCCGTTCGCTGTTTGCCCAAGGGATCCACACCGCCTTTTTGATGAAGCTCATCGCCACCATCAACGAGCAGCTGATCGCCAAAGCCTTTGCGCTGGTGCTCCCCCCCGAGGTGCAGAATAACGTCTGCTTGTTGATGCTGGGCTCGGAGGGGCGCGGCGAGCAGATCCTCAAAACCGATCAGGACAACGCCCTGATCCTGCCAGAGGGGCTGACATGGCCCACCCAGACAGCCGATCTCGCCGAATTCAGCGCCCTGCTGGAGCGGCTCGGCTACCCCCTCTGCCCCGGGCAGGTAATGGTGAACAATCCGGCCTGGGTAAAAACAGGCAGCGAGTGGCAAAGCGCCATTGCCAGTGCCTGCACCAAGGCAAAGGAGGATGAGCTGCTCTGGATCGCCACCCTGGCCGATGCTCATCCCATAGCGGGGGATCGCCAGTTGCATCTGCCGGTTGCCAGAGCGCTGCGCGAACAGTTGGCGGACAGACGGGATCTGCTGGCGGAGATGGTGCGACCGGCGGTGGCCTTCCATGCCCCCCTCACCCTGTTTGGCAGGCTGGAGCAGCCACCGGAAGGGCTGGATCTGAAGCGGGGCGGCCTGTTCCCGCTGGTGCACGGCATCCGGATGCTGGCCCTTGAGGCAGGCATTCTGGAGACTTCAACCCTGGGGCGTATCGACGCACTGGTGACCGCCGATCGGCTCAGTGCCGACTATGGCAGCAATCTGGCGGAGGCGTTCCGACTCTTTATCCGGCTGAGGCTGCGTAGCCAGCTCAAGGGGGGCAATAGTCGGGTGCAGACAAGCGAGCTTAGCCACAGCGAACGGGATCTGCTGCGCCAGGCGCTGCATCAGGTTAAGAAGTTCCAGCAGTGGCTCACCTTGCACTTTCGTCTGAGACAATAGCCATGTTGAGCCGCGTTCGACGCTACTGGTATGGCCGTGCGTTCCGAACGGGCGAGTTCGCGCCGCTCTTTGCCACCCCACTGGAAGATGAACGGATCGCCCTCGATTTCGAGACCACCAGTCTCGATCCCGAGCAGGCCGAGATCGTCTCCATCGGGGCGGTGCGCATTCAGGGCAACCGGCTGCTGACCGGCGAGGCCCTCGCCATCAAGGTACAGCCACCGGCCAGCCTGACCAGCCAATCGGTGGTGATCCACGGTCTGCGCCATCAGGATCTGCAACAGGGAATGGAGCTGGAAGCCGCGCTGCGCCTGCTGCTCGACTTTATCGGCCCCCGTGAACTGCTGGGCTATCACATCGCCTACGATCTGCGTATTCTCAATCTCGCCTGCCAGAAATTGTGGGGATTGACCCTGCCCCAGCGAGGGATCGAGGTGAGCCAGCTTTATCATGACCACCTCTATCGCCGCTATCCCGATGCGGCCATTGACCTACGTTTAAGTGCCATCTGCAGCCATCTTGAACTGCCATCCCTACCCGCCCACGATGCCCTTGCCGATGCCACCACGGCCGCGCTCATCTACCTGCGCCTGACCTGCGGCTCGCCGCTAACTTATCCCAAAGTCTAATTGTCGACAAATAACATTTAATTCACATTTTGCTTACATGAGCAGATTCCCTGCTCGTAGGGGTTACCCCATCCACCGCTGACACTCATGTCATGGAGAACTGCAATGGAACAGCAAAGCTATCTGAGGATCCAGCAAGATCCCAACTTCCAGGAGCTGGTCGCCAAGCGCCAGCGTTTTGCCTGGGCCCTCTCGGCTCTGATGCTGGGACTCTACCTGGCGTTTATTCTGCTCATCGCCTTTGCCCCCGGTTGGCTCGGCACCCCCTTGAGCGAAGGGTCGACCATTACTCGCGGCATTCCTGTCGGGGTAGGATTGATCCTCTCCTCCTTCGTGTTGACCGGCGTCTATGTCTTTCGCGCCAACGGCGAGTTTGATGAACTGAACCAGAAGATCCTCAAAGGGGTGCAATCATGAAAGGCAAGTTGCTGCTGTTGACTTCACTGGCCTCCTCTCCCCTGCTGGCGGCCGATGCAATCTCTGGCGCCGTGGAGCGTCAGCCCCTTAATGTCGCCGCCATCGTGATGTTTCTGGTGTTTGTGGCCGCTACCCTGTTCATCACCTACTGGGCCTCCAAGCGCAACCGCTCGGCTTCCGACTACTATGCGGCCGGTGGCCGCATCACCGGCTTCCAGAACGGTCTGGCCATCGCCGGTGACTATATGTCCGCCGCCTCCTTCCTCGGGATCTCCGCGCTGGTCTACACCTCCGGCTATGACGGCCTCATCTACTCCATCGGCTTTCTGGTGGGCTGGCCCATCATTCTGTTCCTGATCGCCGAACGGCTGCGCAATCTCGGCAAATACACCTTCGCCGATGTCGCCTCCTATCGTCTGAAGCAGACTGAAGTGCGTACCCTCTCCGCCTGCGGCTCGCTGGTGGTGGTCGCTCTCTACCTGATCGCCCAGATGGTCGGTGCCGGCAAACTGATCGAGCTGCTGTTTGGCCTGCAATACCATGTGGCCGTGGTGCTGGTCGGTATCCTGATGGTGCTCTACGTGCTGTTTGGCGGCATGCTGGCCACTACCTGGGTGCAGATCATCAAGGCAGTGATGCTGCTCTCTGGGGCGTCCTTCATGGCCATCATGGTCATGAAATCGGTCAACTTCGACATCGGCGCCCTGTTTAGCGAAGCGGTCAAAGTGCACGAGAAAGGCTCCGCCATCATGAGCCCGGGCGGGCTGGTCTCCGACCCCATCTCCGCCATCTCGCTCGGTCTGGCATTGATGTTCGGTACCGCGGGTCTGCCCCATATCCTGATGCGCTTCTTCACCGTGAGCGATGCCAAAGAGGCGCGTAAATCGGTGTTCTACGCCACCGGCTTTATCGGCTACTTCTACATCCTCACCTTCATCATCGGTTTTGGCGCCATCCTGCTGGTGAGCACCAATCCGGCCTTCAAGGATGCCACCGGCGCCCTGCTGGGCGGCACCAACATGGCAGCCGTCCACCTGGCTGATGCAGTGGGTGGAAGTCTGTTCCTCGGCTTCATCTCTGCCGTGGCATTTGCCACCATTCTGGCGGTAGTCGCCGGATTGACACTGGCCGGCGCCTCTGCGGTCTCCCATGACCTCTATGCCAGTGTGTTGAAGAAGGGCAAGGCCAACGAGACCGATGAACTGCGCGTCTCCAAGATGACGACTCTGGTACTGGGTGTGGTTGCCATTGGTCTGGGGATCCTGTTCGAGAAGCAGAACATCGCCTTCATGGTCGGTCTGGCCTTCTCCATCGCCGCCAGCTGCAACTTCCCGGTGCTGTTCCTCTCCATGTTCTGGTCACGCCTGACCACCCGTGGCGCCGTCTACGGGGGCTGGCTGGGACTGGCGAGCGCAGTGACCCTGATGATCCTGGGTCCGACCGTGTGGGTGAAAGTGCTGGGCCATGCCCAGGCCATCTTCCCCTACGAATACCCTGCCCTCTTCTCCATGGGGTTGGCCTTCGTCGGGATCTGGTTCTTCTCCATCACCGACAGCTCCCAGAACGCCGCCGACGAGCATGCCAAGTTCCTGCCGCAGTTCGTTCGCTCCCAGACCGGGCTGGGTGCCTCTGGAGCCACCTCCCACTAACAGATCATGTTCATCCTTCCAAGCCGGCTTCACGCCGGCTTTTTTTATTGCCATCAATCGGCTGCACGCCCCGCTTGCCCCGATCAAGATCACACTTCTCGCTAAAACTTTCGGGGGATCTGTGCCATAATGCGCGCCATTTGACAGACCAATCGGGACACATACCTTGTTAAGTAGCAATAACACTATCAATTAAGCCGCATCCCGCGAAAGCCGCGCCACTCCTGTGTTTTTCCTCACTTTTTCCATCACGCAATCCTTAAACACCACCTCATTTACCCGCAAAATCCCTCTCGATTTGCCCCAAAATTGCCCCAAACTGCCCCTACTGAACTCTCATTGAAAGGTGATGTACGGCAGAGCATGTAGGTGCCAGAGCGAACGGCGAGATCCACGCTCGAAGGGCAAAACATTGCCGCCGATAGGCAAGCTATGTCACGTGGTCTGCTCAGAGTTTTTGCCTTCATCACCACGCTCCTTGCGTCGCTCGCTAGCCTCCTTAACGAGGTCTTCTTTCTGTTTCTCCAGATCTTCCAGCATGCTCTGCTTGTCTTTAGCAGACAGGTTCGGGTTGTCAGCTATGTCCTTTTTCTTTTGTTCGATTTCATCGAGCTTCTCTTTACTGAGGCCAACCCTTTGCGCAAGCAGGTTATCCCAGGCGATTTGGGTCAAACTGCGCTCCTGTGGCTTTCTGATGATCCCTGAGCGGTCGTAAGTTGGGGAGGCTGCATCACCACTTCCACCAAGCGTAACGCGATCCTCGGCAAGCTTGATGCCTGGTTGTTGCTGAGCGAAATTCGAGCGACTTTGGTTGTCTATCTGCGATGGCGTTATGAACTGAGATTGAGCTGCACCGATTATCATGACCACCTCTCTGTTTGAGTCTGCAAAGCGGCAGGCAATTTTCACGCCATTTCTCTATACACCACGCATAGAAAAGCCCGCTCAATGGCGGGCCAATCCGAACCGGCTGCATCACTTATGAAGCAGCGTTCAGCTCATCGCGAAGTCGTTCAAGAATGCGCGCGATTTTCTCTTCCTCCACCCTTGTCAGGTCCAAAGTCTCAAGAACGTGTTCTAGCTCAGTTAGTGAATCCATCCGGTCTGGTCCCCGCTTATCTGCTCTCAGTCTCTCGACTGTGAAACACTGTATACCCATACAGTACAGAAGCGAATTTACCACTTTTTGCAGACCGAGTGGAGCACTATCTTTGCCCAACCCTACTATCCACATCCGTTCAGAAAACAAATCCCGTACTCTATTGCTCGTCATACAACCGCTACACTCCGTCGTTACAGGTGATGCGCGGTGACCTCGTTGTGCGTTCAACTCGTTATTATTCACCTACAATTTACATGGCCCGCATGTGCCATTACTGAGCAATTGCACTATGGGCGTCCCAGATATGGGACAAAGACAAAAACATGATCTAGAGCACGGTTGGCCACCAAAGATAAGGAATGCCTATGAAGCTGTATCTGACCAGCTCTAGCCTCGAGTATGTGCATCGCACCAAGAAGAAGGTTCGCAAGCTGATGGCGGAGAGAAAGCTCAGCCAGTCCAAGATCAGCAAGCTGACCGAAATCCCCCGCTCAAGCATCAGCAGATGGCTATCGCCGCATCACGACGACTTCATGGGATTGGCAGAGGCGGTCATGCTCTCGTCAGCAATGGGTCTATCCGTCCAGGCCATCCTTGCAGACCCTGACTGGAGCGTTTCAGATGATGAACATATGGGGCTGATCAACCGCGCAGCACGACTGCCGAAGCCACACCTGGCGTCGATGCTGAATTGCTATGCTGAGATATTGGGGGTGAGGATTGGGTAGGTGTGTCAGCTGATACTGCTGAACCAGCTCACTTCAACCAATACTTACCAAACATGGCGAACAGGGTGCCGGTAATAGCCCACACACCCAAGAAGGCATCAGGGCTACCAATCAGGCAGGCGATAATAAACCCAACCGCCACCCCCGACATGATGCGACCAGCCAGAAACCACAGAGCACTCAAAATGCCATCTGCAAACTCGCTCACTCTCATAACTGACTCCGATTGGTGATAAGGCTGTCAGCGTAGCGACTGCCGAAGCCTTATCACAGGGCCGCTATTGTTCGGCGAATTTACCCTCTTCTCTCAGATACTCCCGATTACGATTGAGGTGAACACCTCCCTGAGTCCGCTCGTTACTTCGAAGCTTCGACTTGAACGACAGTGCGAGACTCTTACCGGTGATCCGTTCCCCTGGGTTGTGGGTGGCATTGAACATCTTGATGTGATCTAAAACCTCTTGAACCGCATCCATATCTCCGCTCTTGCGGGCGTTGTAATAGTCAGCCATCAACTCAGACCGTTTATCTGCAATCCTCCTCTCTTTTCCCTTGATGTACTCCCTAGCATCATAATTCTTGGCCATTTGTGCGCTACCAAAGCCAATGGCCTGCATGGCAACGTTCCAAGCAGAAACATCATCCATGATGACATCACCCTTGATAGTCTGCTCACCCTCGGTTGCCTGACGTAGAGCCTTGGCGGCATCACGAATGGATTTTGGCAACACTGTTTCCATGCCGCGCTGGATATGCCCATCAGTCATCTGACCAGCTCCACGAGCCATGTTGATGCCGATCCCCGCGACAGGCCCCAGCAACTGCTGCACAGCATGCCACGCCAAGTCATCCCCCTCGGTCCCCTCCTTCGGGCTGCGCCACCACAAATCACCCAAGCCAGTTCGACCGGCAATACTGAGGTTGGTGATTGCGTCCATCGGCCCTTTAGCCAAAAGCTCGCCCGCACGAGGGCCGAGAGCTTCCGTAAGAGCCAAACGGAATGACGCTTCACCGCTACGATCGTCATCATCGTCAAACGCGGCAGCCAGCGCATAAGCAACCGCAGCAATCGGGGTGGGAAGCCCCATTACACCGGCCATCACCCAATGGGTTGCAAGTACACCGGCCAGCGTCTTGGCGGCAACCCTATCTCCCTTGGCTGCCTTGATTGCATTGGAATAAAGGACATAGGTCATCATCTGGCTGTAGATCTTGAACTGGGTCAGCACCTTGGTGATGTCGTTTCGCATGTAGCGAGGGCGGTTGCTGGCAGCATAGTTGCCGTGGCCGTCATACACCATTTCCGCCACCCGATCAGCATATTGCTGACCATCAAGGGTTGGTTCTGCCTGCTTGAGCAAGCGGTAAGCGGCCAGCGCGGCCACCTCACGGTTGAGCACCTCAGCGTTGTGGAAGGTCGCACCGGCCCAGCGCATGGCCCTCCGCCAGCCCTTACTCATCGGCTTGGCATCTTGCTGATCGGTATCAGCCTTGGCGGCAATGTAGTGGTCAACTAAATCCGGACACTTGGTTAGGCCGTTCTTCGGCTTTTGCTGGCGGTATCCCGTCATTGTGTTGATGTGGACGCCGCCAGTTGTAGTAATCCATCAGGTAATAACTGATATCCCGCTTTGCTTCCCGCAAGCTCATATATCCCATAGCCGGGAGCCACTCTGACTTCAGGCTTCTGAACAACCGTTCCATCGGGGCGTTATCCCAGCAGTTGCCACGCCGACTCATGCTCTGGGTCATGCGATAGCGCCACACTCGTTGCCGAAATGCCCTACTGCCATATTGGCTGCCCTGGTCAGAGTGAAATAGCACACCAGATGGGCAACCCCGCTGCTGATAGGCCATCTCCAGGGCTTTGATTGCCAATTCTGCATCAGGTTTATCAGACATCGCCCAGCCCACGACCCGCCGAGTGTGCAGGTCAAGCACCGCTGCCAGGTAATGCCAGCAACCACCGGCCCAGACGTAGGTGATATCGCCACACCACACCTGATTGGGTTGCTGGACATCAAATTCGCGGGCCAGCAGATTGGGTATGTCCGGTCGTTCAGACTGTGCCACCTGATAGCGATGAGCGCCCGGTTGCTTGGATACCAGACCGGCTTCCTTCATCAGGTTACGTACTTTGAATCGGCCAATCTGATACCCCAACTCTCGCATCATCGACATCAAGGCGCGGCTGCCTGCAGAGCTCCTGCTCTCTTTGAACAACCGGCGCAACTCACAGCGCTGTTGCATACGTTCACGGTTAATCGTCCGCCTGCGAGCCAGATAATCGTAAAAACAGGAGGTGGGAACATCGAAGGCGCAGCAGACCAAAGTGATGGGGGCTTGCTCCCTTAATCGGTCTATCAGCGCGTATGTGTGAACTCGTCCGCCATCAAGAGAGCAGTAGCCTTTTTTAGAATGTCCTTTTCACGTTCGAGCCGGTTGATACGGGCTTCCAGCTCCTGAATTTTCTGCTGCTCTGGAGTCAGTGCTTTGCTGATTGGGGTTGTGCCAGTTCGTTCGGATTGCAGCTGCAGAACCCAGCGACGGAGCACTGTTTCACCGACATCCAGTGAACGGCTGGCTTCAGGGACAGAATATCCTTGGTCGAGCACCAGGGATGCGGCTTCGAGTTTGAATTCGGCAGTAAATGAGCGACGTAATCTTGTCATTGAACACCTCAGGTCATGGTGGCGACTGTACCACCTAAAATGGTGTCCGGGATGATTAGACCACTACA
>NZ_JBFOCU010000014.1:0-52830 GCF_040907945.1 Aeromonas sp. s11 | reverse complement strand
TAAATAACTGATCCCAATAGTGCTACACCTTCGCTGTGCCATAGCCATTCCCCGGGAAAGGAGACACGGTATCCATGAAGTGTTTCACTCGGGCCAGCAGGTTTGCCATCCCTCTGCATTGATGATTGCGCGTGATGGTTTCATGTAACTTGTGCCATAGCCGTTCTATGTGATTAACCCAAGGGCTGTAAACTGGCTGGAACACCAGGCAGAACTTGGGATTCTTCTTCAACCATCGCTCGGTCTGTTTGCTTTTGTGAATGATGTAGTTATCGAGGATCAACGTGATGGTTTTGGCTCGTCGGTAGTGGTGGCGCAGCTTTTCCAGCATGGCAATAAACAGCGATGAGTTTTTCTTGATCCCGCTGACGTAAAGTACCCTTCCGTTGCCTGCGTGGAGAACGCCTGCCAGATAATGCTTGGCATTCTGCCCCGGTGTGACAACCCGCTTTTGCTGCGCTCTGAACATCCAGTCGGCTCCTAATTTGGGATTGAGGTCTATATCGACTTCATCCTCATAAAACACCGGATTATCGGCATCACAGCGGGCCAGCGCGGCGTCGATATTCGCCATTTTTTCCTGATAGGCTGGGTCTTTTATCCGCAAGGTCGGCACGGGCCTGCGCCAGACAATGCCCATACGAGGTAACCATCGGCGGAGCGTGGAGGCTGCCACATTGAGCCCTGTTAACCGATTGATTTTTATAGCCAATAGTTCAGTACACCAACGGCTGCGCTGATAACCAAAATCTTGCGGAGAAAACTGCATGAGCAGCACCAGTAAGGTGACAATCTTGGCGATAGGTAAGACTGGGGCACGGCCAGCCGGTAAGGCTTCTAGCGCATCTATGCCTTCATCTCGATACCACCGAAGCCAACGACCGATGGTCGAGCGCGCAGCGCCGGTAAGGTGATGAACATCGGTGATCGTGCGTCCTTCATGTAACAGCAAGATGGCCATCAAGCGACGAGCATGTCCTTTATCACGGGTGGCATGGATGATTTTGTGAATGCGGCGCCGTTGTGGTCGTGGCAGAGGTGGTAGGATAGGCATCAACTCAGTCCTTTGGGTGTGGCTTGTTTTGTTTAGCGACTAATCAGATCGCACAAACTGGACTGAGTTCCCTTCCTCCGGTGATCTACTATTCGGAACAGCTATTTAGCAATGATGCTTGTCCGGAATGTACTTTTGCTTACTACATCTTCATTTCTTTCTGTCATTTTCTATTTACCAGACTGGTTCACAATTTCTGTTTTGGATGTGGCGTTATAAGAAGTAAGTTGCCACTTAGGTTATATTTTTTTTCATGCTTTATGTGAAGAGAATTTACTGAGAATGGCAGCGCTCCTGAATACTTAGGTTTTCAATTGGTACATATTAACCGATGGCGTGGGTATGGAAAACTGGGATGAAGAAAAAATAGTATAGAAGTTCGAATAATGCAGCGTGTTCGGACAATCGAGGGTGTTAGTGTGCCGAAACTATAGCCAATAGCCTGAATCGAACAGGTCAGGTTTATTACGCGGCTATACCTGAGTTGGCTAATGTTGCCTTACAGATGGATCAATACATAAATCAATCCTGCCGCCGCTGGGGTCAATCAGCTGATCACGTTTGGCGATCATGCCCCCTCAGATTTCACCTGTAAAAATGCCGACCCTCGGGTCGGCAGTTTCAAGAAATAGGGTGTGGGGCGAAACAGTATGAGAAATGGTTGCCCTCTATGACCGGGCTATTTATCCGCCTTGCCCGCCGCATCGGCAAGTTTGGCCAGCTGTTTGTCATACCAGGCCACCGGGCGGTTTTCATCTTCCGCACGCTCCTTGCGCCGGATGGCGTTGCGCACCGCCATGGCACCCAGCCAGCGGAATGGCTCTGGCGGGAAGTAGCCGCGCGGGCCGCTTACCAGGGCGCAGTCACGCCAGGGTTTATCCTCCTCCCGCACTTCATCTCTCACCAAAGCCGCCAGTACTTGACCGCCCATCCAGCTCTGCGCCACCCCGTTGCCGGAGTAACCGAGGCCATAGACAATATTGGGCTGCCCTCGCCAGTGGCCGAAGAAGGGGAGGCCATCTACCGAGCGGTCGGAGGCGCCGCACCAGCTGGCGGCGATGGGCACCTCTTTGAGCGCCGGAAAGAAGCGGCGAAGGGTGCGGGTAAGGGGGGCAAGATAACGGCTCGGTGCATCAAACTCGGCCAGATGGCGGTTGGCAAAGGCGAAGGTGTTGCCCCCCTTGCCCAGCATCAGCCGCCCTTGCGAGGTGGAGCGGTAGTAATGCACAAAGGTGCGGCCATCCACCACGGAGCGGCCGTGCTCAAGCTGCTGGGCAGCCAGTGCATCCGGCGCGGGGTCGGTTATCACCATATCGGAGGAGACCAGCACTATGCTGCGGCGAAACTCGCGAAAGTGCTGCACCATGGCGCTGTTGAGGGCCAGCACCACCTTGCGGGCACGTACCTCACCTTGCGGCGTTTGCACCCGTGCAGGCTGGCCCGCCTCAAGGCGCTGCATGGGGGAGTGCTCATAAACCTCGACCCCCAGTTCCCGCGCCACCCGCAGCAGGCCGCGCACCAGCAGTGCCGGTTGCACCGAACCCGCGTGGGGGCTGTAGAGCCCCTCCAGATGAACGTGGGAGCCGCTCTGGCTCGCCAGTTTATCCTCTTCAATCACTTGCCACTGGTTAAGGTCTGCGCGTTTGAGTTCCTGCAATACCGGCTCCATCAGGCCGCGCTGGGCCTCGCTGGTGGCTGTGTAGCAGGTGCCCTCGACCCTCAGCTCCGCTTCTATGTTGTGCGTTTCGCAGAAGCGGGCGATCTCGTGCACCGCCTGCTCGGATCTTTGTACCAGCCAGGCGGCCTGCTCTTCCCCAAAGAGACGCTTTAAGGTCAGGTATTTGGCCGACCAGGTAAGCAGGCAGCCGCCGTTGCGCCCGGAGGCGCCGCTGCCGCAGCGATCTTTCTCCAGCACTATGACGTGCAGGTGGGGCTCGGCCTGTTTAAAGGCGATGGCGCTCCACAGCCCGGTAAAGCCGCCGCCGACGATGCAGACATCGGCCTCGTGGTGGCCGACTAGGGGCGTGGGCGGTGCGGGTTGTTCGGCGGCGAGCGCTTCGGCCAGCCAGAAGGGGAGAGTGGACATGATGACTCCTCGATAAGGTTATTGGTGGCGCCAGCGCTGGGTGCGATCCAACAGGGCGCGGCTCAAAAAGAGCTGGAGCAGCTTGACGGTGGCGGCGGCCAGCAGGATCAGGGTAGCCATGGCGGCGGCCGCGGCGGTATCGCCGGAATCCTCCATATTGAGCACGGCGATGGAGGCGAGCACGCTGTCGCTCGAATAGAGGAAGATCACCGCCGAGGTGGTGGTCATGGCGTTGACGAACAGATAGATAAAGATCTCCAGCAGTGCGGGCAGGGAGGCGGGCAGGGTGACTCGCCAAAACGCCTTCCAGAGCGGAATGCGCAATGAGATGGCCACCAGCTCCAACTCCTTGGGCAATTGCTTGAGGCTGGTCAGCGCCGTCATATGACCCACGGTGTAGTAGTGGATGACGCAGGAGAGCACCATCAGTGGCAGAGTGCCATAGAGGCTGCCAAAGAGCGGATTGCCGTTGAAAAAGAAGATGTAGCCCAGTCCCAGCACTATGCCGGGCACCGCCAGCGACAGCATGGCGAGCAGATGCAGCAATTGGCGAAGCCGTGGGAAGTGGCGCCCCTTCTCCTGCGCCCAGGCCAGCACCATCACCAGCACGGTACCGATAAGCGCGGTATAGAGGCCCAGCTGCAAGGTGTTGGTAAAGGGCTGCCAGCCGTAGACGCTGTTGCTGTCAAAGGCGTAGTGATCCAGCGTCAGCCCGAGGTTGTAGGGCCAGAACTGCACCAGCGAACCGTAAACGGCCATCCCCACCAGCGCCAGAAACAGCAGGGCCCAGAGCGTGCACCAACCGAGCGCCAGCAGATCCCGCAACCGATGGGGTTTGGGTTGATAGGGCACCGCCTTGGTGCTGCTCTGCTCCTGCATCTTGCTGCGCACTCTGTGCTCCAGCGCAAAGCTCAACAGTGCCGGCAGCAGCAGAGTGACGCTGGCAACGGCGCCGAGGGAGAAGTTCTGCATCCCGATCACCTGCCGGTAGATATCGGTGGCCAGCACGCTGTACTGGCCGCCAATCACCTTGGCTACCCCGAAGTCGCAGATGGTGAGGGTGAAGACGGCGATGGCGGCGCTGAGCAGGCCATAACGGGCGGTAGGCAGGGTGACGGTGACAAAGGTGCGCCAGCCGCTGCTGCCCAGCACCCGGGAGGCTTCATAGAGGCGGGCGTCGCTCTGGCCGAGCGCCGTGATAAGGATCATCAGGGCGTGGGGGAAGCACCAGAAGCCAAGACCGATGACGATGCCGATGGGGCCGTAGATGCTCTCGCCGCCGAGCAGCCCCTTGGCGATCCCCTGATTGCCAAACCAGTAGACCAGACTGATGGCGGGCAACAGGGAGGGCATCAACAGCGGGATCAAACCGATGAGGCGAAACAGGGGCTTGCCCGGCATACAGGTGCGGGTGAGGGCGTAGGCGTAGCCAAAGGCGATGGTCACCACCAGCGCGGTGATCAGCACCCCGAGCCAGAGGGTGTTGCCGATGGTGCGCCCCAGATGAGGGGAGTCGAAGTAGGCGCTGAAGTTGGCAAGGCCTATCCAGAGGCCATTTTCATCCTGCAGGCTCTTTTGCAGCATGGTGAGCAACGGTAGCAAAAGGCCCCCCACCAGCAGGGTGATACCGAGCACAAGCAGGATCAGTTGCAGCAGCTGATCCCGGCTCCAGCCGCGACAGAACCGCTGCCAGCGGCCGTCTTGGCGGGCTGTCACTGATGGCAGCAGGGAGGAGGTCGCGAAGGGGGCTGTCATGGGCGATCTCCTTCAAACAGCTGCATCGCCCCGGCGGGCCAGTGCAGCGAGCAGCGCATGCCGCTGCGCCAGCCACCCTGTTCGTGGCGGGGCAGCTCGTGGGTCGGGCGCTCCACCAGGATCTGCTGCGGGCCCAGATAGGTGTCGGCGGTGCAGATAAGACGCTGGGCAGCGCCGAGAAACTCCACCTGATCGATGGTTGCTTCAACGCCATGTTGGCCAAGATACGGCTCGCTCGGCGCACTCAGGGTGATTGCCTCGGGGCGGATCGCCACCTGCAATTTGCTGCCGGCAGCGGCCTGGTTGGCAAGTGTCAGCGGTTGTTCGTTGAGGCGCACCTGATTGGGGCTCAGCACCAGGGTGTCGAGGAAGTTCATGGTGCCGACAAAGCTTGCCACGAAACGGCTGGCAGGCTGGTGGTAGATCTCCTGCGGGGTGCCCACCTGTACGATGCGGCCGCCCTCCATCACCACGATGCGGTCGGCCATGGTCAGCGCCTCTTCCTGATCGTGGGTCACCATGATGGTGGTGATGCCAAGGCGCTGCTGCAGGGCGCGGATCTCGCTGCGAAGGTGGGTGCGTACCAGCGCATCCAGCGCGCTGAGCGGTTCGTCCAGCAGCAGCAGGCCGGGGGAGAGGGCGAGCGCCCGGGCCAGCGCCACCCGCTGCTGCTGTCCGCCAGAGATCTGGCTCGGGTATTTGTGGGACTGGGCAGTGAGATCCACCAGCCCCAGCCAGTGATCGACCCGCTCCTTGATGAGATCCCGCGCCAGCCCCTGATTCTCAAGGCCGAAGGCGATGTTCTGGGTCACCGTCAGGTTGGGGAAGAGAGCATAGGACTGAAACACGATGCCAAAATCGCGCTCCTGGGGCGGCAGGCGGGAGATATTTCGCCCCCCTTGCCAGATCTCGCCGCTGTCCGGCAGATCCAGTCCGGCGATGGCTCTGAGCAGGGTGGTCTTGCCGCAGCCGGAGGGGCCGAGAAAGCAGATAAACTCCCCCGGCTCAATGGTCAGAGAGATCCCCTTGAGGGCCTGAAAAGCACCGAACTGCTTGTTGAGATGTTGAATGTCCAGATAGGGCTGGGTCATGGTTCGACTCGCTACTGATTTGGTATATACCAGTTTGCGGGTGAAGTGTGACGGTCAGGTGATCGGGGGATGACAGCTTGATGACAGTCAAATGAGATCGGGTCGCCAGCAAGTGGCTGGGCACTGTGCGAATGGACTAAGCATCGCTACTTGAAGGCAATGTAAACTCGGGAAGTTAAAACCAAAAAGCGAAGGCCAACAGCTGTTGGCCTTCGACTGGCAGTTTATTGGCAGCGGTGTGTCTGGCGTGAACAAACCGCCGCCCTCTACGCTTACTGTTTGGCTTCGGTCTTGCCGTCGAAGCTGGCACTCCACTGGGCCAAGATGGCGTTACGCTCGCGGGCAGCCCAGCTAAAGTCGTTGTCGATCATCTGGCCTTTGATATCCGCCGGATAGCCCGCTCTAGGTTGGGCTACATCGGGGATGGCGACCACGGCGAACGACTTGTTGTAGAGGGCGTTGGCCTGTTCGGTGGCGGCAAAGTCGAGCAGCTGTTTGGCGGCTTCCAGCTTGGGGGTGCCCTTGATGATGGCGGCAGCTTCCATATCCCAGCCCGACCCCTCTTTCGGGAACACCACCTCGATGGGGGCACCCTTGGCCTTGAGGCTGGTGGCCGGGAAGTCGAAGGAGATCCCGATCACCGTCTCGCCGCTGGCGGCCAGCTTGCAGGGGGCGGAGCCCGAGTGGGTGTAACGGTCGATGTTCTGGTGCAGGCCGTTCATGAATTGCCAGCCCTGCTGCTCACCCATGGTCTGCAGCCAGCCCGCAACGCTCAGGTAACCGGTGCCGGAGGAGCTGGGGTTGGGCATGATCACCTTGCCCTTGTAGATGGGCTTGGTGAGGTCGGCCCAGCTGGTGGGGGCCGGGATCCCCTGTTTTTCCGCCTCTACCTTGTTGAAGCAGATGGCGCTGAAGAAGGCGTCCAGACCGATCCAGTGCGGCTCGGCCTTGCTGTCGCGAAAGCGGCTGTCGAGTTTATCCAGCCCTTTCGGTGCATAGGCATTGAGCATCTGCTGCTGATCGAGCTGCATCAGGCTGGTGGCGGCCAGTCCCCATACCACATCCGCTTTGGGCTGCGCTTTTTCTGCCAGCAAGCGGGCGGTGACCACGCCTGTGGAGTCACGCACCCACTTGATGTTGATGTCCGGATGCTGGCGTTCGAACGCGGTTTTCAGCTCGTTGAGCTGCTCCGGTTCGAAGGCGGTGTAGACGGTGAGATCGGTCGCGGCCAGTGCCGGGGCGGTCATGGCAGCCAGCACGGCGGCGGCCAGCAGATGGGTTCCCTGTTTCATCCTCTTCTCCAGTTAAATTGGTTTGGTATAAACCAGATTGGTCGAGAGAGAGGCTAGGGGATCTTTATGACGTGACCGTGACAGCCCCGTGACGTTTTGCCGTTCCTGATTTATCCGTGACTAATCCTGGGTATCCACCTCGATCTCCAGACTGTCGTGACGCCAGTACTCCAGATCGAAGTCGAGCACCCGGCCGTGCTGATCGAAGTTGAGCCGCTCGAGGCGCAGGGCGGGCAGACCGGCGGTGGCCCCCAGCGCCTTGGCCACCTCGTCCGGCAGGGCGGTGGGGAAGAAGCGCACCTGCATGCGGGCATAGTGGAGATCGTAATGGGCCTGGTAGATCTCGGTCAGGCTGCCGTTGAGATCCAGTGCCAGCAGGCCGGGCACCCGCTCTGGCAGGCAGTGGTTCTCGCAGTAGCAGATGGCGCGCCCGTTGGCATAGCGCAGCCGTTTGAGCAGAAACAGGCTGTCGAACGGCTTGAGCTGCAGCTGCACCATCAACGCGGGCGGCACCGCCTGGCGGCTTTTCTCCAGCAGTTCGGTGCGCGGCTCACCCCCTTGCTCCCGCACTATCTGGTGAAAGTTGGAGGTGCGTCGGGGGTTCAAGCGAAAGCGCGGCGGTGTGACGAACCAGCCGCGGCGATCCTCCCGATAGATAAGGCCGTTCGCTTCCAGCTGCACCAGCGCCTCGCGGATGGTAACCCGGGTGGTGCCATAGAGTTCCCCCAGCAGCCGCTCGGAGGGGAGCTTGTCGTTGGGGGCCAGACCCCCCGCCAGGATCTGGTTGGCGAGGGCATCCTTGATCTGCAGATATTGGGGTTTGCTCATGAAAATCCCTGGTTTTGCAATAAGTTGTGCAATGAGTTGGGCAATGGGCTGGGCACAGGGCAGGTCATCTGCCCGGTCGTTACACGGCAACATCAACATGCGTTGGTAGATACCAGCAGCGCCCCTGCTGTTCAGGCTTCCTAGATTATCGCGATCCCGGCGCTGAAAATGAATTTTTTGTTGCACGTAGCCCCACCCCTTTGACCTTGGCGGGGCAGTTACCCACAATGCGCTCATTCTGGTATATACCAAAAAGGAGCGAAGTCATGACCCATATTCCTGCGGCCCCCGCCGCCGTCGATTACCTGCTGCTGACCCCGGGCCCCCTCTCGACCACCGCGACTGTGCGTGCCGCCATGCTGCAAGACAGCTGCACCTGGGATGCGGACTACAACCTGGGCGTGGTGGAGCCCATCCGCCGCGAGCTGGTGCGCCTCGCCACCGGTCCGGAATATGAAAGTGACTACAGCGCCGTCTTGCTGCAAGGGAGCGGCAGCTATGTGGTGGAGAGTGTGCTGGGCTCGGCGATCGGCGTTGATGAGTGTCTGCTGATCATCAACAACGGCGCCTACGGTGCCCGCATGGGGGAGATGGCCCGCTGCCTTGGCCTGCGCCACCATGAGCTGGACTGCGGCGAGACCACCCGCCCGGAGCCCGCCGCCATCGAGGCGATGCTGGCGCGCCACCCCGAGATCACCCATCTGGCCATGGTGCATTGCGAGACCACCACTGGCATGCTCAATCCGCTTGATGAGGTGGCTGCGCTCTGCCAGCGCCGCGGCATTCGCCTGATCGTCGATGCCATGAGCAGCTTTGGCGGCATCCCCATCGACATGGGGCGACTTGGCATCGAGTTTCTCATTAGCTCGGCCAACAAGTGCATTCAGGGGGTGCCGGGCTTTGGCTTTGTCATCGCTCGCCGCGTGGCGCTTACGGCCTGCGCCGGTCGTGCTCGCTCGGTCTCCCTTGACCTGCATGCCCAGTGGCAGACCATGGAGCAGCAGGGGGGCAAGTGGCGTTTTACCTCGCCCACCCATACCGTGCTCGCCTTTGCCCAGGCCCTGCGCGAGCTGGATGAAGAGGGGGGCATTGCCGCCCGCCATCAGCGTTACAGTGAAAATCAGCGAATCCTGGTGGATGGCATGGCTGCCCTCGGCTTTACGCCGCTGCTGCCCGAACAGTGGCAGTCTCCCATCATCACCGCCTTCTACTCTCCGACCCACCCTGATTACCGCTTTGCCGACTTCTACCAGCGGCTCAAGGCGCAGAGCTTTGTCATCTACCCGGGCAAGGTCTCGCAGGCCGACTGCTTCCGTATCGGCAATATCGGCGTTGTGACCCCGGAGCGGGTGCGGGATCTGCTCGCCGCCATGACCAGCGCCTGTTACTGGCAAGGGGACGCGCGATGACCAGCATGCTGGCTCAGGGTCGTGATCTGCGTGGCCGCGATTTGCATGACCATAAGCTGCACGGCAGCGGCCGCGCCGATAGCGAAGGGGATATCAACCTTGGCGAGGGGCGGGCGCGTTGGTGGGCTGACCAGAGCGAGGCGGTGCAGGCGGGATTGGCGGAGGATAGCCGCTACTTCCTCCATCAGGCACTCTCCACCCCCTGTCTGGATTTGATCGAGGGGGCGCAGGGGAGCTGGTTGACCAGCGTATCGGGCAAGCGTTACCTCGATTTTCACGGCAACAGCGTCCATCAGCTGGGCCACGGCCACCCCAGGGTGGTGGCCGCGGTGCAGCAGCAACTCGCCGATCTGCCGTTTGCACCCCGCCGCTACACCCATCAGGTTGCCATCGACTGTGCCCGCACCCTGGCTGAACTGGCTCCCGGCGATCTCAACCGGGTACTGTTCGCCCCCGGCGGCAGCGAGGTGGTGGGGATTGCCCTGAAGCTCGCCCGTTTCATCACCGGCAACAGCAAGGTGGTATCCCTCTGGGATGCCTTTCACGGCGCCTCTCTCGATGCCATCTCGGTTGGCGGTGAAGCCTGTTTTCGCGCTGGTATGGGCCCGCTGATGGCCGGCGTGGAGCGCATTCCACCGCCCACCCGTTATCGCGGTGTCTGGTACCGCGGGGAGGGGGATGACCTGCACTACGCCGATTATCTGGAGTACGTCATCGAGAAGGAGGGAGGGATCGGCGCCTTTATCGCCGAACCTATCCGCAACACCGATGTGCAGGTGCCCTCGAAGGCCTACTGGCAGCGGGTGCGGGAGATCTGCGATCGCCACAAGGTGTTGCTGATCGTCGACGAAATCCCCAATGCCCTGGGCCGCACCGGCCACTGGTTCAGCTTCGAAGAGTTCGGCATCGAGCCCGACATCATCTGTCTGGGCAAGGGGCTGGGGGGCGGGGTGGTGCCGTTTGCAGCGCTTATCACCCGCGACCGTTTCAATCAGGCCGCAGCTATTTCGCTCGGTCACTACACCCACGAGAAGAGCCCTATCGGCTGCGCGGCGGCCCTCGCCACTATAGAGACAATCCGCGAAGCTGGATTGCTGGCAAAAGCGCAGGAGGATGGCCGTTTTATGGCGGCCGAGCTCGGCAAGTTGGCTAAGCGTCACCCGCTGATCGGGCAGGTGCGCGGTATCGGTATGCTTTGGGCGCTCGATCTGGTGGTCGATCACCAGAGTCGCATCCGCAACAGCCAGGCTGCCGAACGGCTGCTCTACCGCTGTCTGGAGCTGGGGCTCAGCTTCAAGGTCTCCCAGGGCAATGTCATCCAGCTCTCGCCACCGCTCAATATCGCCCGCGCCGATCTGGTGCGCGCTATCACCATTCTCGATCGCGCCCTTGGCGAGATCGCACTTTCACCGAAACAGGAACACCACCATGACTGACTTGCAGATTGCTGTAGACCCGATCACCGACGTAGAGGCGCTGATCCTCGACTGGGCCGGTACCGTCGTCGATTTCGGCTCCTTCGCCCCCACCTCCATCTTCGTCGAGGCCTTCGCCCGCGCCTATGACTTCACCGTGACCCTGGATGAGGCGCGCCAGCCCATGGGCCTTGGCAAGTGGGATCATATCGCCGCGCTGGGCCGTCTGCCCTCGGTGGATGCGCGTTGGCAGGATCGCTTCGGCCACCCCATGAGCCACGCCGAGGTGGACCACCTCTATCACACCTTTATGCCGCTGCAGATTGCCGCCGTGACCCGCTTCGCCGACCCGATCCCCGGCGTGTTGCCGGTGCTGGACGCTCTGCGGGTGCAGAGGCTGCGCATCGGCTCCTGCTCCGGTTATCCCCGTCCGGTGATGGAGGCGCTGGTACCAGCGGCGGCCGATCATGGCTATCGCCCGGATCATTGGGTCGCCACCGATGATCTCAAGGCAGGTGGTCGCCCCGGCCCCTGGATGGCGCTGGCCAACGTGATTGAGCTGGGAGTGAGCGCGGTGCATCGCTGCATCAAGGTGGATGACGCCGTACCCGGCATCAGCGAAGGGTTGAACGCCGGCATGTGGACCGTGGGGCTGTCGGTTTCCGGCAACGAATTTGGTGCCACCTGGGAAGAGTTTGCCGCCATGAGCGAGGCGGAGATCGCCGCCCGGCGCGCACCGGCCGAGGCCAAACTGCGGGCGGCGGGAGCTCACTACGTGATTGATACCCTTGCCGACATCGCCCCGGTTATCGCCGATATCAACCGCCGTCTGGCGGCTGGCGAGCGGCCATAGGCCATCGGTAGGGTCTAACAAAAGCGCTTGGCTGGCTTTAGATACAACACGCCCCCATCCGGGGGCGTGTTGTATTTACAGGGGGAAGCCGTGCGCGGTCAGCGGATATCGACCCGCATCAGGGGAGAGGGGGCGTTGTCGACAAAGTGGTGCCAGATATGGTCGTAGAGCGCCTTCTGGCCGGGGAAACTCACCAGCGCCTTGGCCTCGGCCAGGGAACACCAGCGATAGTCTATGTGCTCGTCGTTGAGGATCACCGCCTGATTGGGCGGGCAATAGACCACAAAGACCGGCACCACCTCCACCGTATTCAGGATCGCCTCGTAAAACTGCTCCAGATACTGGCCGTTGTAGAGCTCGGTGACCCTGATCCCCGTCTCTTCGCCAAACTCCCGAATAATGGTCTGCCAGCCGGTTTCACCCGCCTCCACCGTGCCCGCCACATGGCACCAGAAGCCCCCCTTGACCCGTTTCATCACCAGCAATTTTGTTTCGCCATCGACAGTGGTGAGGGCAACGCCAGAGACGGCCTTGCAGCGAATGGGGATCATGATCTTCTCTCCGGATTTGGGCTCTGTGATAGCCATGAACAGTGTGAAGGCCTGTTAATTGAAATACGCCTCGGCGGGCAGGCCCATGACCTCCATTTCATTCAGTCCATTTTTGGCCAGATAGTTGGCCACCAGATTGAACCCCACCCAGTAACCGGCATATTTGGGAAATGGCCGGTTATTACGGCAGTAGAAAAAGTCTAAAAAGTTGAACTGCTTGCTGGATAGATGGGGTGTCATCTCTGCCAGCAGCGATTGCCAGTCATGATGATGAGACTCCTTGAACAGCGAGGGGAGTGTGCCGCCATTGAACCTCTGCTCAAAGTAGCAGGCCAGCCCTTCAAAAATCAGGTTTTCGGCCAGGGTTTCTGTTTCCACCTTGTTCTTCTTTTGCACGATATGGTGGACTTCGTGGGCCAGCACGGCAGGCAATTCGGTGATGATCACCTCTTTGATGTCGGGCCGTTCCAGATCAAGCTGGAGTTCTATTCGATACATGTTGATGGCCCAGCCACCGATACCTGAGTCGGGCGCATCCCCCTCGGCAAAAGGGCTGAAGGTGACATCCAGTTGGGAGAGATCGAACAAGGCATTCAATTTGTGCGCCGTCTCGGCAAAAACGTGCCTGATGGTGTCATCGAGCCCATCGAATTTGCCCGAGTCGTTTAACAGGGTGAGTTGCATCCAGACATCCTTGTCTATTGAAAGAGAGTGCTGAGCCACTTGCGTGGTCGCGGCGCCATATCATCACGATTACCCTCCTTCAATCAAGGGGTTACCCGCCCATTATGCTTGCCGTCTGGATCGCCTCGATCAGCGCGGCCCGATTGATGCGAGGGCGCTCGCCATCGAGCAGTTGCTGCCACAGGGCAATGGCTTGCCTGTAGCGGCCATGCAGGAAGTGATCGGAGGCGAGCAGCATCAGGGCGCTCACTTCCCCTGCATCTTGCTTGAGGGCGCTCTCCAGCAGGCGGGTTGCCTCGGGAGTCAGCTGCTGGCCCGCCTGATAGTAGAGCACGGTGGCTTGGGCGGCTTGAGTCGCCGCGCTGGCGCCCCCCTCCAGCAGAGCGAGACGCTGGTAGGCGAGCAGGGCGCTGTCATATTCGCCCCGATAGAGATAGAGCTGGCCAAGCGCCGCCCAGCTGTCGAGATCGGCAGGATTGCGCTGAAGTTTCTGATGCAGACTCCCCAGCTCTTTGTCCTGCAGATCCTGCGGGCTCAACCCCGCCAGCGGATCGGGACGGGATGCATAATCCTGCCATGCCTGATAACGGCCGCTGCCGAGATACACAGCGGCAACGGCTACGCATGCCATGATGCCAAGCAGCAACAAGGTCCGCCCGTGCCGGTTATTGCGGCTGCGATTGTCATGCTGGTTGGCCAGTTGCGCGCGCAGGGCCAGCTCAGCCGCCGGGATGGCGTTGGCCAGGCGGGCGGCGCTCAGCTCACTGTAGAGTGGTTGGTCGGGGGAGAGGCCTGCTTGCTCCCCGTGCATGATCAGCAAATTCAATTCGCTGCGCGGATCGGCGGCGTATTGATGGATTGCCTCATCGATTGCCTTAACGACAGGGATGGCCCGCGCGTTCATGCGCGTCAGGCGGCGAAACAGGGTCAACAGCGCCAGCCCCAACAGCAGCAGGGGTCCGCCCCACAGCAGCGCCGTGCTGGCCTTGAAGGGGGGATCGTAGCGGACGAAATCGCCGAAGCGCTCCGTCATGCGGGCGATCACCTGTTCATCAGACTGCCCCTCGTCTACCCAGCGGTAGACCTCGAGTCGCAGATCCCGCGCGATGGGGGAGTTGGACTCCACCAGATTCTGGTTCTGGCACTGGGGGCAGCGCAGGGCGCGGGCCAGCTCTTGCGCCCGATTTTGCAGCTCGGGATGGCGAAACTGATAGGTATCGACCCCGCTGGAATATGCAGTTGCACTCAGCAGCATGCCGAGGGCCAGCAGGGCGCAGGCAAGAGAACGGCGCATCATGGCTGTGTCTCCCGAGCTGATATTGCAATAGTTGGTGCAGTAGTGGCGGCCTTCATTCGCGCATCCGCTCGCGCCTGGTCGAGCAGGGGGGCAAACTGACGTTGCCAGATCCCTTTGGTGAGCTCGCCGGTATGGCGGGCAAGCAGGGCACCATCGGCATCAAACAGATAGGTCTCTGGCGTGCCGTAGACGCCGAGCTCAAGGGCCAGTTTGCCGTCGGGGTCGGCCAGTACGGCGCGATAGGGGTTGCCCGCCTGGATAAGCCAGGCGCGGGCGGCATCCCTCTTGTCCCGGTAGTTGAGACCGTAGAGGGGCACGGTGCCCGCGAGCTCGCTGAGCAGCGGATGCTCGGCGCGGCAGTTGGCGCACCAGCTGGCCCAGACGTTAAGCACAAAGGGCTCGCCCTTGAGGCTGGCGGTCTGGATCTGGCTCCCATCCAGCAGATTGTTGCTTTGCCACGCAGGCAGGGTACGGCCGAGCGTCGCCTCATCCTGGCTGTAGGGATTGTTGCCAAGGCCGAGCCAAAGCAGGGCGCCGAGGCCCAGGGTCAGCAGCAGTGGAAGAAAGAGGCGCAGGCGGGATCTCATAACGCCTCCTGTTCGAGCCGGGGATGGGAGGTGCCAACCTCAACGGGACGGGAGGCAAGCAAGGGGCGACGGGCGAGCAGGCGCAGGGTGCCGCCCGCCATCATCAACAGGCCGCCGAGCCAGATCCAGCGCACCAGCGGCTTGTAGTGCAGCCGCATGGCATAGGCATCTGGTCCCATCTTCTCACCCAGCACCACGTAGAGATCGCCGAGCATTCCCCACGCGATGCCGGGTTCATTCATGTTCATGGTGCGCACGCTGTAGTGACGTCGCTCTGGGGTGAGCCTGGCGATCTCTTTATCTTCTTTATGCACGCTGAGCGTGATGCGCTCGGCGGTGTAGTTGGGGCCGATGATCGGCTCGCGTCCCTCATAGCGAAATTCGAACGCACCGAGCTGGTAGGGCTGGTTGGCACTTAGCACTGTGCCTCCTTCCTGACTGTGGTGGCTCATTTGCGCGATGCCGAGGGCGCACACCGCCACCCCGAGGTGGGCCAGCAGGCTGCCGAACCGATTGAGGGTGAGCTCGCGCAGCGACGTCAGTTGCAAGAGCGGGAGCAACAGGCTAGCCATCAGCCAGAGGCTCACTATATTGGCGAGGATGCCGTTCCAGTTACCGGAAAACGATCCCTGTTCCAGATAGGCAAGGCTAATGAGCCCGCCGCCAAGCAGGCCAAACAGCGGCGGCAACAGAGCGTTGAGTCGGGAATGTGGCGCAAGCTCCTGCCAGCGCAGGCGCGGGATTCGGGTCATCAGCGTCATCAGGCAGAGGGCCAGCGGTACGAAGATGGTATTGAAATAGGGGGCCCCCACCGAGAGCGAGCCCAGATGGAGCGACTGGAACACCATGGGGTAGAAGGTGCCGAGCAACACGCTGGCGCAGGCCACACAGAGCAGCAGGATGGCGGCGCCGAGCAGCCCCTCTTTTGACCAGAAGCCAAAGCGGGCATAGGGGGCGCGAATGTCCGCCCGCAGGGCAAACAGGGTGAGAGCGCTGGTCAATAGCAAGCCGAGCAGCAACAAGAGGGTGAGGCCGCGGCTGGGGTCCACCGCAAAGGCGTGCACCGAGGTGAGCACCCCGGAGCGCACCACAAAGGTGCCGAGCAGGCTCAAGGCGAAGGTGAAGATGGAGAGCAACAGCACGGCATGACCATAGGCGCCGCGCTTCTCGCAGATAATCAGGGCGTGCAGCAGGGCTGTGCCTAGCAGCCAGGGCAAGAGGGAGGCATTTTCTACCGGATCCCAGAACCACCAGCCGCCCCAGCCGAGCTCGTAATAGGCCCACCAGGAGCCCAGCACGATACCGGCGGTGAGAAAGACCCAGGAGCCGAGCGCCCAGGGGCGACTCCAGTGGGCCACGGCACCATCCAGCCTGCCCGAATGGAGCGCCGCCATGGCGAAGGCGAAGTTGACTGCAAAGCCGACGTAACCGAGATAGAGCAGGGGTGGGTGGATGATAAGGCCGATATCCTGCAGCATGGGGTTGAGATCGCGCCCCTCCAGCGGTCCCGGAAACTGGCGGTAAAACGGGCTGGAGAAGATCAGGGTATAGAGGCCGAACAGCCCGACAATCAGCCCCATGATGGCCAGTACTCGAGCTGTGATCAGCGGATCGACCCGCTTTGAACAAATCGCTACCAGAGCGCCCCACAGGGACAGTGCAAAGACGAAAAAGAGCATGGAACCCTCGTGGCCGCCCCACACCGCCACCAGCTTGAAGCCCAGCGGCAGGGCGCTGTTGGCGTGCTGGGCCACATAGCTGACGGTGAAATCATCCCGGGCAAAGCAGCTGGCGAGCAGCAGTAGGGCGGCTAACAGCAGGATGGCATTGATCAGCGCCAGCGGCGTGGCGCTGCGCAGCAGGGTTGGGGAGGCGAGCCGTAATCCCAGCCAGGGCAGTGTGCCCTGCAGCAAGGAGAGTGCCGCCGCCAGCAACAGTGAGAGATAGCCGAGCTCCGCCAGCACACAACCTCCAGTCAAGCATTCGTCTATGTTATGCCGCAGCGTCTGCACCGTACCGGCGCTGGGGGATAACATCCACATTCCTAGCAACAATTCATCGCAACAAAATAAGCGCCAGTCACCCGAAGGTGGCTGGCGCCGGTGAGTATACGGTTACACGACCGTCATCTGGCCGGCATAGAGCACGAAGTAGCGCAGCAGCAAGATCCCCACCAGGGTCAGGCTGCAGACCAGCACCAGATGGCCATTGCGCTCCCGCAGGGGCGCCGGGGTCAGCAGGGCCAGCAGCTGGGGCAGCAGCATGCCGATCCCCACCACCCCTATCCAGAACACCTGAGCCCAGAAGCCGCTGCCGATGGCCGCCCACATCGCCACCTCTTTCTGGCCGCCACCGAAGTAGAGGCCGGTAAAGAAGCAGACCAGCAGCAACACCTCCACCGCCAATACCGGCCGCTCGAAGCGATGCACAAAGCTCACCCCCTGGCTGTGATGGTTCTCCTTGAAGAGCGTCACCGCCAGCAAGATGGTGGAGGCGATACCTGAGCTGATGCCCGAGACCAGAAACAGCACCGGCAGCACCGGGTTGTTCAAGAGCGGATAGGTCTTGAGTGCCGAGAGCAGAAAGCCAGTGTAGGCCCCCAAGAGCACGGCAAGCAGCAGCAAGAGCGGCGCCAGCAGCCGTTCGATGCGGGCGAGCCAGCCTATCAGCTCATCCACAAAAGCGAACTTCTCTTGCAGCAGGTGACGACGCAAGGTCTCAATCTCGGTGCGAAACACCACCGCCAGCCAGGCGAACAGCACCGCCATATAGAGCTGAAACAGCATGACCCCCATCGACATCACTGAGTCGAACTGGTAGTGGAACATCAGCTTCCAGAAGGTCCAGGGGCGGGCCAGATGGAAGATAAGGATCAGTAACCCCAGGATCACGCTCGCTGGCGCCAGAATGGCGGTTGCCTTGATGATGCCGCTCTCGCTGCCTGCCCCCTTGCGGCGCAACAGCACCGAGAGGGTGGTGGCCCCGGCGGAGATGCCGAGCAGGAACAGGTAGATGGCGATCGGCCAGTCCCAGACAAGTGAAGGGAAGTGAAATGCGTCATGCAACATGATCCATTCCTCCCTCTGTTACTGCGGTAGATGGCGATCGGACAAATCCCCAGACAAGGGAGGGAAAATAAAATGCCGCTTGCATGGTCATGACGTTATCTCCCCTTTGGGCACGCGGTACATCTTGGGCGAGGTGCCGAGCGCCTGCTTGTAGCGATAGGTGGTCTCCTTCACCAGTCGTTGGGCGATGGGGCTGTCCGGATCATCCAGATTACCGAACACCAGCGCCTTGGTGGGGCAGAATTCCACGCAGGCCGGCTCCTTACCCACCGCCATGTTGGTCTTGCGGCAAAAGTCGCATTTGTCCGCCACTCGGGTGACCGGGTTGATAAAGCGCACCTGATAGGGGCAGGCGGCGAGGCAATACATGCAGCCGACGCAGAGATCCGCGTCGACATCGACGATGCCATCCTCCTTGCGAATATGGGAGGCGCCGGTCGGGCAGACATGCACGCAGGGGGCGTTGTCGCAGTGCTGGCACGATTTGCGAAAGAAGCGGTACTCGGCGTCGGGAAATTCACCGACGGGGCCGGAGCGGATGATCTCGAGGCGCGAGACCCCTTCCGGCACTTTGTTGACCTCCCGGCAGGCATCCATGCAGGCGGTGCAGCCGATGCAGGCCGTCTCATCGTGGATCATGCCATAGCGGATCCCGTCGATGGTCTGGCTGTGGGCGAGGGGGGTAGCAAGGGAACGAGTCGGCCCCGTCATCATGATAAGGGCCCCCGCACCCACGCCCGCCATAAAATTACGGCGAGAGCAGCTCATGAGGCCTCCTTGCCGGTAGCCGGTTTGGACTGCTCCTGCCGGGCCTTGCTGGCCTCATGTTGCTTGCTGTGGCAGTCGACGCAGAGCTTGATGCGGGATTTTTCCGGGATCCCCACCATGGGCTCCTTGGCCGGATGCAACTGGTGGCAGCTGGTGCAGGTGAGCTTGGTAGCGTGCACGTCGTGGGCCCAGAGCGCCTCGCGCAGTGGTTTGGGCTCGTGGCAGCTCATGCAGACTCCATTCTGCTCGCTGATGGGATAAAGCTTGATGCTCTCTTTATCCTTCAGGCTGTGGCTGAAGCGCATCACATCCTTGACCCCTTCCCGGTGCTGGGGGGAGGGCTGGCCGTGGCAGTTGGTGCAGGTGACAGGTGCCAGGTTGTTGGGATTGGTCGCCTGACCATGCTTGCCGTGCATCCCCTCGCTCTGCTCCTTGTGACAGTCGGTACAGGCCTTGTCGGGATTGCGTAAAAATTCCACCTCATGTGTAGCTGGAACAGAGGCTGCTGCCGACTCGGCCGCCTGACCCTGCAGGCTGGTGAGCAGCATGGCTGCCATCAGCATCAGTCGTAAAAAATCCATCGTTAAATCACCCATAGGAAGCCTCCATCCGCTGCGGGCCTGGTCTGGCCGGGCCCGCAGGCGCCGTTACTGTGCCAGCCGTCCGGCCGCTTTGGCCTCGGCATCCCAGGCGGGGACCGTGGTCTTGAGGAACTGGGCCTTGTCGCTGTTGAACTGCTTCATATCCATGCCAAGGGCGGCTTGCGCTTTCTCCTTGGTGGAGATGTCGGGGATGGCGATTTCGTGGCTGATCCCCTTGCTGGCCAACAGGCGCGCCAGCTTGGTGCGGGCGTCAGCGGCTTTATCCAGTGCGCTGCCAAGTACCTTGAGGGCCACTTCGGGGGCGTGCATCTGCACCCCGTGGGAGGCGATGGCGTAGTCCCAGCGCCACTGGGCGTGACGGATGTCCTGCAGAATATCCTTCATCTCTGCCTCTGTGGCGCCGGCATCCCAGGCCGCCTTGGCTTCAAAGTGGGCGTGAACCAGCTGCTTCTCGACCTTCAGCTTGGTTTCGATCACCGCCTCTTTGCGCTGCTTGACGATCCCTTGCAGCATCTCCTTGCTCTGGGTGTGGCAGTTGCGGCAGGTCTGCTCGAAACGATCGAAGGGGTTACCCACCTTGTGATCCGTGTAGACCTTGCCCTGCTCGTTCTGCACCTTGGGCATGTGGCAATCGACACAGGCGACGTTGTTCTGGCCGTGAATGCCGGCGCGCCAGGTTTCGTACTCGGGATGCTGGGCTTTCAGCATGGGGGTTTTGGAGAGGGCATGAGTCCAGTCGGCAAAGCCGATTTCATCGTAATAGGCCTCCATCTGCTCCACCGTGGTGCCCTTGTCCCAGGGAAATTTGACCGCCTTGGTGGGGCCGCTGAAGTAATACTCCACGTGGCACTGGCCGCACACCTGGGACTGCTGATCAAAGCGCCCCTGCTCCTTGAACGGCTTGCCGATGGCGGTCATGGCCCGATCGGCATAGGGACGGGAGAGGTGCAGGGCAGGTTTACCCTCCTTGAACTCCTTCGAGGCGGTGTCGTGGCAGTCGGCGCAGCCGATGGTGTTGACTATTTCCGGCCCACCCTTGGCCCACATCCCCTTGAAGTAGCCATCTTCACCCTTCTCGTCGATAACGCGGGCCACGTCCGGGCCTTTACAGCTCCAGCAGGCCATCGGCAGCGGGCCATCTTCGGCGGTCTTGGGGGCGCCGGTGCGCAGGGTTTCGCGTACGTCGGTCAGGGCATAGAAGTGACCACGCGGCTTGTTGTAATCCTTGGCGAAGGGGTAACCGCCCCACAGCACCACCATGTTGGGATCTTCCGCCAGCGCGTCGGTGCGCTCCTTGCTTTCGCTGGTGGCTTGCCAGCTGGTGAACTGATCGGCGTGATCCTTGGCGAACAGCTCGCTGCGCGCCTCTATCTTGCCATTGGTGGTTGCGTCATCAGCCAGTGCCCAGCCGCTGGTGCCAAGGCTGGTAGTCAGCAGCAGGGTGGCGAGGCCCAGTTTGATATGCCTGTGTTGTGAACCCACGTTTATCACTCCCAGATAAATGTTTTGGTCTCGTCTGACCCGTTCCATCTTGGTGTGGATCTTCTCCTCGTCGGGCGGGGTGGGCAGACATTCGCTTGCGGGTGAATAAAACCGCGCAATATATGATCGCTCGAGGGTTACCCTAACAAATAGGTAAATTTAATGATGATTTATCGGGGGGAGAGTTGTGCCAGATCAATTGATGCACAGGATTGATTGCTGAAATGAGACCTGGATTAAATTTTATGGAAACTCAACTTCTTGTTAACTGCCGAACATTCGATGGCAGGAGTTTGAACGGAACAGTTACGTACTGGCACTTTTTGCTGCTGATCCTGATTGCTGTCGTATTGTTCACTGATTCTGGCAATGACTTATGCTAATAATTGACTGAATATGCAAATTCTCGGTATTGTGGTGTGAGCTTTTGACCTTCGGATTATGATCCATTTATTGAAGCTGCAGTGGATTTATCGTCAAACGACAGAAATGGTCACATGGAGTCTGATAGGCCTATTAATAAAGGTGATGGGGTTAGGTTCATACAAATCTCATTTTATTAAAAAGGGCCTGTTAGATGCGAAATATTGTAAGTTATGGCCATTTTATGGCAATCATTGCCGAAAATGGCGAAAAGACCCACTTAGTCTGGTTCGGTATGATTATTGAACAGACAAGTACCCTGTAGGTACTGATGTTGGTGGTTAAGGTTTTGCTGGAGGTTGTATGGCAGAGTTGCAAATTGAAAAGTCCACGGTGATCTCCCAACTCGAGGGCTCCGTGTTTGTCATCAGTGCAGATGGATCTGTCATACGAGCAAAGGTGGGGATGGCATTGCAGCCGGGGGATCGCCTGCAAGCTGCCCAAGGGGGCCACTTTCAACTAGCCAAGCCGGGCAGTGATCCTGCTGGTGAGCAAGATATGGCCGCCAAACCTGAGCCCACGAAGCCTGCTGCTGATGGACAACCGACCGATCCGGAACTGGCCTCATTGCAAGAGGCGATCCGTCAGGGTATTGACCCGACCGAATTGTTCCAGGAGACCGCTGCCGGTAACGCAGCCGCCGCGGGTAATATCGGTGGTGTAGCCGGTTCCAGCTCGGGTGGATTTGTGGTGGTCGATCGTACCAACGATTCCACCCTGGCCGAGGCCGGTTTTGATACCGATCATGCGGTGCAACCTGTTGGCGATGAGCTGCTGTTTTCCGAAGAGCGCGATTTCTTTGCTGCCATCACCATCACCGAGCCCCAAACCAGCGACAACATTATCAACGCCGATGAAGCGGCTGGCGTCATCATTCGTGGTGTGGTGGATGATGTGGAGGTAGGCCAGCCGGTCACTGTGACCCTTATCGATCAGGCGGGAAATTCACTGACGGTGACGACAGTGGTGCTGCCCGGCCTGGTGTGGGAAGCCAATTTTGGCGATGTGACCGGCAAGCTGGTGGATGGCCCGTTGCAGATTGTGGCCAATACCCAGGATCAGGCGGGCAACAACGCCAGCGATACCGGACAGACCCTGCTCGATACCATCACCACCATTACCCTCGATCTCGCCGATGAGAGCGACACCGGCGCCAGCCAGATCGATGCTCTGACCCGCGACAATACCCCGCTGCTGCAAGGGAAGGGGGAGCCCGGCGCCACCGTAACCCTGAGCCTTGGCGGCAGCGTGCTCACCGTCCTGACGGTGGATGCCGCCGGTAACTGGCAATATCAGCTGCCGCAGAGCCTGGCCGATGGCCAGTACCAGTTTCAGGTCAATTCCGTGGATATTGCCGGCAACCGAGCCAGCGATACCCTCGTTATCAATGTTGATACCCAGGCCTTTATCGATATCGATGATCTCGATACCGCAGCCCTGTTTGGCAACAGCCGCGCCACCCTGAGCGGCTCCACCAGCAATGTGGAGGCGGGTCAGAGTGTCATCATCACACTAGTCGACAGCAATGGCCAGCCGCTGTTGACCACCTCGGCACAGGTCGGGGCCGATGGCCGCTGGCAGGTATCAGGTCTTGATCTCTCCGGTATCAATCAATCCTTTGAAGTGCGTGCCAGTGTCACCGATCTGGCGGGCAACAGCGCCAGCGATGGGGCGCCGCTGATAGGTCAGAGCGAGACCCTGATGCTCTCCGAAGCCGGATTGGCCGGTGGCTCGATCACCGCGACCGGCAGCCTCAATACCGGTGCTGGTCAGGATGGCAATCTGCAAGTCCAGTTTGCCGCTGATCAGAGTGCCTTGGAAGGGCTGGGGCTCGTCAGCCATGGCGCGCCCCTTGGCTACACCATCAACGGTCATACCCTGACCGCCAGTGCTGGTGGGGCGACTGTCTTCACCCTGACCCTCAACAATGACGGAAGTTACCGCATCGTCTGGAGTCAAAGCCTGGATCACGGTCAGGACGTGTTGCGCCTGCCGTTCAACCTCGAATATCGCGACAGCGACGGCGATCTGGTGAAGGCGCCGCTGGTGATCAATCTGGTGGACAGCAATCCGCCCAACTTTGACGTTGATCTCCCGCCCATTACCCTGACCGAAGATGCCTTTATCAACGGTGCTGCCGTAGTGGGTGAGAGCCGCTTTGTAGTCAAACACGGTGTCGATCCTTTGTTGGTGGATTCGCTGGTGTTCAGTAATCAGAACAGTACCCTGACTACCCTCAACGGCTCGGGTCTTGCCAGCGATGGTCATCCGCTGACCTTTGAATTTGCCGGTGATCGCACCCTGGTGGGTTACTACCTGGATGGCAGTGGCCAACGGGTGGAGGTGCTGCGCGCCGAATTGAAGGCTGAGCAGCAGGGCAGCGATCTGGCTGGGCGGGTGGTGGTCACCCTCACCGGCCCGCTCGATCATCAGGGGAGCGACATGCTTTCCCTCGATTTGCAGGTGAGCGCCAACGAGATAGATGGGGACAGCACCAGCGCCAACCTGACGTTGACTGTCAATGATGGCAGTGATCCCGCATTGGGTATCGACAAGGGGGTCGCCCTGCAAGAGGGGGGCAACCAGAGCATCGATGGTCAGCTGCCGGTGACGGTGGGCAGCGATCGTCTGGTCTCCCTCAACTTTGAGGCGAGCCAACCGGCGCTGGCGGGGCTCACCAGCCAGGGCAAGGCGACGAGTTACGAGGTTCAGGACAACCAGCTGATCGTCAAGGATTGGCAGGGCAAGACGATCCTCACTGTTACCATCGGGCTGGATGGCAAATACAGCGTCTCCCTGACCGGGGTGTTTGACGAGCCGGAAGCGACCAACAGCCTCAATCTTGGCCTGAAGGTACAGGGTTCAGATTTTGACGGCGACAAGAGCAATCTAGGCACCCTCAATATCACCATTACCGACGGTGCCTTGCCGCAGGTTAATCCTGTCTCCCTCACGCTCACCGAACATAGCAACTGGCAGCAGGGCCAGACTCTTGACGGCGATCTGACTATCACTGCGGGCACCGATCCGCTGGCCAGCATCACTTTCGATGCCAATCAGCCTGGGCTGCAAGGGTTCACCTCGGGCAAGCAGGCCGTGACCATCACGGTGGCTGACCATCTTATCGAGGGGCGTACCCCAGATGGCAAGCTGGTGTTTGAGCTGACCCTCGGCAACGATGGCAAATACAGCTTTACCCTCCATCAACCGCTGGATCAGGGCAGTGCCGACAGTCTGCTCAAGGCGGGCTTTACCCTGCTCGACAGCGATGGTGACAGGGTCTCCTCCACCATTACGGTTGCGGTGGGGATGGTGCCAATCCGACCATCTCCGCCGTGACCGGCACCACCATCACCGAGATGGCGCAAGGTGAGGCAGCCGCGGTCAGCACCATGAGTTTCTCGGTCGCGCACGGCAGCGATGCCCTTGACCCCAACTCTCTTGGTTTTGATATCGCCGCTATCCAGAGCACCCTGACCGGACTCACCAGCCACGGCAACCCGGTCACTTTCACCGTCGATCCCGCAACCGGCCAGCTGCTCGGGACCGCCGGTGGGCAGGTGGTGCTGCGCGCCGAGCTGAGCCTGGTCGATAACAACGGTAACTGGAGCGTCACCGCCAAGGTCACCCTGAGCGGCGAGCTGGATCACAAGGGGAGTGAATCCCTCAACCTGCCGCTTGCCGTCACCCTGGCCGACAAGGATGGCGATCGCATCGGTACCACGTTGCCGCTCACCATCGTGGATGGCAAGGCACCTAGCTTTATTCCGGGCAAAGGCGTGTCTCTGGATGAGGGGGACCTCACCGGCAGCAACAGCCTGAGCCAAACCGGTCACTTCGACGTGCAGGCAGGGTCGGATCGAGTGGTCGAGGTGGCCTTTGCCGATGCCAGCGAACAACCTGCGCTGACCGCCTTGGGTAAACCGGTGCAGTACGAGCTGGTTGATGGTGACCCGCTGATCCCAGGCAGCCAGCAGCTCAAGGGCTATGTGATGGTGGATGGCCAGCGGGTCGAGGTGTTCGAGGTCAAGCTGGTTGGCAGCCTCGATCAGGCGGGCAAAAACGGGTTTGACTATCAGGTGACCCTCTATCAGGGGCTTCATCAGGGCAGCAACGCCGTGACCGAGCTGCCCATCAAGGTGATCGTCAACGACTACGACAAGGCGGGCGGCAACAACGACAGCACCAGCGGCACCCTCAATATCCAGATTGGGGAAGGGGAGAAACCAACCCTGACCCTGACCGATGTAACCCTCAATGAAGGGCGCTTCGATGGCGCCAACTCGGCCACTGATGACCTGCAGGCGAGCGGCAAGATCACCATCAAGGCCGACTCGGATCCGGTGACTGATGTGCGGCTGACCCTTTCCAGCCAGGTCATGGATGCCAGTGGCAAGCCCATCCCCCATAACGGCGAAACCCTGACCTGGAAAGCGGTTGGCACCGATGGTCACACCTTCCAGGCGGTGACCAGTGGCGGTCTGGTAGTGATGACGGTGTCCATCCCCACTGCCCCTGCCACCATCGCCGCTCATACCAGCGCAGAGATAGGTTATCAGGTGACGGTGCATACCAACCTGGATCACGGTGCAGACAACAAGCTGGAGCTGACCCTTCCGGTCGAAGTCACCGACAGCGATGGCAGCAAAAATCAGGGAACCGCTACCATCACGGTGAGTGATAGTGCAGATCCTGTGCTCGGTCTCGATAAAGGCGTCGCCCTGCAAGAGGGGGGCAACCAGAGCATCGATGGTCAGCTGCCGGTGGCGGTGGGGAGCGATCGTCTGGTCTCCCTCAACTTTGAGGCGAGCCAACCGGCGTTGGCGGGGCTCACCAGCCAGGGCAAGGCGACGAGTTATGAGGTTCAAGACAACCAGCTGACCGTCAAGGATTGGCAGGGCAAGGCAATCCTCACCGTTACCATCGGGCTGGATGGCAAATACAACGTCTCCCTGACAGGGGTGTTTGACGAGCCGGAAGCGACCAACAGCCTCAATCTTGGCCTGAAGGTACAGGGCTCAGATTTTGACGGCGACAAGAGCAATCTCGGTACCCTCAATATCACCATTACCGACGGTGCCTTGCCGCAGGTTAATCCTGTCTCCCTCACGCTCACCGAAGATAGCAACTGGCAGCAGGGCCAGACCCTTAACGGCGATCTGACTATCACTGCGGGCAGCGATCCGCTGACCAGCATCACTTTCGATGCCAATCAGCCGGGGCTGCAAGGGTTCACCTCGGGCAAGCAGGCCGTGACCATCACGGTGGCTGACCATCTTATCGAGGGACGTACCCCAGATGGCAAGCTGGTGTTTGAGCTGACCCTCGGTAACGATGGCAAATACAGCTTTACCCTCCATCAACCGCTGGATCAGGGCAGTGCCGACAGCCTGCTCAAGGCGGGCTTTACCCTGCTCGACAGCGATGGTGACAAGGTCTCCTCCACTATTACCGTGGCGGTGGGTGATGGCGCCAATCCGACCATCGCTGCCGTGACCGGCACCACCATCACCGAGATGGCACAAGGGGAGGCTGCCGCGGTCAGCACCATGAGTTTCTCGGTCGCGCACGGCAGCGATGCCCTTGACCCCAACTCCCTCGGCTTTGATATCGCCGCTATTCAGAGCACCCTGACCGGACTCACCAGCCACGGCAACCCGGTTACTTTCACCATCGATCCCGCAACCGGCCAGCTGGTCGGAGCCGCCGGTGGCCAGGTGGTGCTGCGCGCCGAGCTGAGCCTGGTCGATAACAACGGTAACTGGAGCGTCACCGCCAAGGTTACCCTGAGCGGCGAGCTGGATCACAAGGGGAGTGAATCCCTCAACCTGCCGCTTGCCGTCACCCTGGCTGACAAGGATGGCGATCGCATCGGTACCACGCTGCCGCTCACCATTGCGGATGGCAAGGCGCCGAGCTTTATCCCAGGCACCGGTGTGACCCTGGATGAGGGGAACCTCACCGGCAGCAACAGCTTGAGTCAAACCGGTCACTTCGATGTGCAAGCCGGGTCGGATCGGGTGGTGGAGGTGGTGTTTGCCGATGGCAGCCAGCAACCGGCGCTCACTGCACTTGGCCAGCCCGTCAAATACGAGCTGGTTGATGGGGACTCCGCCATCCCCGGTAGCCAGCTGCTCAAGGGTTATGTGATGATGGATGGCCAGCGGGTCGAGGTGTTCGAGGTCAAGCTGATTGGCAGCCTCGATCAGGCGGGCAAAAACGGGTTTGACTATCAGGTCACCCTCTATCAGGGGCTTCATCAGGGCGCCAACGCCGTGACCGACCTGCCCATCAAGGTGATCGTCAACGATTACGACAAGGCGGGCGGTAACAACGACAGCACCAGCGGCACCCTCAATATCCAGATTGGGGAAGGGGGGAAACCGACCCTCACCCTGACCGGAGTGACCCTCAATGAAGGGCGCTTCGATGGCGCCGCCAATAACCAGACGGCGGATGATCAGCAAGCCAGCGGCAAGATCACCATCAAAGCTGACTCGGATCCGGTGACCGATGTGCGTTTGACCTTTGCTGGTCAGGTGATGGATGCAAATGGCAAGCCCATCACCCATAACGGCGAAACCCTGACCTGGAAAGCGGTTGGCACCGATGGTCACACCTTCCAGGCGGTGACCAGTGGCGGTCTGGTAGTGATGACGGTATCTATCCCCACTGTCCCTGCCACCATCGCCGCTCACACCAGCGCAGAGATCGGTTATCAGGTGACTGTGCATACCAACCTGGATCACGGGGCGGATAACAAACTCAACCTGACCTTGCCAATCAAGGTAACCGACAGCGATGGCAGCGTGATCACTGGCAGTACCACTGCGGTGATCACCGATGCTGACAATCCCGTGATCACATCTATCGAGGGGGTCACCGTCAAGGAGTCGGATCTCAATGGGGGCAGTGGCCAGCATAGTGGCACAAGTCCCTCAGGCAGGGGAGAAGTTGCCATCGGTCAGGTGGCGATTGCCGCCGGGAGCGACCGGGTGGCTTCTCTGCAATTGGATGTGGCCCGTTTCAACGCCCTCAACACCCTCACGTCGGGGGGCAAGGTTGTCACCATTGGCGCCGATAGCCAGCCGGGTGTCTATCTTGGCAAGGACAGCGCAGGCAAGCTCATCTTCAAGCTGACGTTGGATGTCTCCGGCCGCTACACCTTCGAGCTCATCGGCAATCTGGATCACAGGGCTCAGGGCAAGGATCTGCTGGATATCCAGCTGCCGTTACAGGCGCGGGACAGTGATGGAGACCTCAGCGCAGAAGTGATTGGTCATGTGAGCGTGCAGGATGATGTGCCCGTCGCCGTGGATGCGAACAAGACCCTGAATGAAGGAGCGAAAGTGACCGGCGATCTGCTGGCCACCGCCAGTGAGGGGGCGGACGATGCAGTAGTGAAATCGGTCACCATCAATGGCACCGAGCACCCCATCGCCGCAACGGGCAATACCACCATCTCGGTAACAGATGGCACAGGACAACTCATCGGCACTTTGGTTATCAATGCAGAGGGTAACTACAGCTTTACCGCCAAGTCGGGTATCAATCACAGCAATAGCAACCTGATACAGCAGATCACGTTCCACCTGGTGGACGGCGACGGGGATAGCGATGATGGCATCCTGACCCTGACCATCCGGGACGAGGCTGGCACGCTCAGCGTGAGCGCCGTCACCGGCCAGGAGGATGCCGGAGCAACCGATCCTAGCCAGGGGATCCCCATTACCATGAATCTGGATGTGGGGGATTTCGATCGGGGCGAGCATGTGGAGCAGCTGCTTATCCAGGCACCTGCCAATGCCCAGGGAACCTTCTATTTCAACGGTGTCGCGCTGACCACCATTACCCTGGGTGGCAAGACCTGGTATCAGGTGCCGCCTGAGGCCATGGTGGCGGTGGCCAACACCAACGACAAGTTCCAGCTCACCGGTGTCACCTTCGTGCCTAACCACGACTACTCGAACTACGACCTCGGTGGCAATCCGCTGCGCTTCCCGGTGCAGTTGCAGGTGGGCGTCACCGAGGGGAGCAAGCCCCCGGTGCTCACCGGCAATCTGGACATCACGGTGCAAGGTATTGCCGACAAGCCACTCTGGGATGGAGCGAGCACAAATCAGCACTACACCACCAATGAAGACAGCACTGGCATCGCTCTCAATGTGAAGGCCACTCTCACCGACATCGATGGCTCCGAAACACTGAGCTACCAGATCAAGTGGGAGTCGGGTCAGGGGACGCTTACCCTGAACGGCAAGGTGCTTACCCCGGGGGCAAACGGCCTCTATACGGTGGCTGCTGGCAACATCAACAAGGTAACTGTGGTTCCGGGCAAGGATTTCAGTGGTGACATCAAGCTGTCGGTGACGCCGATCAGCACCGAGAAGAACCCGATCGCTCAGGGTCAGGGTACGGCTCAGGGAGACAAAATTGATCTGGTGATCAACGTCAATCCGGTGGCAGATGACGCCAAGCTCACCGTGCGTGACATTCAGGGCAAGGAAGACACCCTGCTCGATCTGGGCAGCAAGATTGCCCTCGCTCATCTGGGTGACAAACTCGATGGCTCCGAGCAGATGTTTGTCCGCATCAGTGGCCTGCCTGACGGTGCAACCTTGTTGCTGGGTGGTTCCGCCGTTGCACAGAACATAGCCGGTTACTATGAGGTTCCTTTTGATCGGATTGGCGAACTCAAGCTGCAACCGCCGAAAAACAGCAACGTCGATTTCGACCTGATCATCAAGGGGGTGGTGAAAGACACGGCGACCTTGACCGATGCCAACGGCCAGACCCATACCGTGGTGAACGAAAAGGAGACCGGCTCCCAGACCCTTCATGTGGATCTGGTGGGGGTGGTGGATCAGCCTCACTTCGAGCTTGGCAATACCGGCTGGGAGGCCGAAGGGACAGGCTATGCCATCACCGTGGGCGAAGATGGGCGGGCGCCGCTCAACTTTACCCTCACCTCGGGCGAGTGGGTCGATACCCCGCACGATACCTCCGAGAGCCTCAACGTGGTGCTGCAAGGGCTGCCGGAAGGTGCTCGGGTCTTTGATGCCAATGGCAAGGAGCTGACCCTCACCTTTGCCGGACTCGACGCCCATGGCAAGCCGACCTATCAGGTCGATGTCTCCGATTTTGGCAACCTGCTTATTCAGCCGCCTCATAACAGCACGGCGGATTTGAACCTGATCGCCAAGGTGGTGGTGACCGAGAACGATGGCGATCACAAGAGCTTCAATGTGCCGCTGCATATCAAGGTTGAACCGGAGATTGACGCCACCGACTACAGCAAGACCAGCAATGGCCTGGAAGATCAGTTTACCGTGCTGGACTGGTATCCGACCCTTACTGACGGCGCCGAGAAGGTGACGGCACTGAGTCTCTCCGGGGTGGAGGATGGCTACCAGATCTGGCTGCGAGTCGGCAGTGTCGAGAGTCCGCTGACCGTGGTCAGTGGCAAGGTCACCCTGACAGCCGCCCAGCTCGACAGCCTGCTCAACGGGGGGCAACTGCTGGTGAAGGCACCGGAGGATAGCGATCGGGATACCACTATCCAGAGCCATGTTACCGTGACCCAGCATGATGTGGATTCGGTCGCGGTGGCCGAGAAGGTGATCGATGGCAATCTGCATGTCGATATCCAGGCCGTGGTGGAGCCCGATGGCGTGCTGACCCAGAGCGGTGGAGCTCTCGTGGGGCAGAGTGGGGCTGATATAGACCTGACTGGACGCTTCGTCTTTACCGACCTCGATCCCTCGAGCGTGGAGGAGATCGACTATCTGGTGATCAACCTGCCGGTGTTGAACGGTGGTGCAGGCGACCAGTTCGTGGTGGTTGGCGGTATCAACAACGGTAACGGCAGCTGGATCGTGCCGGCGGGCAACCTCGGCAGCTTCAAGCTGCATGCGCCGGACGGGTTTGTCGGCAAGGTCGAACCGATCCGCATCGATGCCATGGTTATCGACCGGGGCGATGATGGCGATGCCAGCGCCCATGTCAAAGTGAGCCTGGAAACCAGTGCCGAATTTGAAAACAAGCCAGTGACGCCCAAGACGCCGGCGGCGACTGTCGATATCGACGACAACGCCGTGCTGGTGGGCAAGGAGGATATCCGGGTTGATTTTGGTCAGCAGCTCAAAGGCGTGATCCATATCGGTGCCGCCGACCAGGCGAGCGACGAGGTGACCATTGTCCTCAAGGGGTTGCCGGCGGGCGTCACTATCAGCGGGGCCGAGTACAACATCTCGACCGGTGAGTACGTCATCAAGGTGCCGCCGTCACTGGCGGGCCTGGAAGGGTTGACCCTCGGCTTACCGCAAGACTTTGCCGGTTCGCTCAATATCGAGGTGAAGGTGGTGAATACCGATACCGCCAGTGGCGACATCAAGGTTGACAGCAGCACGGTACGGGTCGATGTGGCCCCCGTGGTCGATGTGAATGGTGGCCGTGGCGAGCATCCGGAACTGACACTGACCGTGCAGGACACCAACCAGGACGGGCAGCCGGACAATCTGGAAGATAGCGAGATCCACCTCGATCTCTCGGTGAAACTGGCCGATATCAGCCCCTCCATCGCGGGCGGCGGTCTCGAAACCGTTGAGCGGGTCACCATCACGGTGGATGCGAAATATGGTTACTTCATCGATGGCAGCGGCAAGCCGGTTAACACTCTGGTGGTCAACGACGTGGCGGCGCTCAAGGATTTGGTGTTTGTGCCCAAAGAGCATTTCAGCGGTCAGGTACCGCTCGACATCAAGGTCGATATCGTCGATACCGCGCTGGTCGGTGGCCAGCAGGTGACCGACAGCGGCAGCTGGAGCGGCCAGGTCGGCTTTGAGGTGAGACCGGTTAACGATCCGGCCCAGCTCTCGGTGCACAGCGTCACGGGGAGCGAAGATGGCACGGTCAACCTTGCCGGATTTGGCGCAACCCTTATCGATAACGATGGCTTGGAGCAGATCGTCGCGCTACAGATAAAAGGGGTACCGGATGGCTTCACCCTGTCGGCTCCGGCGGTCAACAATGGTGGCGGCGTCTGGCAGATCCCGGTGGGGACCGATTTCTCCAAGCTGACCCTGATCCCGCCCGCTGATTTCAGCGGCACCGTGGATCTGTCGCTGAGCGCCTTTACCCTCGACAAGGGGCTCACCATTCCGCTCGAAACCAGTGGCAGCTTTACCGTCACCGTCAATCCGGTGGGGGATGCCCTTATCGCCGACATTCAGGGTCAGGCGAGCGGTACCGAAGGGGATGTGATCACGCTGGATCTGGGGCTGGAGACCCGGGATACCCAGCCAACCGGCGGCAGTGCGGGTAATGTGCATGAGAACAAGCCCGAGCAGGTGCGGGTCACCATCGAAGGGGTGCCTGATGGTGCCGAGATCCGCTTGCCAAATGGCGTGGCGGGGACGGTTGTTGATCTGGGTGGCGGTCGTTGGCAGGTCACTACCGAGGGCGGCAAGCTGGGTGCAGTCGAGCTGGTGACCAATGATGCCAACGGTGCACTGGATCTCAAGATCACCGCCCAGAGCCTCGACAACGGCGCCCTTGGCCCCGAGGTCAATGGCACCATCCATGTGGATGTAAGCCCGGTCAACGATGCGCCAATCAACGTATTGCCAACGACCCCTCAGGTCGCGCAGGAAGATCAGCCCTTCGTCATCCACGGTTTGCAGGTGAAAGATGTGGATGCGGGCAACAGCCCCATCAAGATCACCCTGTCGGTGGAGCATGGCACCCTGACGCTGCCTGCTGCCTGCTGGCAGCGGCGTGACGGTGGTCGGCAACGGCACCGGTTCGCTTGTGCTGACCGGCACGCTGGCCGATCTCAATGCCTTGCTCTCTGGCGGGGTCACCTATCAGGGCAACAGTGATTTCTACGGCAATGACGCCCTGACCATGGTCACCAACGATCAGGGGAACACGGGTAGTGGCGGGGCACTCAGCGATACCGATGTGCTGCCCATCGAGGTGCAGCCGGTCAACGATACCCCGGTCAATCAGCTGCCTGGCAGCATGACGGTGAAGGAAGATGGCTCCCTGTCGCTCTCCGGTGTCAGCGTGAAGGATGTGGATGCAGGCAGTGCGCCTGTCTCCATGGTGCTGCGGGTCGAGCATGGTGTGCTGACTCTGTTGGGTGCAACCGGTGCCGTGATGGTGCAGGGGGCGGGTACCAGCGAGATCACCCTGGTGGGGTCGTTGGCTGATCTCAACCAGTTGCTGGCAAGCAACCTGCACTATGAACCGGCCAAAGATTTCTGGGGAGAGGATACCCTTACCGTCACTACCTCCGATCAGGGCAACAGCGGTGCGGGCGGTTCTCTGAGCGACACCGATCAGGTGACCATCACGGTCACTCCCGAGCCGGATATGCCGGGTCTGACGGTGGATCAGCATGCGTTCCATGCCTTGCAGGGGGCAGTTATCCCCCTTGGCATCAATGCCAGCGTGGTCAATCCGGCCACCGGTGAACTCTCCATCCGCATCAGCGGCCTGAATGGGGCTCAGGTGCAGGATGAGCATGGTCAGAGTGTCGGTCATGCCGATGGCAATGGCGACTGGTTGATCCCGGCCGATCACTCTGTTCCGCTCTACTTCAGCGGTTTTGGTGACGGTGACCATGTGCTGGGGATCAGTGCCGAGTCGAGTGTCGGCGGCTCAACCGTCAGCACGCCCCTTGAGACCATCACGGTGCACGGCCAGAGTGGTCATGAGCTGGTCGGTTCCGATCAGGGGGATTGGCTGTTTGGCTCCTCTGGCGATGACCGTCTATTGGGGGGGCATGGCAACGACATTCTCACCGGCGGGGCTGGCAGTGATCTCTTCGTTTGGCAGCACGGGGATGAGGGGAGTCAGGGGCTGCCCGCCATCGATACCATCACCGACTTCCATCCGGAGCAAGGGGACAAGATCGATCTGGCTGACATGCTGCAAGGGGTCACTGGCAATGGTGTCGATGATCTGCTCAAGCATCTCTCAGCCTCGGTGACCACGGGGAGCAATGGCCTGAGTGATGTGAATCTCTCGGTTTCGCCCGCGGGTGATGGCCAGATAACTCAGCAGATCACCCTGAAGGATGTGGATCTGACCAGCTGGAATCTCACCAGCACCTCGTCCCACGATATCCTGCAGAGCATGCTGGAAGATCAACATAGCCTGATCATCCAGCACCCCTGATAGCGAGCGTGAAGCGTAAAAAGAAGAGCCGGCAATTGCCGGCTCTTTGTTTATCTCTGCGTGGATTGTTTTTATGCGGCCGCAAGGGCCGGAGTAGTCAGGCCAACGCCTGGGCCAACAGGTGGATCGGATGTTCACAGCGGAAGCTGGTGCTCATCTCGATCTGCCATTTGCAGGTCTCGCAATCGGTGATCACCAGATCGGGGGAGAGGCGGTTGATCTGATCAAACAGCCCCTCGCCGATGGTCTGGCTGGTCTGGTAGTTCTCCGACTTGAAGCCGTAGGTGCCGGCGATGCCGCAGCACTGGGACTCCAGCACCGTCACCTTGACTCCGGGAATGGCGCGCAGCAATTCGAGGGTGTAGATGACGCCCCCCATTTTTTCCATGTGGCAGGGGGTGTGGTAGGCGATGTGCAGATTGAGCGGCTTCATCGCCGGTTTGTTACCCTTGTAGAACTCGTTCCACAGGAAGCGGGTCACCAGCGAGATGCGATCCCGCACCTTGTGGTTGTCCTGCTCCAGCAGGTGGGGATATTCATCGCGCAGGGTAAAGCCGCAGGTGGAGGAGGTAGCCAGCAGCGGCATCTCGTTGCCCAGCAGGGAGTTCTCCATCTGCTTGATGTTGAAGGCTGCCTGCTGTTTGGCCTTGTCCATGAAGCCGTTGGCAATCAGCGGCACGCCGCAGCACTTCTCCCGCTCCAGCAACTGCACACCGATGTTCATGGCGTTGAGCACCTGCACCAGCTCCTTGCCAAGCTGCGGGTGGTTGTAGTTGACATAGCAGCCGTGGAAATAGGCAATTTGGCGCGCAAAGCGGGCCTGAGCTTCTTTTTGCTTCTTGTACCAGCCGCGGAAGGTGCCCTGGGAGTATTTGGGCAGATCGCGGTGGGAGGAAACCCCCAGCGCCTTGTCCAGCACCAGCTTCATCGGCTTGAGGCCGGTGGTGAAGTTTACTACCGGGGCCATCAGGGTAGACATGCTGCCCATCAGATCGGTGTGGGAGAGGACGAACTCGCGGATCCCCGGTTTGAAGCCGCTGTACTGGTGTTTGGCCTTGGCGATGATGTCGCCGATGCGCACCCCGCTCGGGCAGGCTACTTCGCAGCGTTTGCAGTTGGTGCAGTGCTTGAGGGCGCTGTCAAAGAGCTCGGGGCTCTTGATCCGCAGCCGCTCCCCATCCGGGCCCGCCTGTTTCGGGCCGGGGTAGGCGGGGTTGGCCTTGGCCACCGGGCAGTATGCGGTACAGACGGTGCATTTGATGCACTGATCGAAAGTTTGGTTGGCGTGATCCAGTAGCATGTCAGTTCTCCTCCCGTAGGGTGTGAAGGCACGGGATATGGGACAAAATCATCATTGAGCTGAACTCAAAATGTGACCGGCGGCCTGCCAGCCGGTGGCAACGGCAACGCCGGAGCCGGAACCTTCACGAATTGGGTCGTAATGGGCCAAGACACTGCCCGCGCCATAGAGGTTGGTGAGCGGATTGCCGCCACGCAGCACTCTGAGCTTGTCGTCGGTCTTGACCCCGAAGCCCATGAAGGGGTGGTGGTCAAACAGGCGACGACCGGCCCAGGCGTCACGCTCCTCCAGACTCAACACATCAGCATCGAAGATGGGCTCGCGAATGCCACGCAGACGGGACTCCAGCCCGCGGCTGAAGAAGCTGCCGGAGGCGAGCACAAAGTTGTCCGCCTCGAACAGCTGATCATCGCCATTCTGGGTATGTACGCCGACCACCCGGTCACCTTCGTAGCGGGCGCCCAGCACCCGCTCGCTGGTGAGGAAGGTGCCGCCAAGGGCCATAAAGCGGCGCTTGAGCGCCTCCTGCATTCTCATTCCGATCAGAGACGGCGGCATGGTGGCCACCTCCTTGATGGTGCAGCCGGTACGCTGTTCCAGCTCCGCCATACGCGGGCCTACCAGCCCCAACGACAGGCAGGCGGGCAGCACGATATGGCGGCAGCCGGGTACGCCGCTCTCCTGCACCATGCGGCTGATCTCGCGGGCCAGATCGGCCACCAGATGATGCTTGTCACAGAGGCGCGCGATATCGGCTGAGCGAAACTCGTGGGGGTTGCGGCTGAATTCCGCCAGCTGGGGCAGGCGGATTTCGCCGGTCAGAATACGGCAGTGGGCAAAACGCGGATGGGTCGCCAGATTGGCCGCCGCCAGTGCTGGATGAAAGTCGCGAAAGCCCTCGAGGGTGGCCAGCAGCAGTACATCCGGGATGGGCGCATCGGTGACGCAGGCACAAGTATCGGGGGAGAGCCAGGTGCGCTTGAGGGTACCGATGGGAGTCAGGCGCTGGTGATTGGTGTCGTGGCGCACCAGCGGCAATCCCTGCTCGGCGCAGTGGCGCTGCAGATCGGCCAGACTCGCTTCAATATTCTGCATTCCGACTTTGCTGTAGGGGTGATCCGGATGGGCAGCCATAAAGGCGGGCAGGGCGGCGCGGGGATCTCCCTCGCTTTCGAGCAGATCGACCGAGCCGGAGGAGAAGTGCAGGGCACTCTGGCCGGAGGCCATCAGCAGGGTCTTCTGGCCCGCCTCTACCAGCCGCAGGGCGGCCGAGAGTCCCGCCATACCACCGCCGATAACGATATTGTCAAACTTCATGACGGCTCTCCTTGTGAGTGGTCTCGCTGGTTGGGTCGCGTGGGGTATCGGCAACCAGCTGCGGCGCCGTCCATTCTCCCAGGCCAAACAGCCCTTCGTAGATCCAGTAGGTAAACTCGGCCTCGCGCAGAGCATCACCCCACAGCACCGGGCGGGTGCCCTTGTAGCGCTCTTCCAGGAACTGGCGCAGCATGACGCAGGCCTGACGGCCGTCAGCCTTGCCATACTCCTGCATCAGACCGGCGGCGCGATAGGCACAGAGCTCGCCCTGACAGGGGCCCATGCCAAGACGAGTGCGGCGGCGCAGATCGATGAGGTTGTCCACATCCAGCTCGCGCAGGGCGTATTCGATTTCACCCGCGGTGACCATTTCGCACTCGCAGATCAGGGCGTTGGCCTTGGGATTGTCACGGAAGAAGGCGATGACCCGCTCGCCGTGGCGGTACTGGGCGGAGCCTTCGACCGGCACCGAGAGACCGGGAGCGGAGACCTTTTCCGGATCCCGCGAGCCGGGCAGGCTCAGTTCGGCGGTCTGGCAGGGTTTGCTGTTGTCGAGTTTCTTGGCCAGCAGATCGGTGGCCCACTCCGCCATCAGGCGGTAGGTCATCAGCTTGCCACCGGTGATGGTGTTGAAGCCCTTGAGACCGTCACGCTCGGCGTGATCCAGCAGCACGATACCGCGGCTGATGTTGCGGCCGGTGTCGTCACCGTCCACCGCCACCAGCGGGCGTACCCCGGCGTAGGCGCGCAGCAGACGGGTGCGGGCCATGATGGGGGCGAGCTTGATCCCTTCGCGCAGCAGCACCTCCACCTCTTCCGGTTCGACGGTGAGCTGGTCAATCTTGTTGTAATCGATGCGACTGGAGGTGGTGCCGATGAGGGAGATGGTATCGCCCGGCACCAGAATGTCCGCATCCGCCGGTTTGCGGGCGCGGTTGAGCACCAACTGGTTGATGCGGTAATCCATGATGAGCAGGGAGCCTTTGGCCGGGAACATGCGGATGCCGAGATCGGCGTATTCGCAAATTTGCTGGCCCCAGATGCCTGCGGCGTTGATCACCTCCTGACACTCCACCTCGAACGCTTCGCCGGTGCGAGTGTTGATCGCCTTGACGCCGTGTACCCGATCCTGAGTGCGCAAGAGTCCCAGCACCTTGCTGTGGGTGAAGATGCGCGCGCCATGCTCTTTGGCGTCCAGCACGTTGGCGGCGGCGAGGCGGAACGGGTCGACCGTACCGTCCGGTACATGGATGGCGCCGATCATCGCCGGGTTGGCGTTGGGCTCCATGCGCAGGGCTTCACCGGGATCGAGCTGGCGGGTTTCGATACCGGCCAGAGCGCAGGCATCCATAAAGGTGGTTTGGAAATTGATGTCATCTTCCGGCAGGGTGAGGAAGAGGCCGCCCGTGTCTTCGACACAGTGGCTGGCGATCCGCTTGAGGATACGGTTTTCCTGGATGCATTCGCGGGCGGACTCCTGATCCGTCACCGCGTAGCGGGCACCGGAGTGGAGCAGGCCGTGGTTGCGGCCGGTGGTGCCGGCGGCGATATCATCGCGCTCGAGCAGGATGCAGTCGATGCCGCGCAGTGCGCAATCGCGCATGATGCCGGCCCCTGTGGCACCGCCGCCTATGATGACGACTTGTGTAGTTATTCTTTTCATTGTTGCCCGTCTCATCTCTTCCAGATAAGGCCAGTGTGGCCTACTTCTGAGTGGAAATGTTTGATATGGGCCAAATTTGCGTTCGCAAACGCTCATTTGCTCGCGCGTTAATGAGCATTATGTGACATTTGTCACGCTTGTTATCGCATCGGTTTGTGGGCTGGTGGCGAATAACAGGCACAAAAAAGGGGCATCGGATGCCCCTTGTCACTGTTTGACGAGTTTGGTGGGTGTGTGATGCGTCAGCTGCAGCACTTCTTGTGCTTTTTGCCGCTGCCACATGGGCAGGGATCGTTGCGTCCTGCCTTGAGGGGCGCCGGATCCTGCTCTCCCTCGGTGTAGACCCAGCGCCCCTGATAACGCACGAAGCGAGAACGCTCATGGAGGCAGTGACGCTCATCCCCGTCCAGAAACCAGGCTTTGAACTCCACCATCCCGGTTTCATCCTCCGGGCCGCCCTGGCTGGCGATGATCTCGAGACCATCCCAGCGGGTGTCGATGCGTGAAAGCTCTTCGGCGGTGAGACCGCCAAGGTGGGCCGGGTGCCAGCTATGGACCAGATACTCCCCCAGACCGAGCACAAAAGCACTGTAGCGAGAGCGCATCAGCTGCTCCGGGGTGTCAGCCACTGCGCCACTGTGACGTGAGCCACAGCACAATTCGAGAGAAAGGGTTGAGCCGCAAGGACAAAGATTCATGATTTTCACGTTCTGGCCGATTTGTTTAAGGGAATTGTAACGAAAGCTGGGCTCGCCCTGCCAGCACCTATACTGATGAGTAAGCAAGGAATTCCAATAAAAACAGCTGCAAGGATGTGAAAGATGACGCTAAAGCAGAAAATCCTGTTACTGGGTGCAGTACCCGTGCTGCTGATGGCCCTGGTGGTCAATCTCAGTAACTACATGGTCTCCAAGAGTGATCTGGAGTCTGATCTGGTGGTGGCGAGGGAAAATGCCATCAAGGAGCGTAAAGCGCTGCTCAGCAGTTACATCATGATGGCCAAAACCGCCGTCGATGCCGTGTATTCCCTGCCGGATTCACCGGAAAATCGTCAAAAGGTCAAAGAGTTGCTCAGGCCGCTGCGTTACAGCAGTGACGGCTACTTCTTTGTCTATGACTTCGAGGGCAACACCATACTGCTGCCGGTGCGTACCGAGCTGGAGGGGAAAAACCGCTGGAACGACAAGGATGCCAAGGGCAAGTTGCTGATCCAGGAGATCCTCAAGTCGGCCCGTCAGGGGGATGGTTTTACCGAATACTGGACGGCCAAGCCCTCCATCGGTCGCGATGCTCCCAAACTGGCCTTTACTCTGGTGCTGGACAAATACCAGTGGGCCATTGGTACCGGTTTTTATATCGATGATATCGATAACGAGCTGGCAGCCTTGCGGGCAGAGCGCGAGAGCAACATGCATGCCTCGTTGCAGAGCAGTGTGCTGGTGATCCTGTTGATCCTCGGTATCACTCTGGCGGCGACCGTCATTGTGGGCAACCGGGTCACCAAGCCGCTGGCGGATGCGGTGCTGGCATTGAACGATATCGCCAACGGCGACGGGGATCTGACTCAGCGCCTCAAGGTGCAGAGTCAGGACGAGATTGGCCAGCTGGCCAGCGCTTTCAACCGCTTTGTCGAGCGGATCCAGTCGGTGGTGAGTCAGGTGGGCGAGACCAGCAACCACCTCTTTAGCGCGGTCGACAAGTTGCACCATCTGAGCGAGCACTATGACCATCAGATGCAGGGTCACAGTCGCGAGACCGATCAGGTGGTCACCGCGGTGACAGAAATGAGCTCCACCGCGCAGGAGGTGGCGGCCAGTGCCTCCAATGCCGCGACGGCAACCAGCGATGCGGCCCGTGAATCGGACGCCGCCCGGGGGGTGGTGAGCGGGGCCATCAACAGTATCAACCGGCTGGTGGGGGAGGTGCATACCGCCTCCGGCGTTATCGAACAGCTGGCGCAAGAGACCGCCAAGATCGGCTCTGTGGTGGAGGTCATTCGCGGCATTGCCGAGCAGACCAACCTGCTGGCGCTGAACGCCGCTATTGAGGCGGCCCGTGCCGGTGAGCAGGGACGCGGGTTTGCGGTGGTGGCGGACGAAGTGCGTTCGCTGGCCGGCCGTACCCAACAGAGCACCAAGGAGATCAACGAGATGCTGCAACGTCTGCAGGGTGGGGTGAAGCAGGCGGTGGAGGTGATGCAGGCGAGCGAGGATCGCAGTCAGGAGACGGTGCAGGAGGCAAGCCATATCGCCAGCTCCCTCGACAGCATGGTGATGGCGGTCAGTACCATCAACGACATGAACATCCAGATCGCCACCGCCGCCGAGGAGCAACACGCGGTCTCCGAGGAGATCAACAAGAACCTGGTGGCCATTCAGCAGATTGTCAGCGAGCTGACCAGTGCGGCGGTAGAATCCAACAGCACCACCCGCGATTTGGCCAGTACCGGCGACAAATTGCGCAAACTGGTCTCGCAATTCCGTTATTGATCTTGCAATGGTCCGTGACGGCAACCACAAGATGCGGCTTGACCCCCGGTTCAGGCCGCACTTTATTTGGGGATTGACCAATAATGTGTGAAAATTGCCAGCCTCTTTTTTTCAGCCTTTTCCCCATACCCTATGAATGAGATCGTGAAAGGTAGTATCGATTTGATCCGGCAGCTCAATTACGGCCTGGTCTATGCCAGCCTGGAAGAGCACAAGGAGCTGTCGCGCACCGATCTCTCCCGCCTGACCGGTCTCTCGCCAGCCAGCATCACCAAGATCACCAGGGAACTGCTCGATGGGGGTCTGGTGGTCACCTGTGGTGAAAGTTCGGTGGGGCGTGGCCGTCGTCAGACCTTGCTGCGCATCAACGAACGCCGCTTCCAGTTTCTCTCCATGCGTCTTGGCCGTGGCTACGTGGATATGGCGCTGTTTGACTTCTCCGGTCGCTCGCTGGCCCGCCAGCGCCACCTCTTTACCGAGGAGGAGCGCGCCGATCTGCTGGGCAGTCTGGTACACGCCATCAAGGTGTTTTTGCCGAGAAAGTCCCTCAGTCTGGCCTGTATCGCCCTCTGTCTGCCGGGTCAGGTAGAGCGCCACTCCGGTATGGTCAAGCACTTCCCCTTCTACGATCTGCGCAACTGGCCCCTTGGCCCGACTCTGCAACAGGCGTTCTCGGTACCTGTGCTGGTGAGCGGTGACGTGCGCACCTGGATCCAGGCTGAGCGGGAGTGGGGGGCTGCCAAAAATTGCGCCGATGCGGTACTGGTGTTCGTGCACAACGACATCGGGGTCGGCATGGTGGTCAATGGCCAGCTTATCGAGAGCGAGAATGCGCTGCTCGGGGATCTCAGCCACCTGCAGCTCGAGCCCTATGGCCAGCGCTGCTACTGCGGCGGCTTTGGTTGTGCCTGCACCCTGGTGACCAATCAGGCGCTGGAGGCGCAATACCGGGATCTGCGCGAGCGGATGCAGGAGCACGACTTGCCCGAGAGCGTCACCATCCGCGAGCTGTGCGAGCTGGCGCTGGCAGGCAACAGCCTTTGTCAGGATATTCTCCATCAGGCGGCGGGTCGTCTCTCCAAGGTGCTCTCCAATCTCATCTGCCTGCTCAATCCGGGCAAGCTGCTGCTGGGTGGGGAAATCACCCGTGCCGATCGGCTGCTGTTCCCCATGTTGCACCAGTCGCTGGCCAGCCAGTTGCCCGCCGAATATCTGGTGCGGCTGCAGATTGAATCCACCCACTTCTACGAAGATCCCACCAAGCCCACTTCGGTGCAGGTGCACAAGGCACTGCGCGATGGCAGCCTGTTGCTGGAGCTGCTGCGCAGCTGTCAGGAGTCGTAAGGCAAGAGGAGTTGGCACTGCATCTGGCGAAAGGGGCAGGGATTGCTGTTCCGCCAGCGCGTAACTCGGTACAATCTTGCGCTTTTCCGGCAGCCCCCTGTTATCGCGCCCTATGGCGCCGTGACATGTTGGCACCGCTGCCGTTCCTGTTTTGACTCCAGTTGTGAACCTAGATGAAGCCTGTTCCTGATCACGCCGTCAACCGCCTGCGGGCCTGGCGCAAGAGTATCTCTACCCGACCGTTTCTTGCCCGTGGCGGCACCCTGGCCCGCTGTCCGGCCTGTCAGCTGCGCGAGGATTGGTGTGCCTGCGAGTGGCGCCCCGAGCTCAAAGCGGAGGCCGGTTTCTGCCTGCTGATGTATGACAGCGAGCCGATGAAGCCCTCCAACACCGGTCGCCTGATCGCCGATGTGTTGCCGGATACCACCTGGGCGTTTCTCTGGTCGCGCACCCAGCCCCATCCCGAGCTGCTGGCCCTGCTGGCCGATCCCGCGTGGCAGCCCTATGTGGTCTTTCCCGCTTGCGAGAAGGAGCCTGCCCGCCTGACCGGCGAGGTGACGCTGGCACCGGGTAAAAAACCGCTCTTTATCCTGCTCGATGGCACCTGGCCGGAGGCGCGCAAGATGTTCAACAAGAGCCCCTACCTGGACGGTTTTCCGGTGCTCGCCATCAAACCCGATGCGCTCTCCACCTACGGCATGCGGGTGGCCAACAGCGAGGAGCACCTCTGCACCGCCGAAGTGGCGGCCTGCGTGCTGGAAGTGGCGGGAGAGCTCAAGGCAGGGCAGGCACTGCAGCACTGGTTCAACTTGTTCAGCAGCCGCTACATGGCCGGTCGGGTCAGCCGTTTCCCCGGTGCCGATGAGGAGCATCTCTGTGAGGCACTGGCGGCCATCAAGGAAGCGAACGTCGCTTCACCGGCTTGCTAACTGGCCCTCTGAGGGGGCAGGGGCCTGACAGCTCAAATCAATGAAAATCAGGAATCAATTGGCTGCCACTGTTTCGTTAGATTCATGGTCAGTGGCCCGTTAGGATAGCGGACAGCCTGTGCAGCCCCCCGCACAACGTCGTTTTGGTGTTCTCCGGTTGCTCGACCCTTCGGGCAACCCACTCTCGTGAGGTCTATGGATGGAATTGGAACTGGTTACCCTGTTTGCCCTGTTCGGTGTGGCGCTTGTCGCCGGCTTTATCGATGCCATCGCTGGTGGTGGCGGCCTGTTGACGGTGCCTGCTCTGCTGGCCACCGGCATGCCCCCCGCGCTGGTGCTTGGCACCAACAAGCTGCAGAGCAGTTTTGGCTCCTTCTCTGCCACCTGGTTCTATGCCCGCAAGGGGCTGCTGGAGTGGGCCATGATCTGGCCTGCGGTGATCTGCACCTTTATCGGTGCGGCCATCGGCACGCTGGCGGTGCAGACCATAGACGCCGCCATTCTCGAGCGCCTGCTCCCTTTTCTGCTGATGGCCTTTGCCTGCTACTTCTACTTCTCGCCGCGGGTAAGCGATGCCGAGAGCTCCCGCCGTCTGACTCCCATGTTGTTTGCGCTGCTGGTGGGGGGCGGGGTCGGCTTCTATGACGGCTTTTTCGGGCCGGGGACCGGTTCATTCTTTGCCATCGGTTTCGTGGCGCTGGCAGGCTTTGGCATGGCGCGCGCCACCGCCCACACCAAGCTGCTCAACTTCACCTCGAATATCGCTTCCCTGCTGTTCTTTGCGCTCGGCGGCAAGGTGGTGTGGAGTGTCGGCTTCTGCATGGCGCTGGGGCAGTTTATCGGCGCCCGCTTCGGCTCCAAGATGGTGTTGAAAAAAGGAGTGAAGCTGATCAAGCCGCTGCTGGTGACCGTCTCCTTGCTGATGTCTGCCAAGCTGGTCTGGAGCCAGTATCCGGAGCTGTTTGCCTGGATCTGATGTGCGCCTTGCTTGCCGCATCGCAATTGTTAACGGGGCCCAAGGGCCCCGTTGTCATATCTGGTGTTTTACATGGCTAGCGCGGTGTGTCGCTGCGGTGGCGAAAGTGTTGGTGCAGGGCGCTCACCAGCCTGGCGATCCGCTCTCGTTTTAGGCTGTTTGGCCGGTAGACCAGATGAAGGGGGCGGCCCAGCCCGGGCAGTCGGCGGGCCATCTCCCCCTGTTCTCCCACCAGCCCCAGCAGGCCAGCGGGGAGCAGCACAGGGCCAATACCTGCCTTGGCGAGTTCGATGAGCGCCAGATAGGAGTCGAGCTCCATGGCGGGCTCCAGCCCCAAATCAGCCAGCGGTTCGCGCAGGTAGCGGTTGGAGGGGTTCTCCAGATCCATGGTGAGGATCTTGCGCCTGCTTTCTGCGCTGGCTGGTGGCAGGCTCTGCTGCGCCTCGCCCACCAGATAGAAGGGCTCCTCAAGCAGCAGATCGGCGCCGAGGCCATGGCCGGGAGGGAGCCGACCGGCGCAGATGCCGAGCAGGGCATCACCGCTGCGCACCCGCGCCAGAATGACCGGGGTGTGGTGGGTAGAGAGGGCAAGGTGGGGATCGCGCTCCAGATAGTCGCGCATAAAGTGGGCGAGATAACCGGCCAGCAGGGTTTCGGAGCAGGCGATGGGGAGGGGGCTCTGATCCGCCAGATCCTGACTATCGGCCAGCACCCCCTTCATTTCGGCCAGACTCGGGGCAACTCGTTCCAGCAGCTCCTTGGCCTGCGGGGTGAGGCGGATCTGGCGCCCCTCCGGCTCGATCAACTTCTTGCCAAGGCGCTGCTCCAGCTGGGCAATCCGCTTGCTCACCGCCGACTGGCTGATATAGAGGCGACTGGCCACCTTGGCCATGGTTCCTTCACTTGCCAGCAGGCTCAGCGTCTCCAGCCCTTCCAGTAACATCTCGCCCCCTTGTTTATCGCCATCAGGATCGTCACAGATTGATCAGCGCTACCTTAGGGGCTGACTGGCTCAGGAGCAAGGGTCGTTTGCTGCCTTGGCCGGTCGAATACGCCACTCGCTTAAGGGCGGTGCGAAGATCACCAGATTGCCGATGAGGCTCACCACCACTCCGGCCACCGAGACCGGCTGCCAGACAAAGCCTTCATAGAACGTAGAGAGGGTAAGCGCCACCAACGGAAAGAGCACGGTGGCGTAGGAGGCCTTGCTGGCACCGATGCGCCCAACCAGGGTCAGGTAGGCGGTAAAAGCGATTACCGAGCCAAACAGGGCGAGATAGACCATGGCCGCCAGATAGTGGCCATCGGTCGGCACCACCAGTTGCTGCCCGAGCAATGTGACCCAGCCCAGCAACAGCACCACGCCGTAAACCATGCCCCAGGGCACCAGTTGCAGTACGTGGTAGCCGCGGCGTTGGCCCCGGGCCGAGATCAGATTGCCCAGCGAAAAGCAGAGGGTGCCGCCGCAGGCGAGCAGCAGCCCCTTCCAGCCGTTTGCACCCAGTTGCGCATCTGCCAGCACCGGCCAGAACAGTAACAGGGTGCCAAAGAGTCCCAGCAAGGAGCCTTGCAACCAGCGCAGGGTGGGGCGCTTGTTCTCGAACAGCCAGAGGTTGAGGCCGTTGAAGATGCTGGCACTGGCGAAGATCACCGCCGACATGCCGCTCGGGATATAGCGTGTGGCGTGGTAGAAGCAGAGAAAGTTGGTGGAAAAGAGCAGGGCACCGAGCAGCGCCGCATAGCGCTGGCCATGCCACGGCAGGCGCGGAAAGCGGCCGCTGGCGGTGAGCAGTGCAAACAGCGCAACCGCTGCCAGCAGGAAGCGGTAGAGAACCGATACCTCGATGGGAATGGGGCCAAGTTGCCAGGCGATGGCAATCCAGGTGCTGCCCCAGATAAGCACGGTGGCAAGATAGAGCATCAGATTCATCACAGTTCCGGTGAGTCAGGGAGAGATGACCCACTATGGGGCGAGCCCTGATGACTGGATTGCACCATCTTGCGGTTTTTCATCGCCCTGCGCTGTCATCTGCGGGCGCGGTCGGTAAGATGGATGGCAGCGAGATAACCCGTACACATAACCGGAACAGGTGGCAGGGGAGAATGAAAACAGCAGGGGTATTTGATGCACTGGTCAGCACCGGCGCCCGGCTGGAGGACGCCTGCTGGCTCGAACCCGGGCTTGGGGTCGCCAGTTGGCGCAACTGCTATGACCAGACCCGCTATCACAAGCCGGGCCACCACACCCTGAGCGTCTATCTGCAAGGAGGCGAGCAGACCGAGCGACTCGATGGGCCGGGTGGCCACGGCGGCACCGGCAAGGTGTGCATCATGCCGGATCACCACAGATCCGAGTGGCTGGTGCGCGAAGAGTTTCGCTTCTTTCATCTCTACTTCACCCCGGCTCACCTCACCCGTATCGCCGAGGAGGCGTGTGACAAGGAGGGGCGCCACCTGCAACTGGTGGACAAGACCTTTATCGACGATCCGCAGGCGGCTTCGCTGGTGCAGCGCCAACTGATGCAGCTTCAGTGGCAGCACGGGGTCGATCGGCTGGCGCTTTCCCACGGCGCCTGGATGTTGATCCTCCACGCCTATCGCCACCACACCGAGGAGGCTCCCGGTCTGCCGCCTCTGCGCGGCGGGCTGGCGCCCGTGGTGATCAAGCGGGTGCAGGAGTATCTGCAGGCCCATCTGGCCGATTCGGTCACGCTGGCCATTATCGCCAGTCAGTGTGGCTTCTCTTCCCAGGCCCATTTCAGCAATCGTTTTCGCGAGGCGTTTGGTTTGACGCCGGGGCAGTGGCGGGCGCAATTGTCATCTTCTAGTCACAGATAACCCTGAGACTTTGGGCAAAAGAGGTGTACTCTCTACCACTTATCCATTGAAAGGAATGCCCATTGAATTATCGCAAACGTCAAATCCGTACCCGTCATCTCTGGTTCAGCCACTGGAATGCCCCGCAAGATCGCACCGCTGTTGTTACCCCTCCCGAACCTGCAGTGCCTCACAGTTCACGTTGAAAAAGCCCCGCCTGCGATAGGATTTTTCCGGTAACTTTGCCACTATTGCCCCATCACAATGATGTGGACATGGCTGGATGTTTCTGGAACGTATTGAAGTAAAAGGTTTTCGCGGTATAAATCGCCTGTCGCTCGGGCTGGATCAGACCACAGTATTGATCGGCGAGAATACCTGGGGTAAATCGAGCCTGCTGCGCGCCCTCTGGTGTCTGCTGGGGCAGGATGCCGAGCCCTATCAGTTCACCGCCGAGGATTTTCACCAACCGGAAGATCCCGAACTGGCCCCGGCGCGCCATTTGCAACTGGTGCTCACCTTCAGTGAGCACAGACCCCAGATGTGTCAGCACTCCCGTCGGCTGGCCCGTCTTTGCCCCTCCTGGGTGCTGCACAAGGACAAATTCCACCGCATTCACTATCGCGCCAGCGCCGAGCTGCAGGCGGATGGCTCTGTGCTCACCATTCACGACTTTCTCGACGGGGTAGGCAAGAGCCTGCCCATTGCCAACACCCACGAGCTGGTCTGCATGCTCATCACCATGAACCCGGTGTTCCGGCTGCGGGACGCCCGTACCGCTCGCAACGGGGTGGAGACATTGCAGTGGGGAGATCTCTCCGAGCATCGCCTGAGCGAGCTGGCGGACAAGCTGATCGACGAACCCCAGCGGATCGGCGAACCGGAGCTCAAAGAGGCGTTGCAGGCGGTGCGCCAGCTGATGGATCACTACTTCAACGCCCTGGCCCCCATCAAGAACAAGCCGCGCAGTCAGCGCGACATCATCAATCGCCCCATGACATTGCGCAATCCGGGCAACCTGCATACCCTGCTGCGCCGCGCCGATAACCGCGCGCTGCAGCTGGCGATGGCGGGGATGGCGGCTACTCTGCTGCAAGCGCGGGGCAACCGCGAGCTGGAGGAGGGGGCCCGTCCCATCATGATCCTGGAGGATCCTGAGAGCCGGCTGCATCCGACCATGCTGGCGCTGGCGTGGGGGCTGCTGGAACAACTGCCGGGTCAGAAGCTGCTCACCACCAACTCGGGGGACTTGCTCTCCTCCCTGCCTCTCAATCAGGTGCGGCGGCTGGTGCGCCGTCAGCAGGATATCCTCTGTCACCAGCTGGGGGGCGAGCGTTACAGCAGCGACGATCTGCGCAAGATCGCCTTCCACGTGCGGATCAACCGCCCCATGTCGCTGTTTGCCCGTTGCTGGCTGCTGGTGGAGGGGGAGACCGAGATCTGGTTGCTCTCCGAGCTGGCGCAGATCTGCGGTTACAGTCTGCGGGCCGAGGGGGTGAGGATCATCGAGTTTGCCCAGTGCGGCCAGTCGCCGCTCATCAAAGTGGCGCGGGATTTTGGCATCGAGTGGCACCTGCTGACCGATGGCGACGAGGCGGGGCTCAAGTATGCCACCTCGGCCCGTGGCCAGCTCAAGGGCGAGCGGGAGCGGGACCGACTGACCCAGCTCCCTGCCGCCGACATCGAGCACTACCTCTATCACAACGGTTTTGAAGCTGTGTTTCGCCGCGAGGCCGGGGTGGGCGGGCGCGCCATGTGGAGCGCCAGTCATATCATCAACAAGGCGATCCATCACCGCAGCAAGCCGGGAATGGCGCTGGCGGTGGTGGAAGAGGCGGAGCGGCTCGGCGCCGAGCATATTCCGCCGGTGATCCGCCAGATGTTTGCCCGGGTGGTGGCGCTGGCCCGCGGTCAGGGCTAAAGCCAGCGCTGCATCCCGTCACTATGGATATGGCTGCCAGCAGGGCGCCCCTCAAGGTGGGCTCTGCTGGCAGCAAATTGCCCCGGATTGTTTGCCCACTATTGTTTGTCGCGATTGGGGATTGCCGCCGGTTTGGGTATACTCGGCCCTCTCTGGCGCCCCGGTGGCGCACCTCGAATCTTTACTGCTGGAGGCGTCGTGTTCGTCCAACTCCCTTTTTGGCTCTTTCCCCTCACCGGATTGATGGCGCTTGGCGCCCTGATCGCCCTCGGCATCGTGTTGTGGCGCGGTGATATCTGCCCTGGCCAGCGCTCGCGCATCAGTCAGCAGCTCTTCTCCATCTGGGTCATTACCGCGCTCTCCCTGATGCTGGCGGTAGAGGCCAAGGCGGCCAGCTGGCTCATCTGGAGTGGTGGGGGCGCACTGGTGCTCGGAGTCGGCTTGTCACTGGCTCAGTCACGGCTGGAGGGCAAGCGTTCAGTCCCCTCGACACTGCTCTGGCTACCAGCGTTGCCGCTCGCTCTCTATGGCATCGGGCTGCTGCAACTGCAGGGCTGGGTGAGCGGCCTGCTGCAGATGGCGATACTGGGGGCGGCCTTTGCCCACCTGATGCTGCTGCGGGCCCGTCATCGTCTCAAGGCATTCAACACCCTGTTGCCGCTGGCCGGTCTGGTGGGGGCGATGGCCAGCCTTGTCTGGCTGGCAGTGCTGGTGGGCTGGCAAGGGGGTGAGGCCAATCTCGATGCCCTGCTCCCGGCGGTGGTGACCCAGGCAGCGCTGCTGGTGGCCTCTCTGCTGCTCTGGTTCAGCCCGCTCTATTTACAGCGTGATACAGCGCCAGTGGTGGTCTCCACCTCCCTGTGTGGCCTGCTCATCGCCCAGATCGCCGCTACCAGCGTGTTGCACCAGCTGATCTGACACTGGCACTGAAAAGAGAAAGCCCCGAGCCAACACTCGGGGCTTTTGCATATCTGGCTTGCAGGAATCGCAGCAATCTAATAGCAACAATCGATCAATAGAAGTCATCGGCCCCGCAGATAAAGAGGCAACTACTGCGCGGCTGGGCGAGATACTCCCGGGTCAATCCCTCCAGCGGCATGCCGAAGGTGCAGATATCTTGCGGCGAGGGGAGGGCGGTATCGAGGATCCGCCGCCAGTAGCCGCCGACCCCCTTGGGCGGGCTCGGCAGGTTGAAGGTGAGGGGCTCCCAGTAGGCGTTGAACAGTACATAGAGCGCCAGCTTGGTTTCGCTCGACAGCGCCGACATGGCGATGGCGTGGGAGTGGGGGCTGAAATCCGGTTGCCCGGCGTTGACCCCGTGCCAGCAGATCTCGCTGTGGCGCAGGATCTCGGTGAGCGACAGCGGCATGCTCTCCTGCTCCGGGCGCTGGAACAGGTGTTTGCGGTACTGGATCAGCTCCTTCATAAAGCGGAACATCTCCTGACTGCGGGCATTGGGCAGCCAGTTCATCCAGCAGGTGGCATTGTCCTGGCAGTAGCCGTTGTTGTTACCCCGCTGGGTGCGGAGCAGCTCGTCTCCCATCAGCAGCATGGGGGATCCCACCGAGAGCAGGGTCGCCACCATCATGTTTTTGGCCTGGCGCATCCGCAGGGCGTTGATCTGGGGATCTTCCGTTACCCCTTCATGGCCGTGGTTCCAGCTGAAGTTGTGATCGCAGCCGTCACGGTTCTCCTCCCCGTTGGCTTCGTTGTGCTTGCTGTTGTAACTGGCCCAGTCCCACAGGGTAAAACCGTCGTGGCAGGTAACGAAGTTGATACTCTTCTCGGGATCGGCGTGGTGATAGTGGTAGATGTCGGGGCTGCCGCACAGCCGCTCGACAAAGGCGGTGACGCTGTTGTCATCCCCGCGCAGAAAGCGGCGCACATCATCCCGGAACTGGCCGTTCCACTCACGCCAGCGGGCGCCGGCCAGTGACCCCACCTGATAGAGCCCCCCCGCGTCCCAGGCTTCGGCAATCAGCTTGATGTCGGCGATGTTGGGGTCGGTATCTATGGTGCGCAGGGTCGGCGCATTGGCCTGCGGCTGACCCGACTCGTCCCGCGACAGAATGGCCGCCAGATCGAAGCGGAAGCCATCGACGTGCATCTCCTGACGCCAGAAGTGGAGGCTGTCCATGATCATCCGCAGCACCACCGGATGGGCGCCGTTGAAGGTGTTGCCGCAGCCCGAATAGTTGGTGTCCTTCTGGTTGTTGTCGAGGATGTAGTAGGCCTCGTTGTCGATGCCGCGAAACGAGAAGGTGGGGCCATCATCTCCCCCTTCGGCGGTGTGGTTGTAAACCACGTCCAGGATCACCTCGATATTGGCCTTGTGCAGCGCCTTGACCATGTCGCGAAATTCGGTCAGCGGATCATCGCCGCAGGCGTATTGGGCGTGGGGGGCGAAAAAGGACATGGGGCTATAACCCCAGTAGTTGGAGAGTCCTTTGGGCGCATCCTGAGGATCGAACTGGAACACCGGCAGCAGCTCGACGGCGGTGACACCGAGAGATTGCAGGTAGGGGATCTTCTCAATCAGCCCGAGATAGGTGCCACGCAGCGCCGGATCGACCCCGGAGCTCGGGGACTTGGTAAAGCCCCCCAGATGCAGTTCGTAGATCACCGAGCGGGAGAGGGAGTGAGCGGGCAGTTTGTCTCCTTCCCAGTCGTAGTGGCGAGTATCGACCACCTTGTTCTTGGCGCAACAAGCCAGATTGCTGCCTGGACGGGCCGCCGCCCATCGATCGTAATTGGCGCCAAGCTCGATGCTGCGGCCGTAAGGGTCGAGCAACACCTTCTCGGCATCGAAGCGGGTGCCGCCATATGGGCGCCATGGGCCCTGAATGCGATAGGCGTAACGCTGCCCGACCGAGATCCCCTCAACATGGATATGCCAGTAGTAGGCGGTGCGGTTAAGGCGCGGGGAGAGGGGGATCACCTCGGGGGTCGCATCGTCTGCGCTTGCGAAGAGCAGCAGTTCGACCCGGCTGGCGAGGCGTGCCCAGATCGCGAAGTTGACGCCGTTACTGTCGGGTGTGGCCCCCAACTGACGGCAGTGACCGGCGGAGATGCGCATATTCTACCTACCCAAAATGAGGAGTGTTCACCTTATTGAGTGTAGTGCCGGATGCTTGGCAAGGACTCGATTGCCTGAAAAAACAGCATGATGCTGCTAATGACCGCACTATTTGTCCGATTAATCTACGAATAAACTTTTTTTGAGATATTTACTTGCAATCTGTGCGCTGGCGCCTATTATTGGCGACCTCAGACGCGGGGTGGAGCAGCTCGGTAGCTCGTCGGGCTCATAACCCGAAGGTCGTCAGTTCAAATCTGGCCCCCGCAACCATCTGAGATCCTGACCTGTCAAGGCGGTGTAACCGGTTGGTGGGAAAGGAGAAATCGAACTGGCTACTGCTCGGCCACTTCGAGAAAAATTCGGACGCGGGGTGGAGCAGCTCGGTAGCTCGTCGGGCTCATAACCCGAAGGTCGTCGGTTCAAATCCGGCCCCCGCAACCAACTCTTTCGTCAGCTTGCGATTGTGTAAACAGTCGAAAGCAGACAAACGCCACCAAGCTACTGCTCGGCTTGAGGGTGACAATTCGGACGCGGGGTGGAGCAGCTCGGTAGCTCGTCGGGCTCATAA
>NZ_JBFOCU010000013.1:0-42694 GCF_040907945.1 Aeromonas sp. s11 | reverse complement strand
TTCGCCGCCAGTCTAGGAGAGGCCATCAACAGGGACTATCGGGATTGGTCGCGATTTTTGTACTGAGCGCGGCGTGCTATCTCGCTGACCGAAAAGCTAAAAAAAGAGAGCCACCATTAACAGTGCCGCTGGCGGTGACCTGCTCTAATGGCGCCATCATCAATCTGGAGCCATCAATGAACTCTCTTTATCACGCCGCCATCCACCAGCTGTTTCTCTCCCTCTCCCTGCCTGCGCCGCAACAGGAGGAGAGCGTCACCAGCCTGCAGATCGGCGAACTGACCTGTCACCTGACCGAACACCCGGCCGACTATCTGCTGATGTTTACCCGCCTCGATGCGGCCACCAGCGCCCAGGCCGCAGCCCAAAACCTGTTCAGTCAGGACCCGTGCAAACCGGTACTGGGTTTCGATACCGAGAGCCTGACACCGGTACTGTGGAGTCGCCAGCCCTTGCAGCAACTGGATCGCACCCAGATCCACCACCAGCTGGAACAGCTGGTACACGCCGCTAGCGAGATCAACAAAGGCCAGGACGGCACTATCCGGCCTTGAGCCATTGGTGTGACCACACCCCACGTCACCATAGAGGGGTAACTACACCTCTAGCATGAGCAAACTGGGCAGCGGGCCCCCGGACTGGTATGGTTTTGCCATCAATTCATCAACGACCGAGATATCATGAAACGCAAAACCATGGCCCTGCTGCTGGGCACCCATCTGCTGGTCGCGGCGGCAGGCTTTGCCGCCGGTGTCTACACCCTGCCGATCCTGATCGCGCCACCCGCCCCTGATACCGAGCAGGTAGCGGCCAGCCAGCAGCAAGCGAGATTCCACGGCACCTTTCGCCGGGATCTGAAAGACAGCGATCGGCTGCACTGGGGGGAAGGCAAGGTGAGCATAGGGCCGGATGCCATCAGTCTGATGGGCAAGCTGGCCCCCGGACCGGACTACCAGCTCTACCTCTCCCCCGAGTTTGTCGAGACCGAAGCCGATTTTGCCCGCCTCAAGGATCAGATGGTGCAAGTAGGGCCGGTGAAGACCTTCGACAACTTTATTGTGCCGCTGCCCGCCACGATCGACCCGGCCCGCTACAGCAGCGTGATCGTCTGGTGTGAAACCTTCAGCCAGTTCATCACCGCCGCCCGTTATCAGGATCTTCGTCCGGAGCAGTAACCTCGCCCCTGATCCGCACCATGAAAAAGGGCTGGCATCGCTGTCAGCCCTTTGGCTATACGATCCGCTCGTCATTAACGCTCCGGCTTGGTCATCTCCCGCAGCAACTGATCGATGCAGCCCACTACCTGCTCTGAGTTCTGCTCGATCTCGCGGTAGAGCGCCTCCGCCTCTTCATGCTTGTGCTGATTTTTCAGCTCGATAACCTGCTGGATCACCTGATGCAATCTGGCGTGCGGGGCGGCCATCGCCCTGAAGGCCGGTTGATCGCCGCAGCATGCCTGCCCTTCACTGAAGTACCAGTGACCAAGGCGGCACTCCTTGTCACTGACCGCCTCGCTGCGCGACAGCCCCTCCTGCCCATCCAGATAGGCTCGGACACGGGTCTTCCAGCCCATGTGAGCGGCACGGGCGCGACTCAGCACCATCCGCACGTTGGAGCCATCCTGGAACTGTCCGGCCAGATCCCCCAGCTTGTCCACCAGGGTCGCCACATGGCTGGCGATATGGGCGGTATCCCGCGCCACCAGCGTGGTGGCCTGGGAGATCTCGTGGACGCTGACGATATTGCGGGTGATCTCGTCGCTCACCGAGGATTGCTCCTCCGAGGCAGCGGCGATCTGGGTGTTCATGTCGCGAATGCTGTTGACCGCCCCCTTGATCCGGCCGAGGGCTTCTCCTGCCTGATTGGCCCGCTCCACCGACTCCCCCGCTCGCGAGACGCTGTGTTCGATCATGGTCACCGTGGTGCCCACCGCCCGTTGCAACTGCTCTATGGTGCCGCGGATCTCGGCGGTGGAGTGCTGGGTGCGCCCGGCCAGCGAGCGCACCTCGTCGGCCACCACCGCAAAACCGCGCCCCTGTTCCCCGGCCCGGGCCGCCTCTATGGCGGCGTTGAGGGCCAGCAGGTTGGTCTGCTCGGCGATGGACTGGATCACCGCAAGCACCGAGCCAATCTGCTCGCTGGCCTTGGCAACCTCTTTCACCGTGTTGCCCGCGCTGGCGATCTCCACGGCCAGCTGTTCGATCATGTTGACGCTCTGCTGCACCACCTCATCACCGGTGACCGCCTGATTGTCCGCTTCGTTGGCCGCTTCGGCCGCCTGCGCCGTGTTGTTGGCCACCTCGTGTACCGTGCTGGTCATCTCGGTCATGGCGGTGGCGAGCTGGGTGGTCTGCTCCTGCTGGCGCGTCATGCTGCCAAGATTGCCGGCCGCACTGCGCGACAACCGCTCACTCTCGCCAGCCAGTTCGCCCAGTGTCGCGGTGAGCTGGCTGATGGTGTCGCGGATCTTGGCAACAAAGCCATTGAACGCCGACCCGAGGCGGCGGATCTCCTCCGGCCCCGCCACCGGCAGCTTGCTGCCGAGATCGCCGGAGCCATTGGCCAGCGCCTCCAGCGCCTTGACGCTGTCGAGCAGCGGTCGATTGATGCGATTGAGTGCAAACGCCATCACCATGGCAATCACCAGAGCCCCTATCAGAGAGATGATCGCCATCTGCCAGCCCTGACGCGCCAGATCGGCCGCGACCAGACTGTGATCCCGGGTCAACTCGATGATACCGACCGCCTTGCCGGAGTAATCGCGCAGGGGGGCCGCCATCACCAGCAAATCACTTCCCTGCTGCGTCATATTGACGAAGCGTTCCTCACCGGCCAGTACCGGCTGATACCACTCCATCGCCTCACCAAGCCGGGATGTGCCAACCAGCGTCACCAGTTTGCCCTGCTCAAACAGATAGATGGCGAGCTGCACCTGCTTGTCCAGCAGTTGGCCAAACAGCTTTTCATCTAGGGCACGACCAAACTCCACCGAACCGACCGGCTGCCCGTTGAAGGTGACCGGCACGACCCCGCGCAAACCGGTACCAGCCACGCCAATCTCCAGCCCGCCAACGGCATGATGCTCGCGATTCACCTCAACCACAGTGGGGCGAATGGCAGATAGGTCATCACCGTTTTTTTCAGGCTTGTGTACCCGATAGAGGGAAGTGGCTGGCGGCAAGTGGAACTGGAACTGCTCGATCCCCTGCGCCTTGATAGCGGGCCAGAGCGGATCAAACAGATTGGCGAGGGTCTGCCAATCCTTGTCGGCCACCGCCTTTGCTGCATCCGCCCGCTGGGCGATCAGGGTCGCCGCCAGCACGGTTTCATGGCTGGTGTTTTTGATCACCGCTTCCACGTTCTGGAGCTGACTCCGCAGTGCAGCCTGCTCGGCCGCGAGCGCCCGCTGGCGATTTTCAAACAGATTAAAGGTAAGCAGCACCACGGCGAGCAATACGATGCCGCCGATTGCCAGCAGCGTGATCTGGTGACCCAGCTTGCGAGGGGGGAACATAAGACACCATCCTTGACAGTCATACCCAACCTACAGGATGGAACGGTTAAGTCGGGAGTCCATCAGAACTTAACCCTTTGTTGATATTGATCAAACGATTAACAAGCAAAATGCGAGGTGGGTCAAACGGGGGGGATATTCACTCACAAGGCCGAGATCGGCACTGCGAGCCACAGGTTGAAAGTAAACCGCCCATAAACAAAAACCCCCTCGTGACAGAGGGGGTTTTTCGTGTTGGCAACGGGTGCGGATTAACGCAACGGTTTGACCGAGCGACGGACGATCAGCTCGGGCTGTACTGTCATCGATTCCACTTCCAGCTCCTTGTTGCGGATCCGGCTGACCAGATGCTTCACCGCCAGCTGGCCCAGTTCGGCCTTCGGGTGACGGATGGTGGTCAGCGGCGGGCTGGAGAAGCGCGCCATCTCCACATCGTCGTAGCCGATGATGGAGATATCGTCCGGCACCTTGACTCCCGCTTCCCAGGCAGCGCAAATCGCGCCGATCGCCATGGGGTCGTCGAAGGCAAAGACCGCGGTCGGACGAGGCTGCAGGGCCAGGATACGCTGCATGGCATCGAAGCCGCTCTGGCTCTCGTAGTCCCCTTCGAAGACCTGTTCATCTTTAAGGGTCAGACCGTGCTCGCCCAGCGCATCACGTACCCCGTCCAGTCGCTGCTGGGTGGTCGGCTTGGAGAGCTGGCCAGTGATGCAGACGATGTCGCGGTGCCCCAGCTCCAGCAGATGGCGTACGGCCATGCGGGCGCCGATGCGGGCGTTGTCGTTGATGACGTTGGCGAAATCGCACTCCGTGCCCCAATCCAGTACCACCTGCGGCACGTTCTTGTGGATGCGCAGCATGTCGCGCAACGGGGTGTCGATATCGGTACCCAATACCAGCAGTCCATCCACCCGTTTTTCCATCAGCATTCTCAGGTAATGCTGTTGGCGAGGCGGCTGGTTTTCGGTGTTGCAGAGGATCAGGCTGTAGCCCTGTTCGAAGCAGTACGCTTCAACCCCTTGCACCACTTCTGCGAAGAAGGGGTTTACGCTGGTGGTGACCAGCATACCAATGGTCTTGGTCGAATTTATTTTAAGACTGCGCGCTACCGAGTTGGGCGCGTAGTTGAGTTCTGCCACCGCCTCAATCACTTTCTGGGTCGCGTCTTCGCTGACCCGCCGAGTGTGGTTGAGCACATGTGAGACGGTGGAGATGGATACGCCTGCGCGCGAGGCGACATCCTTGATAGTGGCCATCTCTGTCTCCTGACTGTCAAAGGCGGAACATTAGCAGATTTCCCGAATAAAGGCTTGGTTTTAACGAGCTCTGCCACGGAATTGTCAATGCCGGCTAATTTAGGCGCTCATTTCTGTTTGCGCAAATGGATTGTGGTCAAAATGGGAGCGCTGTCAGAGTAAAATATCGCCAGATTAATCCTCTGGCGTTTGTCAGAATCGCATCTCGTTACCAAGATGTTAAGTCAACAAATCAAAATTAAGCTCTGATTAGCTGAAAATAACAGGTCATTTATTTCAAAATCCGCCCATCCAACCCCCTCTGGTTAGTATCTTTAACAGCTTGTTATTGCCCCGTGAGGAATGATAGAACCATACCTATAGCCGGATGCACGGGATGTAGATCCGGAATGGTACACGGAAATGAAACAATCCACTGATTAAGGGACGAATCAATGCATAAGTTGAGCAAAATCACAGTTGGCGCAGCGGTTTCTTTGGCTCTGTTTGGATCGATCTCCATCGCCCACGCGGCAGACACCATCAAGATAGGTATCGCAGGCCCGGTTACCGGCCCGGTTGCCCAGTACGGGGACATGCAGTTCACCGGCGGCAAGATGGCGGTAGAGCAGATCAACAAGGCTGGCGGCCTCAATGGCAAGCAGATCGAAGCAGTCGTCTATGACGATGCCTGCGATCCCAAACAGGCGGTGGCCGTTGCCAACAAGGTGGTGAACGATGGCGTCAAGTTCGTGGTCGGCCACCTCTGCTCCGACAACACCCTGCCCGCCTCCGACATCTATGAAGACGAGGGGATCCTGATGGTCACCCCCGCCTCCACCAACCCCAAGATCACCGAGCGCGGTTACCAGCTGACCCTGCGCACCATCGGCCTGGATAGCGATCAGGGCCCAACTGCCGCCAAGTACATCATCGAGCAGGTCAAACCCCAGCGCGTCGCCGTTATCCATGACAAGAAGCAGTACGGTGAAGGGATCGCCTCCAGCGTCAAAGCGGCGCTCGACAAGGCTGGCGTGAAAGTGGTGGCCTTTGAAGGGATCACCGCCGGTGACAAGGACTTCTCCGCCCTGATCGCCAAACTGCAGAAAGAGAACGTCGATTTCGTCTACTACGGCGGCTATCACCCTGAGCTGGGTCTGATCCTGCGTCAGGCTGGCGAGAAGGGGCTGAAAGCCAAGTTCATGGGCCCGGAAGGGGTGGGTAACAAGGATATCTCCGCCATTGGTGGCCCGGCTTCCGAAGGCCTGCTGGTGACCCTGCCGAACAAATACGATCTGGTGCCTGCCAACGCCCCGCTGGTAGCGGCGTTCAAGGCCAAGGGTCAGGACTCCTCCGGCCCGTTCGTCTGGACTACCTATGCCGCGGTGCAAACCCTGGCAGCCGGTATCGCCAAGGCGGGTGAAGATGACCCGGCTGCCGTTGCCGCCGCCATCAAGGCTGCGCCGATCGATACCGTGATGGGCCCCCTGACCTGGGCACCGAACGGTGACCTGAAAGGCTTCGAATTCGGTGTGTTCCAGTGGCACGCTGACGGTACTTCCAGCCAAGTCAAATAATCTGCCGATCGGGGGTGAGTACGCTCACCCCCTCCTCTCTTTGCGGGCAAGTACAGGGAACGCAGTATGTCCGAACACCTCCTCTATCTGGTTCAGCAACTGCTGAACGGATTAACCATAGGCAGCACCTATGCGTTGATCGCCATTGGCTACACCATGGTCTATGGCATCATCGGCATGATCAACTTCGCCCACGGCGAGGTGTACATGATCGGCTCCTATGTCGCTTTTATGGTGATGGCGGGGCTCATGATGATGGGCATCGACAGCACCTTTCTACTGCTGGGAGGCGCCTTCCTGGTCAGTATCATCATCACCGGCACCTATGGCTGGAGCATCGAGCGGGTCGCCTACCGGCCACTGCGTGGTGGCAACCGGCTGATCCCCCTCATCTCCGCCATCGGCATGTCGATCTTCTTGCAGAACATGATGCGGATGGCACAGGGCTCGCGGGATATTGCCATGCCCAGCCTGATCTCCGGTGGCTGGACCCTGGGGGGTGAGGATGGTTTTCAGGCCAGCCTCTCTTATATGCAGCTGATCATCTTCGTGGTGACTTTCATCACCATGCTGGCGCTGACCCAGTTCATCGGCCGCTCCCGCATGGGCCGCGCCTGCCGCGCCTGTTCGGAAGATATCAAGATGGCCAACCTGCTGGGCATCGACACCCACGTGGTCATCTCCATCACCTTCGTGCTGGGGGCCGCGCTGGCCGCCGTCGCCGGGGTGCTGCTCGGCATGTATTACGGCGTCATCAACCCCTACCTCGGCTTTATGGCCGGTCTGAAGGCCTTCACTGCCGCTGTATTGGGTGGTATCGGCAGCATTCCGGGCGCCGTACTGGGCGGCCTGCTGCTCGGCGTGGTTGAAGCGCTCACCGCCGGTTATCTCAGCACCGAGTACAAGGATGTGATGGCGTTTGCCCTGCTCATTTTTGTGCTGCTCTTTATGCCGACCGGCATTCTGGGCCGTCCGGAAGTGGAGAAAGTGTGATGAAACATCAATTTATCCACGCCTGTATCGCCAGCCTGGTGTTGCTGGTGCTCTCTTTCTGGCTGCTCGGCTTCAAGCTGGAGACCGATGGCTCCAGCCTGCAGGTAGTGAGCCGCCTCGATGTGTCGCTGGCCTGGCTGCTGGGGGGCGCCACCCTCGTTTTCTGGTTCCAGATGCTGCGCGGCCAGATTGCCAAGCTGTTTCAGGCCTCCATCAGCGGCTTCTCGGTCGGCTTTACCAAGCTGGTGCTGCCGAGCCCGGAAGAGGCGCCCAAGCTCTATAACCTCACCGCCGTGCTGGTGCTGCTGTTCGCGGTGAGCTGGCCCTTTATGGCTTCTCGCGGCGCCATCGATCTCGCCACCCTCACCCTGATTTACATCATGCTGGGGCTGGGGCTGAACGTGGTGGTCGGCCTCGCCGGCCTGCTCGATCTCGGCTATGTCGGCTTCTACGCGGTCGGTGCCTACAGCTATGCCCTGCTCAACACCTACTTCGGACTGAGCTTCTGGGAGTGCCTGCCCATCGCCGGTGGTCTGGCGGCCCTGTTCGGCTTCCTGCTCGGCTTCCCGGTGCTGCGGCTGCGGGGAGACTATCTGGCCATCGTCACCCTGGGTTTTGGCGAGATCATCCGGATTCTGCTCAACAACATGACCAGCCTGACCGGCGGCCCCAACGGTATCTCCGGCATTCCCAAACCGACCCTGGGGGGTCTGGAGTTCAACCGCACCGTCAAGGATGGGGGCTTTGATACCTTCCACAACTTCTTCGGCATTACCTACAACGCCAACCACAAGGTGATCTTCCTCTACCTGATGGCGCTGGTGCTGGTGGTGGTGACTCTGTTCGTCATCAACCGCCTGCTGCGCATGCCACTGGGCCGCGCCTGGGAAGCGCTGCGGGAGGACGAGATCGCCTGCAAATCGCTGGGGCTCAACCCCACCATCATCAAGCTGACCGCCTTCACCATAGGCGCTACCTTCGCCGGTTTTGCGGGTAGTTTCTTTGCCTCCCGGCAGGGCTTTATCAGCCCGGAATCCTTCGTCTTTATCGAGTCGGCCATCGTGCTGGCGATTGTGGTGCTGGGTGGCATGGGCTCCCAGATCGGGGTGGTGCTGGCTGCCATCGTGATGACGGTGCTGCCGGAGCTGGCCCGCGAATTCAACGAGTACCGCATGCTGATGTTCGGCCTCTTGATGGTGTTCATGATGATCTGGCGGCCACAGGGATTGCTGCCGATGACCCGTCCGCATCTGGAGTTGAAGAAATGAGTACACATCAGAAGTTAATGGAAGTCTCTGATTTGTCGATGCGCTTCGGGGGCCTGCTAGCCATCAACGGGGTCAAACTGGATATCGACAAGGGCGAGGTGATCTCCATCATCGGCCCCAACGGCGCGGGCAAGACCACCATCTTCAACTGCCTGACCGGCTTCTACAACCCGAGCGGCGGCACCATCCGCTACAAGGGTGAGGAGATCCAGGGGCTGCCCGGCCACCTCATCGCCCGCAAGGGGATTGTGCGCACCTTCCAGCACGTGCGGCTGTTCAAGGAGATGACAGCGGTGGAGAACCTGCTGGTTGCCCAACACCAGCATCTCAACACCAGCTTTATCGCCGGTCTGTTCAAGACCCCGGCCTTTCGCCGTGCCGAGCAGGAGGGGCTGGAGCGGGCCGCCTTCTGGCTGGATAAAGTGGGCCTCAAGGATCTTGCCAACCGCGCCGCCGGTAATCTGGCCTACGGTCAGCAGCGCCGCCTCGAGATCGCCCGCTGCATGGCGACCCGTCCCGAGCTGCTGATGCTGGACGAACCGGCTGCCGGCCTCAACCCGAAGGAGACCGACGAGCTGGACGAGCTCATCATGGGCCTGCGGGACGAATTCGGGGTCTCGGTGCTGCTGATCGAGCACGATATGAAGCTGGTGATGGGCATCTCCAACCGCATCTTCGTGGTCAGCCAGGGCACCCCGCTGGCCCACGGCAAGCCGGATGAAATCCGCAACAACCCGGCAGTGATCAAGGCCTATCTGGGCGAGTCGTAAGGACAAAAAGATGTTAGAACTTCGCAACGTATCGACCCACTACGGCAAAATTCAGGCACTGCACGATGTCAGCGTCGAGGTGAAAGAGGGGGAAATCGTCACCCTGATCGGCGCCAACGGCGCAGGCAAGACCACCCTGCTGATGACACTCTGCGGCGAACCCAAGCCCAGCAGTGGCTCAATCTGGTTTGAGGGGGAACAGATCAGCTCCCTCACCACCGCCCGCATCATGCGCAAGGATATCGCCGTAGTGCCGGAGGGGCGCCGTATCTTCGCCCGCCTGACAGTGGAGGAGAACCTGCTGATGGGCGCCTTCTTCGTCGACAAGGCCGAGCAGCATGGCCTGCTGGATCAGGTGTTTACCCTGTTCCCGCGCCTGCACGAACGGCTGGAACAGCGGGCAGGCACCATGTCCGGCGGCGAGCAGCAGATGCTGGCCATCGGCCGTGCCCTGATGAGCAAACCGCGCCTGCTGCTGCTGGATGAACCCTCGCTGGGGCTGGCCCCCATCGTCATTCAGCAGATCTTCGACACCATCGAACAGTTGCGGCAGAAGGGGATGACCATCTTTCTGGTGGAGCAGAACGCCAACCAGGCGCTCAAGCTGGCCGACCGCGGTTATGTGCTGGAGAACGGCCACGTGGTGCTGCAAGATACGGGCGCCGCCCTGCTGGCCAACCCGGCAGTGCGGCAGGCCTATCTGGGCGGTTAACCCACTGCCCCGCATGCCATATCAACAAGGGAGCCGCTGGCTCCCTTATCTTTTGTGGGGTTAGTTTGCGCCCAAGCTTGCGGTACACTGGCCCGTAATCAACCTATTCGCAGGACATCCCGATGGACCAGTTTGCCCATATCAATGCCCATGATGCCTACCAGAAACTGAGCTCGGGTGAAGCCCGTCTGGTGGATATTCGCGACCCGCAATCCTTTGAAGCGGCCCACGCGGTCGGCGCCTTCCACCTTACCAACGGCACGCTGGTGCGCTTTATGAATGAAGTGGATTTCGATACCCCGGTCATCGTGATGTGCTATCACGGCAACAGCAGTCAGGGGGCGGCCCAATACCTGCTGCAACAGGGTTATGACGAGGTCTACAGTCTGGATGGCGGCTTCGAGGCGTGGCGCCGGGAGTTTCCCATCAAGGCAGGCGAGGCATGATCCAGCTGCTGGTGCTCGACAACGCCCGCATGGCGCAGGCGCTGGTGGACTATCTGGCGACCCTGGGCATCTCCTGCGAGCTGACCCAGTCCGAGCTGGGGGTCACCATCTGGCTGGCGGACGAGCTACGCCTTGCCCAGGCCCAGCTGGAGGTGAAGCGCTTTCTGGCCGAGCCGGGCCACCCGCGCTACATGGAGGCCTCCTGGCAATCCGGCCGCGCCGATGCCCGCATCGACTACAGCAAGGGGATGACGGATCCCATCACCGACTTCCTCCATCAGGCAGGGCCACTGACGCTGGTGGTCATCATCGCCTGTCTCGCCATCTACGGGATCGAGGCCATCGGCCTGCCCATTTTTGATCAACTGGCATTCCACCCGACGCTGGCCCAGTTCACCGACTGGCAGGCATGGCGCTATTTCACCCCCGCCCTGATCCACTTCTCGGTGCTCCATCTGGTGTTCAACTTGCTCTGGTGGTGGTATCTGGGAGGCCAGATCGAGCAGCGCCTCGGCAGCGGCAAGCTGCTGATCCTGCTGCTGGTGGGCGCCGCCCTGCCCAATATCGCCGAGTTCTTTGCCAGCGGCCCGCTGTTTGGCGGCCTCTCCGGCGTGGTCTATGCCCTGCTCGGCTACTGCTGGCTGCGCAGCAAGCTGCAACCGGCCTGTGGCCTGACTCTGCCACCGGCACTGATGGGCTTTATGCTGTTCTGGATGGTGCTCGGCTTCTTCGACATGCTCGGCACCAGCACCGCCAACATCGCCCACCTGACCGGTCTGCTGGTCGGCCTGCTGCAAGGCTGGCTGGATCGCAACCACCAGCCGACCTGATTTTTCAGCAGCCGCAGAAACGAGAACGCCGCCCCGAAGGGCGGCGTTTTTTTACGCGATAGGCAGTTACTGCTTGATCAGGGTGTCATCGGTTACCTTGACCGCCGCACCGCCACTCATAAAGAAGCTGGCGAACTGGGTCTGGATCTCGGTGGTGACCGCGCCAGCCTGATCGAAGTTCTCGTCAGGAGCCAGCAGCGAGCTATGGCCCCCTTTCAGGAAGCGCGCAGCATGGTGACCCGCCGGGAGCACGCCGGACCCCTTCAGCTCTTGCAAACCCAGCACCCGGAACAGCGGCTCGGTGCCACCCAACGGTGCAGAGGCGATGCTGTTGGGGATCACCTGATCCGGCAGATTGAGGGCGCCATCACCCACAATTTCGGTGGCGAACAGCGGGAAGCTCTTGGCGACGCCACTGCCCAGATTGATCGGGTCGGCAGAGTCCAGCACTGACTGGGCGGCAAAGGTATAGCTCTGCAAGGTGCTCGCCGCACCCGCCTGCGTGGCAGCATCCAGGCTGGGCAGGAACTCGTTGACGAAGCAAGTGGCGGCAGCTGTTTTGCAATTCGGTGCATAGGCAGTAAAGCCCGCTTTCAGCGCCGGACTGCCCGAGGTAAGCACGCTCATCTTGATGGTCGGCCCGAAGCTAGGCGAGTTGAGCAACAACGGCGCGATGCCGCCACCCGGCATCGCCAGACCACCGGTATCGAACTTGAACAGGGCATCAGCCTGAGCACTGCCGGTGGTCTGGTTGGCGACAGCCAGCAGATTGGACCCGGTAATGGCACCAAGTGAGTGACCGAGGAAATGCACCTTCAGACCGGCACCACCCAATTGGCCACCCAATCCCTGGGTGTTGGCCAGACCGACAGCCAGTCGCAGCCCCAGCAGATCCGCCACGCTCTGTTTCAGATTGTCCCGCGCCACCGTCAGATAGTTGAGGTTCAGATAGGGGAGCGGGTTCTCCGATGTGGTCACCGTCGCCATGCTGTTGCTCAGGGCATAACCACGCTCGCCGTGCAGCGGATGATCGATCACTACCACAGCGACATTTTTGGCTGTTGGTGTGACTTGCAGACCAGCACCAATCTGGCCCAGCGCCAGCGCATAGGCGTTCTCCTTGATGGAGGTAACCCCGTGTTGATAGATGATCACATCGGTAATGGTATTGAGCGGTGCAGCGGCGAAGATCCGCAGCGGTACCGATTGTACTTCGCTCAGGGTCGGCAACGGGTTGAAACGGCCGATATTGCGCTCGGCATCCAGCGGCTTGCCACCAGAGGTGAGAGTCACCCCGATCAGCTTGCTCGCCTCGGTCAGCAGTTCACTCTGACGGCTCGGGTCGGTGATCAGCTCACCCAGCAATGCCGGGTCCACGCCCGCCCCGACCAGTCCACCGATCACCTCGGTATCGCCCGCTTTCAGCGCGTTGGCGATGGCATAGAGGCTGGGAATGGCGCCGTGCCAGGATTGGGTCTTGGCCTTGTCCCAGGAGCCTGCTATCGCTGGAGTAGAGAGGAAGTAAGGGAGCTTGACGGTACCGGTATACACCTTGGTCACCGCTGCGACCCCGTTTAGGATGCCATTAGCCGCCACAGCGGCAGCAATCGCATCACGATCTTTCTGCGGCAAGAATTGCTCATTCGCCAGCTGGGTCAGAAAATCCACCCCGCCATTAAGACCGTTGATGGTATAGGTTGCCGGCAGGCTGGTGTTGCCTCTGGCATCCTGTTTCCACAGCGCCGCGGCGTCCAGACTCGGGCTCTTCAGCACGGAAGCGGCGGCACTCTTCACCGCCAGCAGCACATCGGCACCAGATTGGGTGGCAAACCAGTCGGAGAAGATCACCCGATCGCTGGTGATCCCGGTGGCCGCTTTGAACAGACCTTCCTGCATCGAGATCAGGCCGTTGATGGTCTGCTCCTGAGTAGTTGCGCCAGCTGTCGATTTGAAGCTGCTGTAATCGCCGCCCGCCTTGAGCGGTGTGCCACGACTGTCCTTGAGGGCATCGGTCGCCACGATCATGTAGTAAGAAGAGGGATTGAGCGGCTTGAGCGGAACCAGATTGAGCTTGCCGTCCCCGCCAGTGACCACAAAGTCGGTCCCATAAACCAGTGGCTTGCCGCCCTTGACTCCGTTGGGTTGCAGAGTGACAGGATCCAGCGTGAGCTCGAGCAGGTAGAGGGGCGCAACGGCAGAGGCATACTCGCTGGCCGCCGGTGCCGGCACAGAGACACCGGTCACGGTCGCCGGTACCAGCTGGACGGGTTGGGTGGTTGACCAGCCATCAAGGGTTGAGAGGGCAGATACCGGGTTCGACAGATCAGCCGTTTCTGTCGAAAACTTCAGGGTACCATCGCTGGCACGGGGGGCCAGCACGCTCGGTCGAATACCGCTGGCGCCACTCAAGGCATAATCGAGGGAGCTGGTGGTGTCTCCCTTGTTGTCATCTCCACCACATCCGGCCAGCAGGGCGCTGACAACAGCTGCATAAATTAGCTTCTTCTTCATTTTTTATTCTCTTTTTATAAGGTTGTTATCCATCACAAGCCAACGGGGTCATCACGACCTCGACTGCAAAACGTTAACATAAAACCAACACCAAATAAGACTCATGCCGGACAGTTCTGGCTCAGCTTTGTGGTGCATGTCATGGTTTCAGGTTAACAAAGGGGCGCAAGGGTAGCAGTTGTGGCCCCATCACCAGACCCGACCAGCCAGCGGGCACCATCACGACTAAAAAGCCGCCGCGATCTCGGCAAAGTGAGGGAATTGTCGGTAGAATGTTCGCCAACGCTTAAGGAGGACATCATGATCGACCCGAAGAAACTGGAAGAGATCGCCAAGCAGGTGCACAACTCCCTGCCACCCGGCATTCGCAGCATGGGTGAAGAGGCCGAGAAGAAGATGCGTCAGGTACTGCAAGCCCAGCTGGGCAAGCTGGATCTGGTCAGCCGCGAAGAGTTCGACGTGCAGACCAAGGTGCTGCTGCGTACCCGTGAAAAACTGGCCGCCCTCGAAAGCAAGCTGGCTCAGCTCGAGCAGCAGCTCGGCGCCAAAGGCGAATAACGAAAACCCCAGCTCGGCTGGGGTTTTTGCTTTGGATTGAACCTGTAAAAAGCATCACACCTGAAGCAGATACCAGGCTCGCTTGCCGCGCGCCTTGGCCTCATACATGGCCCTGTCGGCCACCTCCAGCGCCTGTCGGAAGCTCAATGGCTCCTCCTCCCACAGGGCGATGCCGATACTCAGCCCCACCCGTTGCGGGCAACCGGGTTTGGGCACATAGCCATGCATCCGGCTGATCAGGGCGTCAGCCAGCTGCGCCAGGCCATGGCTCGATACATCCCGGTGCAGATGCACCACAAACTCGTCGCCGCCGTAACGGCCACATAGCGCCGAGCCAGGCATAATAAGGCGCAGCCAGTCCGCCATCTGCTGCAACACCAGATCGCCGCAGGCGTGGCCCAGCTGGTCATTGATCCCCTTGAAATCATCCAGATCGATAAAGAGCAGCGCCCCCGCTCCTTGTGGCTGCAGCTGGGCAAACGCCTTGCCAAACCCCTGCCGATTGAGCAAGCCGGTCAGCGCGTCGCTGTTGGCACGCTCCGCCAGTCGCTGCTCATAGGCCTTGCGCTGGGTGATATCGATATGGGAGCCCATGATCCGCAGCGGCTTGCCATCGCCATCCCGATCGACGACCCGCCCCCTATCCCACAGCCAGGTAACCTCCCCTTGCGGATTGATGGTGCGGTATTCGGCTTCATAGAAGGGGGTTTTGCCCTCAAGGTGGGCAAAGTAGCTGCCCATGGCATGGGCGCGATCGTCGGGATGGAGCTTGGCGCTCCACTGATCGAAATGAGGGGCCATGTCACCGGCCTGAAAGTTCTGCAGATTGAAGACCCGCAGCTCGCCGGTGGGAATGGTGCCCTGCCAGAGACAGATGCCGGTGCCATCGAGGGCGGCATTGAGCTTCTCCTGCAACAGGCCGTTTTCATGCTTCAAAGCGGCGATCTCTGCCTGCAAACGGGCTATTTCACCGCCATGAGGGGACGGGATCAGCGTTGCGACCCGCTCGACAGAACCGGTCTCTCCCCTGTCATCCTCCGCAGATGCCCTGCCCTCTTCACTCAACACTGCGCCTCCTTGTGCTTGCTCTATGGATGCTCTTGTCAATCCCCCACAAAGATGCCATCAGCTAGGCTCGATTAGTAGCCACTCATAGCCAAAATATTGAAAAATAATGGGATAACGCCGCGATAATCCAACCATTCGGTACGATCAGGTACTGCGGCAGCCACAAAAACAAAAGCCCCCGGCAAAACCGGGGGCTGCGTCATCCAGACGGGGATCCCGTCAGATAAATTCGTAGGCATCACCGAAGATGCGCTCCGGCTCGGCGCCGAGGATCTTGAACTCCTCACGCGCGGCACCCGCCATCTCGAAACGGCCGGCGACATAGATGTCGTAGTCGTGGAGGCTGACGAAGTCATCCATGATCGCCTTGTGTACCAGCCCGCTCTTGCCAGTCCAGTCAGCGTCAGGCTCCTGCACCACCGGAATGAAGGTGAGCGGTGCATAGTCACGCTCCCACTGCTGCATCTGCTCCAGTTCGTAGAGCCAGTGAGCCTGACGCACACCCCAGTAGAAGAACACCGGACGCTTGCTGCCCGTGTCAATCAGGTACTCCAGAATGGAGCGAGCGTAAGAGAAGCCGGTGCCGCCCGCCATCAGGATCAGCGGACGGGGAGACTCATCGCGCAGGAACGCCTTGCCAGCGGGCAATTCGACCTCGATCTCCCCCTGCTCGCGCATGCGGGCCAGCACCTGACCGGCGTAGGCGTTCTCGGGAGTGGCACCGATTTGCAGCTCCAGCACGCCAGGGCGGGTCGGCGAGTTGGCGATGGAGAAGGGGCGCTTGTCCGAATCGCTCATCACCACCAGCAGATACTGGCCCGGCTTGAAGCTGATCGCTTGCTGCGGCGTCAGGGCCACATGCCAGATGGTGTCGACATATTCGCGCAGTTCCTCTACGCGGCATTTGATACGTTGCATTCTTGTCCTTGTGGCGGGCTCGCTCGGCCCGCTTCGCTCATTGTTTCACTATGGAGTGACGACCAGCAGCCCTGGCCCCGTCAGTCGAGAATACTCAAATCAGTGCGGATCGCATCACTTTTTGCAGCAAAGCTGTCATGTTTGCCTCATCCGAGGATATTGAGCTCATCCCAGATGGCATCAACCTTCTGCTTCACCGCCTCATCCTGCACTATGGGCTGACCCCACTCCCGATTGGTCTCGCCCGGCCACTTGTTGGTGGCATCCAGCCCCATCTTGGAGCCGAGGCCGGAGACCGGCGAGGCGAAGTCCAGATAGTCGATCGGCGTATGCTCGATCAAGGTGGTGTCCCGTGCCGGGTCCATCCGGGTGGTGATGGCCCAGATCACATCCTTCCAGTCGCGAGCGTTGACGTCATCGTCACACACCACCACAAACTTGGTGTACATGAACTGGCGCAGGAAGGACCAGACCCCCAGCATCACCCGCTTGGCGTGGCCCGGGTAGCGTTTCTTGATGGTCACCACCGCCATCCGGTAGGAGCAGCCCTCCGGCGGCAGATAGAAGTCCACAATCTCGGGGAACTGCTTCTGCAGCAGCGGCACGAACACCTCGTTCAGCGCCAGACCCAGCACCGCCGGTTCATCGGGCGGACGGCCGGTGTAGGTGCTGTGATAGATAGCATCGCGCCGCTTGGTGATGTGGGTGATGGTGAAGACCGGGAACTCGTCCACCTCGTTGTAGTAGCCGGTGTGGTCGCCATAAGGGCCTTCCGGCGCCATCTCACCCGGCTCAAGATAGCCTTCCAGCACGATCTCGGCGCTGGCGGGCACCTCCAGATCGCAGCTGATGGCCTTGATCACCTCGGTACGACTGCCGCGCAGCAGACCGGCAAAGGCATATTCGGAGAGAGTATCCGGCACCGGCGTCACCGCGCCGAGAATGGTCGCCGGATCGGCACCGAGCGCCACCACCACCGGGAATCGCTCACCGGGATGGGCCTCCTGCCACTCGCGAAAATCGATGGCACCGCCACGGTGATCCAGCCAGCGCATGATCAGCTTGTTTTTGGCGATCTTCTGCTGGCGATAGATGCCGAGGTTCTGCCGCTTCTTGTAGGGGCCGCGGGTGATGGTGAGGCCCCAGGTGACCAGCGGCGCCACATCGCCGGGCCAGCAGTGCTGGATCGGGATCTGGTCGAGATCGACCGCATCGCCCTCCTGCACCACCTGCTGGCAGGGGGCGGAAGAGAGGCGCTTGGTCGGCATATTGAGCACCTGCTTGAAGATCGGCAGCTTCTCCATCAGCTCCTTGAATCCCTTGGGCGGCTCGGGCTCCTTGAGATAGGAGAGCCAGACCCCGACTTGACGCAGGGCGCCCACATCGGGCTGCCCCATGCCCATGGCAACCCGATCCGGGGTACCGAACAGGTTGGTCAGCACCGGCATGGTGTAGCCTTTGGGATTTTCGAATAGCAGAGCCGGGCCACCCGCACGCAGGGTGCGGTCGCTGATCTCGGTCATCTCCAGATAGGGATCTATCTCGCGGGTGATCCGCTTGAGTTGTCCGTTTTGTTCCAGCTGCGCGATGAAATCACGCAAATCCTTGTATTTCATGCAAGTTCCCAACCGGGTTCAGGAGGTCACGCATTATAACCCTGGCTGCCCATCGGGTGTACCCGAATCGGGTAGCAGACTCGGTGCAATGGGTGGCACGTCACGCTGGCCGAGGCGTCTGGCCAGCGCAGAGAGCAGCTGGGGCTCGTCCAACTCCATCAACAGACCGGCCACCAGCGCCCCGTATTGGCGGTTGGAGAGTTCCGCCAGCAGGTATTTCTGGGCCTGCGGCGGCAAGGGGGAGAGTGCGCTCAGTTGGCGCAGGGCGGCCCCCTTCAATCCCTCATTGCCACTGGCGGCAATCAGCAAATCGCTGGCAGCACTGCCGTGATGAAAGCGGTTAATGGTAGAGAGTGCACGCAGCGCATCCTGATCTGCCGGCCGCCGCCACAGCATGCTATAGAGCGCCGGTTCCCCGGTGCGCTGCAACAGATGGAACAACAGGTGATTGTCGGGCAGATAGATATTCTGGCTGGCCAGCGCTTGCGCCTCCCGCATCCAGATCGGTTGCGGCAAGGTGTCGAGGGCCAGCAACAGGGCTTGCTGCTGCATGGCGAGATCGGGGTTACTGCTGTAGTAGATGGACTTTAGCTGGAAGCTGCCCTGAGCAAGCTGCAGCCGATAGCGCTGCACCAGTGATTGCAATTGCCACGCCCCCAGCAACTGACGGGCACGCGCGGCAAAATCATAAACCGGTTGCTGCACCAGAAAACCGTCGACCTGCTGCTCCATGAGCCACTCGGGGGCCTTGTCGGCCTGAGCCTCGACCCACTGTTGCAACGCAGGGGATGCAGGGGTGGTAGCGGGAATATCCCGCAGCAGTTGCAACAGCAGGAACTCCCGCCGCTCGCGACTCAGGGTCGCCAGCAGAGAGTCGATGGCTGCAAATTGCCCCTCCTGCAGACGGCCCGCCAGATAGCGCTGGTGAGTCTGCAACGTCTCGGCTGTCACCGCGACCGGAGCACTCTGCGCGCAGGCTGGCATTGCACTCAGCAACCCCAGCAATAACCAGAAAACAGGCTTCATGACGTCTCCATCCATGTGACATCGGGATCTCATACTACTAGGGCGACCGGAAAACAGATAAACAAAAACCGCGACCAGGGCCGCGGTTTCGTCATTTTCTGACCGGACTTACTTCTGCTGGCGCCGCATGGCGTCGAAGAACTCGTCGTTGGTCTTGGTCATCGCCAGCTTGTCGATGAGGAATTCGATACCGTCGATCTCGCCCATCGGGTGGACAATCTTGCGCAGGATCCACATCTTCTGCAGCTCGTCACCTGAGGTGAGCAGCTCTTCTTTACGAGTACCTGAGCGGGTGATGTCGATGGCCGGATAGACACGTTTCTCGGCAATCTTGCGCGAGAGGTGCAGTTCCATGTTGCCGGTCCCCTTGAACTCTTCGTAGATAACCTCGTCCATCTTGGAGCCGGTATCGATCAGCGCGGTGGCGATGATGGTCAGGCTGCCGCCCTCTTCAACATTACGCGCGGCGCCGAAGAAGCGCTTGGGACGGTGCAGGGCGTTGGCATCCACACCACCGGTCAGTACCTTGCCGGATGACGGGATGACGGTGTTGTAGGCACGTGCCAGACGGGTGATGGAGTCCAGCAGGATCACCACATCTTTCTTGTGCTCGACCAGACGCTTGGCCTTCTCGATCACCATCTCGGCAACCTGAACGTGACGGGAAGCAGGTTCGTCAAAGGTGGAAGCGATCACTTCACCTTTCACCATCCGCTGCATCTCGGTCACTTCTTCCGGGCGCTCGTCGATCAGCAGAACGATCAGTTCACAGTCCGGGTGGTTGTAGGCGATGCTCTGGGCGATGTTCTGCAGCAGCATGGTCTTACCGGCCTTGGGCGGCGCCACGATCAGGCCACGCTGACCTTTACCGATGGGGGAAGCCAGGTCCAGTACACGGGCGGTGATATCTTCGGTAGAGCCATTACCCCGTTCCATACGCAGACGTTCGTTGGCATGCAGGGGGGTAAGGTTTTCAAACAGGATCTTGTTGCGGGAGTTTTCCGGACGGTCGTAGTTGACCTCGTTGACCTTGAGCAGTGCGAAGTAGCGTTCGCCCTCTTTCGGTGGCCGGATCTTGCCGGAGATGGTATCGCCGGTACGCAGGTTGAAGCGGCGGATCTGGCTCGGGGAGACGTAGATATCGTCAGGGCCTGCCAGATAGGAGCCGTCTGCACTGCGCAGGAAGCCGAAACCATCGGTCAGGATTTCCAGCACACCGTCGCCAAAGATATCTTCACCACCCTTGGCGTGCGCCTTGAGGATTGCAAAAATAATATCTTTCTTGTGCGCCCGAGCCAGATTTTCCAACCCCATGGATTCGCCAAGCTTGACCAGCTCGGACACAGGAGTGTTCTTTAATTCAGTCAGATTCATAGTGGTGAAAGTCTGTAAGCAAGGATTGAAATGAGGAGACAGTCTGCTGGATTGATGCTGATCGGATTTGATTGCCAGGCTGTGGTTAGCAAAGAGTCAGGCAAAAAGGTTAGCAAACGAGCGATAAACTAGCACCAATCGGGATGAGCGTCTAGGTGATAAAACACAAGGAGCGCATTATTGCAATGCGCTCCTCTTTAATTATTACAGGTTGCCGTCCAGGAACTCTTTCAGCTGAGTCTTGGACAGTGCACCGACCTTGGTCGCTGCCACTTCGCCATTCTTGAACAGCAAGAGGGTCGGGATACCACGAATGCCGTACTTGGGCGGAGTATCAGAGTTATGGTCGATGTTCAGTTTGGCTACGGTCACGCGACCTTCGTACTCTTGGGCAACTTCTTCCAGGATCGGGGCAATCATCTTGCACGGACCACACCACTCGGCCCAGAAGTCGACCAGAACGGCGCCATCGGCTTTGATTACATCTGCCTCGAAGCTGGCATCGCTCAGCTGAACAATCTTGTCACTCATCTCCAACTCCAGTCAGTAATTAAGGCTTTATTGACATATCAACAAAGGCAATAGTTGCCCTATTTGAAATGATCCTGTTTATTATTGCAAGCCTAACCTGATAACCTACCGCCATGAGCAAAACACACTTAACGACCGACAAATTCGCCCAAATGGGCCTCGAACCCGAAGTTCTGGCTGGTCTGGAATCAAAGGGATTTCACTATTGCACGCCCATCCAGGCACTGTCTCTGCCACTGCTGGTAGAAGGTCATGACCTCGCCGGTCAGGCCCAGACAGGAACCGGCAAGACCATTGCCTTCCTGGCCGCGACATTCAACTATTTGCTGACTCACCCGCTGACCAAGCCCCGTCTGGTTAACCAACCCAGAGCCATCATCATGGCACCCACCCGGGAACTGGCAGTACAGATCTATAACGATGCCGACAGCATCGCCGCCTCTACCGGCCTGAAACTCGGCCTCGCCTACGGTGGCGAAGGTTACGACAAGCAGCTGGCTGTGCTGGAGCAGGGCGTCGACATCCTGATCGGCACCACTGGCCGCATCATCGACTACTTCAAGTCCAAGGTGATCGATCTGAGCAACATTCAGGTCGTGGTACTGGACGAAGCTGATCGCATGTTCGATCTGGGCTTCATCAAGGACATCCGCTTCCTGTTCCGCCGCATGCCGCCCGCGACCGAGCGTCTGAGCATGCTGTTCTCCGCCACCCTCTCCCTGCGTGTGCAGGAGCTGGCCTACGAACACATGAACCATCCGGAACATGTGCAGGTAGAGCCGGAGCAGATGACCGGCGTGCGGATCAAGGAGGAGCTGTTCTACCCCTCCAATGAAGACAAGATGTTGCTGCTGCTCTCCCTGATGGAAGAGGAGTGGCCGGAAAAAGCGATCGTCTTCGCCAACACCAAGCATGTCTGTGAAGACGTCCATGCCTGGCTGGAAAACGACGGCCACCGCGTCGGTCTGCTGACCGGTGACGTGCCGCAGAAAAAGCGGATGAAGATCCTCGAGGATTTCACCAAGGGTGCGCTCGATATTCTGGTCGCCACCGACGTGGCCGCCCGTGGTCTGCACATCCCTGACGTGACCCACGTCTTCAACTATGACCTGCCCGACGACGCCGAAGACTATGTACACCGCATCGGTCGTACCGGTCGTGCCGGCAAGAGCGGTCACTCCATCAGCCTGGCCTGTGAAGACTATGCCTTCAACCTGCCGGCCATCGAGGAGTACATCCACCACGCCATTCCGGTCAGCAAATATGATCGCGAAGCGCTGCTGGATGACGTGACCCCGCCGAAACGGGTGTTCCGCAACCGTCAGCCAGTGAACCGCAACATGCGGGATCGCCAGGGCGGTGGCAACAGCAACAACCGTCGTCGTCCGCCGCGCAAAAGCTAAGGACAGGCCCGTTGCACAACTCGCCTCTCTATGCCGCCATCGACCTCGGCTCCAACAGCTTTCATATGCTGGTGGTGCGCGAGGTCGCCGGTGCCCTGCGCACCGTCGCCAAGGTCAAGCGCAAGGTTCGCCTCGCAGCCGGGCTAGATCCGGAATTTCGTCTCAGCCGTGCCGCCATGGAGCGGGGCTGGGACTGTTTGCGTCTCTTCTCCGAACAGTTGCAGGACATTCCGGCCGACAACATCCGGGTGGTGGGTACCGCCACCTTGCGGCTTGCCACCAACGTCGATGAGTTCCTCAGCGAAGCGGAACGGGTACTCAACCACAGCATCGAGATCATCTCGGGCGAGGAAGAGGCCAAGACCATCTATGAAGGGGTCTCCTGGACCTCTGCCGGGGAAGGCAACCGGCTGGTGATCGACATCGGCGGTGCCAGTACCGAACTGGTGATCGGCGAACATAGCGAAGCAAAACTGCTCAACAGCCTGCACATGGGCTGCGTCACCTGGCTCAACAATCACTTCGGTGATGGCGAGCTCTCTGAAGCCCGTTTCGAGCAGGCGATTGCTGCCGCCAAGGCGGTGCTGGAGAAGGTGGCGGAAGATTACCGCGCCCTCGGCTGGCGCACCTGCGTCGGCGCCTCCGGCACGGTACAGGCGCTGCAGGAGATCATGCTGGCACAGGGGAAGAGCGAGCGGGTCACCCTGCCCAAGCTCCAGGAGCTGATGGGTCAGGCCATCGCCTGCGGCAAGCTCGACCGGCTGCAACTGGAAGGGCTGGCGGCCGAGCGGCTGACCGTGTTCCCCTCCGGCCTCGCCATCCTGATCGCCATCTTCGAAACACTCGATATCGAGAGCATGACCCTCGCGGGGGGCGCCCTGCGTGAAGGACTGATCTACGGTCTGCTTGGCAACAATCACGACTGTGATGCCCGGGATCGCACCGCCGACAGCCTGATCAGCCGCTATCAGCTGGATAAAGAGCACGCCGAACGGGTGCGCGATACCGCCGTCGAGGCGTTCAACCAGCTGCAACCGGCCTGGCGACTCTCCAAACGCTACGGTCGCCCGATTTTGCGTTATGCCGCCCTGCTGCACGAGATCGGCCTCTGTATCGAATACAAGAAGGCGCCGCAACACGCCGCCTACATCATCGACAACATCGACATGCCGGGCTTTACCCCTGCGCAAAAGAAGCTGTTGTCGGCCCTGCTGTTCAACCAGCGGGACGAATTCAAGCTGGAACCACTGGAGAAACAGGGTGCCGTCACCGGTCGTCAGGCGATCCGGCTGGCCCGTATCCTGCGCATCGCGCTTATCCTCTGCATGCGCCGTACCCAGGGCACAGTGCCCAGCTTCACCCTGCAGGCAGAAGAGGAGTCACTGACCCTGACCCTGCCCAAGGGCTGGATGGATGAACACTACCTGCGCGCCAGCGAGCTGCGCTTTGAAGTGGAACGCCAGCAGAAGATGGGCTGGCCGACCCGCGTACAGGAAGCCTGACTCAGCAACCTGCCTGTTTTGGAGCCGATCATGCCGGATTATCAACCCATCAGCTGCGATCTCTACGACTGGCTCGAAATTGCTGCCAGCTGGCAACTGCCGGTGACCCTCACCAGCCGCGATGATCGCCAGCGGGATGACAAGATCCGCACTATCGAAGCCAGCGAAGGGGTCGAGTATCTGCTGCTGCACAGTGGCGAGCGGCTCAGTCTGGCGGATCTGGCGACCCTGCGCCTGAACTGGCAAGGGGAAGAAAAGCTGATCCGCTTCGCGCCAACCAACTGAATCCAATACGAAAAAGGAGGGCCAACATGACGTTGGCCCTCCTTTTTGCATCTGCGGCTCACACCGGCTGTTAACCCGCTGCCAGCGCCGCCATCACATAGACATCGAAGCGGTTGCTCTTGGTCTCGATAGCCATGCTGGGCTTCTGTTCGTTGAGCCAGCCGGCATAATCGGGGCGTTTCACCACCACCCGCTTCTCAGCCATCTTGAGCGCGGCAGGCAACAAGGCATCCGCATCGAGATCCGGCCCTACCAGCGACTGGAACACCCGCATCTCTTTTTTTACCAGCGCCGACTTCTGCTTGTGGGGGAACATGGGGTCGAGATAGATCACCTCGGGCCGCTCCGGCAGCGCCAGCAGATTGTCCACGGCAGGCCCGTGCAGCAGTTGCATCCGCTCGCGCACCCAGGGGCCAATCTCGGGATCTTGCGCCGCCCGTGCCAGCCCGTCCTGCAACAGAGCTGCCACCACAGGGCTGCGCTCGATCAGGGTCACCTTGCAACCGAGGGAGGCTAGCACGAAGGCATCGCGCCCCAGACCGGCAGTGGCATCCACCACGGTCGGTGTGGCACCAGCTTTGAGCCCCACCGCCTTGGCGATGGACTGACCGCGACCACCGCCAAACTTGCGTCTATGGGCCACCGCCCCTTCCACGAAGTCCACATAGACGGCACCCAGCTTGGGCTCATCCAGCTTGCACAGCTCCAGTCTCTCTTCAGTCAGTACCAGCGCAAACGGAGCCGGAAACTCCACGTCGGCAAGGCGTAAACGCAGGGCGTCGAGCTCGCCATCACGGGCGGGGACTTCACTGAAAACCTGAATATGGGGCATAGGAGGCAGACTCATGGCACGTACAGAAGCGGCCATGATAACAGAAGCGGTGGTCAGCTCACGACAGTGAGGTTCATCCCCTGACGGTTGAGAGCGAGGTAATCGATGAGATCGTCATAGGCCAGCGGGCGGCTGAGCAGATAACCCTGGGTGAAGGCACACCCCTTCTGGCAGAGGAAGTTGAGCTGCTCGCGGGTCTCTACCCCCTCGATCACCACCTGCATGCCGAGGTTGTGCACTATGTTGATGATGCCGTCGAGCAGCATCCGATCCTGCTCGTTGAAGGGGATATGGCGCACGAAGGAGCGATCTATCTTGACCAGATCGACCGGGAAGGTGCGCAGATAGTTGAGGGCCGAGTAGCCAGTACCGAAATCGTCGATGGCCAGCTTGCAACCTGCCTCGCGCAGGGCATCGATCCGCACCCTGTGCTGATCGCTGCTCTCCATCAGCAGAGATTCGGTGATTTCGATGACGATGTCGGCAGGATCGAGTCCGAAATGCTGGATCACCTTGAGCCACTCGCTCGCCTCTGGGTCGATGGTCTGGAACTCCATGGTGGAACGGTTGATCGACATCTGCAGATCCGGGAAGCCGGATTGCTGCAACCGCGCCAGATCCCGGCACGACTGCCACAATACCAGCGCACCCAGCCCCTGAATCAATCCCGCCTCTTCCGCCAGCGGAATAAACTCGGCAGGGGATACCTGCCCCCAGTGGGGGTGATACCAGCGCACCAGCGCCTCCAGCTTGGCGACCCGTCCGCTGCGATTGTCCCAGATGGGCTGGTAGGCCATGGTCAGCTGCTCCAGCTTGATCGCTTCGGCCAAATCCTGCTGCATCTGGTGGCGCTGGCGCACCTCTTCTCGCATGGATGAGCAGTAGGCACCGAGCAACCGTCCCTGCCGCTTGGCCGCAAACAGCGCCTGTTCGGCATTGCGCAGCAGCTCGTCGCTCTCGCTGCCATCGACCGGACAGAGAGTCATGCCGATGGTCGCGGTCACATAGAGATGCTGGTTGGCCAGCATAAAGGGGCGGGCGAAGCTGCCGATCACCTGCTTGGCAAACACCTCGGCCTGACGGCGGGTGACGATGCCGGGCACCAGGAACGCGAACTCATCGCCACCGATGCGGGCCACCAGATCTTCGGTGCGCACCCGGCTCACCAGTCGATCCGACACCTCCCGCAACAGGGCATCGCCAGCATGGTGATCCATGCTGTTGTTGACCGCCTTGAAGTTGTTGAGGTCGAGCACCATGAGCGCGAAGCGCTCGCCCCGCTCGCAGAAGCGGGTAAGGCAGCGGCCAAACAGCCAGCGGTTGGGCAGGCTGGTGAGGTTGTCGTAGTTGGCCTGGGTCGCGATCTTCTGCTCGGCCACCTTGGTCTGGGAAAGATCGCTGAAAATGGCGATATATTGCTGAATTTTGCCAGCTTCGCGCAGGGTGCTGATCATCAGCTGCTGCGGATAGAGCTTGCCGTTCTTGCGCTTGTTCCACACTTCGCCACGCCACACCCCCACCCGCTCCAGCGCATGGTACATGTCGGCATAGAAGGTCTGATCGTGCAGCCCGGACTTGAGCATGCTGGGACGCTGGCCCCGCACCTCGTCGCTGCTGTAGCCGGTGATCTGCTCGAAGGCCGGGTTGACCGAGATGATGCGGCTGTCGGCATCGCACACCAGAATCGCCTCGGAGAGGTTGTCGTAGACCCGGTGAGAGAGCTTGAGCTGCTCCGCATGGCGCTTGAGGGGATCGATATTCTCCAGCAGCACCATCAGGTAGTCCGGCTGCTGCTGCTCGTCGCGGATCAGGGTGACAGTTACCCGCCCCCACAGGATCTCGCCCCCCTTGCAGAAGTAGCGCTTCTCCTGGGTGAAACTGCTGCGCTCGCCGCGCCGGATCTCTTCGTAGCACTCAAGGCTGCGCTGCCAATCCTCCGGGTGATTGATGTCGGAGATGGAGCGATGAAGCAGCTCGTCGAGGGGATAGCCCAGCATCTTCTCGATAGCCGGATTGGCCCAGAGAATGCGGCCGGTGAGATCGAGCTTGCCGATCCCCACCGGGGCCTGAAACAGCATGCTCTGCAGCACATGGGGGGTATCAGGCAAGAGTTGCGGCAGCTGGCGTTGCAGCATCAGCGCCAGTTCGCGACCGGCCAGCGGCCCCAGCAACCGGAGCAGCCCCATCACCTTGGTCATATTGGCCTGCGGCTGACGATAGAGCAGGCAGCAGATACCTATGGTCTCGCCATCCACATCCTTGAGGGCGATCCCGGCGTAGGCCTGGGCTTGCCACGCATCGGCAAGCGGCATCGCGGGGAACAGCTGCAACAGACGATCGCTGAACCAGGCTTCCCCCTCCTGCCAGGTAATGGCATCAGGAGAGTCAGTCAGTGGCAGCGTCAGGGTATCGGGGTCAAGAGAGGAGGGATGGGCAGCCTGAACCGTCAGGTGGGTAGCATTTGATTCCCTGCTGGCGATAAGGACGACATCAGCCATCACAGCAGCGGCGATTTCACTCACAAAGGTATCGAAATATCCCTGGCCGCTCGAATGAGCCAGACTTGAGATGATTTGATAGACGGAATCGAGTGCTCGCCTCATGGCAAGTGGCTTTCTCTCCTTGAAGGTTAGAACACGACTCTACTGAAGAGCCGTGGGCAGTGCAAATATGCAATCAGCAAGATATTAAAAAGCCTTGAAAAAAGGGACCAAAAGGTCCCTTTTTGTCGCAGAAATCACGACTCGATCCCACTATGCCGCAAAACAGTGTACCTGGTTGAAGCTCACACTGGCTGCGGGTCAGGAATCTCAGGCAGCGATCCCGCTATGTCGCAGCAGTGCATCCACCTTGGGCTCACGACCACGGAAGGCTCGGAACAGCTCCATCGGCTCCTTCGAGCCTCCCTTCTCCAGAATATTCTTCAGGAAAGATTGGCCGGTCGCCGGGTTGAAGATCCCCTCCTCCTCGAAGCGGGAGAAGGCATCGGCAGAGAGAACCTCGGCCCACTTGTAGCTGTAGTAGCCCGCCGCATAGCCACCCGCGAAGATGTGGGAGAAGCTGTGCTGGAAGCGATTGAACGCCGGTGGCGTCATCACGGCTACCTGACTGCGCACCTCGTCCAGCAGCGCCGGAAGCTGCGCCGGATTGGCCGGATCAAACTCCTGATGCAGGCGGAAGTCGAACAGGGCGAACTCCAGCTGGCGCAGCATCTGCATGGCGGCCTGGAAGTTGCGGGCGGTCAGCATCTTCTCCAGCAGATCGGCAGGCAGCGGCTCGCCGGTCTCGTAGTGGCCGGAGATAAAGGCCAGCGCCTCGGACTCCCAGCACCAGTTCTCGAGGAACTGGCTCGGCAGCTCCACCGCATCCCAAGCCACGCCGTTGATACCGGCGACACCGGCCACGTCGATGCGGGTCAGCATGTGGTGAATGCCGTGGCCAAACTCATGGAACAGGGTGACCACTTCGTTGTGGGTGAACAGCGCAGGCTTGCCATCCACCGGGCCGTTGAAGTTGCAAGTCAGGTAGGCCACCGGCTTTTGCAGCGAGCCATCCTGACGGTAGCGACGACCCAGACAGACATCCATCCAGGCCCCACCTTGCTTGTGCTCGCGGGCGTAGAGGTCGAGATAGAAGCTGCCGCGCAGCTCGTCGTCGGCATCGAAGATGTCGTAGAAGCGCACGTCCGGGTGCCAGGTGTCGATGCCGAGGCGCTCGCGCACCTTCATGCCGAACACCCGCTTCACCACCTCGAACAACCCCTTCACCACCTTGCTGGCGGGGAAGTAGGGGCGCAGCTGCTCGTCGGAGATGGAGAACTTGTGCTGCTTGAGCTTCTCGGCGTAGTAGGCGAGATCCCAGGCGGCCAGCTCGCTCTGACCATGCTGCTCGGCGGCGAAGGCGCGGATCTCCTCCAGCTCGGCCTTGCCTTGTGGCAGGGATTTGGCCGCCAGATCGGTGAGGAAGCTCACCACCTGTTCGGTCTTGTCCGCCATCTTGGTGGCCAGGGAGAGCTCGGCATAGTTGGCGAACCCCAGCAACTGAGCCAGTTCGCGGCGCAGGGTGAGCAGCTCGCTCATGATGGCGGAGTTGTCCCACTTGCCCGCATTGGGGCCCTGATCGGAGGCGCGGGTGGTGAAGGCCTCATACATCTCGGCGCGCAGCTCGCGGTTGTCCGCGTACATCATCACCGGCAGGTAGGAAGGGATATCCAGCGTGAACAACCACCCCTCTTTGCCTTTAAGTTCAGCCATCTGACGGGCAGCGGCACGCACGCTGTCGGGCAGACCGGCCAATTCGGCTTCATCGGCCACCAGCTTGTGCCAGCCCTGGGTCGCATCCAGCACGTTGTTGCTGAAACGGGAGGCCAGCTCGGAGAGGCGGGCCTGAATCTCGCCGTAACGCTGCTGCGCCTCGGCAGGCAGACCGATGCCGGAGAGGCGGAAGTCACGCAGGGTATTCTGGATCTCCTTGCGTTGGGCGCCGCTCAGCAGCGGGAAATCATCGCTCTGGGAGAGGGCCAGATAGGCCTGATAGAGCCCTTCATGCTGACCAACATAGGTCTGGAACTCGGAGAGCAGCGGCAGGCAGGCGTCATGGGCCTCGCGCAGCGCTTCGCTGTTGAGTACGGAGTTGAGGTGGCTGACCGGTGACCAGATCCGTGACAGGCGGTCATTTACCTCTTCCAGCGGGGCAATCAGGCTATCCCAGGTATGGGGATCACGCTGGGCCAGCACATCGCTGATCTTCTGCTTGCAGTCAGCAATCGCCTGAATCACGGCAGGCTGAACCTGCTCCGGCTTGATCTGGCTAAAAGGGGGCAGTGAATCCATTGTCAGCAAAGGGTTATTCATCCCGGTTACCTCTTGTTTGGTCTTGAACAGACCGCTTTAGCAGCTCTGTATGGCTTTCTAACATGTGGCCAAGCCACGCAATAATCAAGCGGGAATCCGCCGCAACCCTGTACTTTTCCAGCCATTGCGACCCGGCTCTCTGCCGTTGCTGCAGTTTTGCCATCAACAGCCAGTAACAGAATGAATCTGTGGGCCTTTTTTGGCTCTTACCGCTACTTTCAAGGGGCAAAAAGTCGCCATTTACCGGCGCCAGAGCTGCCAGCCAAGTACCGTCATGCTCAATCATGGAAACGGACAAAATGTGGTAGCCGTAACAAATTATCAATATTTTTCAGTTAATTAGAATCAAAACCAACTATTGATTAATTTATTTTCAAGCATCTATCATAGGCAACCTGCCATGCAGGTCACTTGATTCTCTGTGCTGCACAGAAATCGGGGGAAAAAGGCAAAGTGACCCGAAAGGGCGCGACGCAAAGCCACCGGTCTAAGGGAAAACACCTATGACAGCGGGGCTGCCCCCGGGGACGTCCGGTCACAACCGACGCCCCATCTGCACCGTACGGAGAGACGATGAACAAACTCAAATTATCCCTGCTTGGCTGCCTGCTCGGCATGGGCGCCCCCATGGCATATGCCGCCAGTGCCGGTCAGGCGATGGTCAACCCCCAGTCCGGCGTAGTGGTCGGCTATTGGCACAACTGGTGTGACGGCTCGGGCTACAAGGGCGGTATCGCCCCCTGCGTCAAGCTCGATCAGGTCAACCCGCAATACAACGTGGTCGATGTCTCCTTCATGAAGGTCTATGGCAGCGATCCCATCCCCACCTTTAAGCTCGACCCGGCCATCGGCATGAGCGAAAGCCAGTTTATCGAGCAGATCGCCGAGCTGAACCGTCAGGGCCGTGCCGTGCTGCTGGCGCTGGGCGGTGCCGATGCGCACATCGAGCTGCGCAAGGGTCAGGAGCAGGCCTTTGCCGACGAGATCATCCGTCTGGTGGAGACCTATGGCTTCGACGGGCTGGATATCGACCTGGAACAGGCCGCCATCACCGCCGCCGACAACCAGACCGTGATCCCGGCGGCCCTGCGTCTGGTCAAGGATCACTACCGCGCCCAGGGGAAAAACTTCCTCATCACCATGGCGCCGGAGTTCCCCTATCTGACCCAGACTGGCGCCTACATCCCCTATATCCGCAATCTGGAAGGGTACTACGACTGGATCAACCCCCAGTTCTACAACCAGGGTGGCGATGGTATCTACATCGATGGCATCGGCTGGATTGCCCAGAACAACGATGCCCTGAAAGAAGAGTTCATCTACTACATGGCGGATTCGCTGAGCAACGGAACCCGCGGCTTCTACAAGATCCCCCATGACAAGCTGGTGTTCGGCATTCCGACCAACATCGACGCCGCCGCCACCGGCTATGTGCAGGATCCGCAGAAGCTCTACAACGCCTTCAACCGCCTGAAGAGCGAGGGGCAACCACTGCGCGGCGTGATGACCTGGTCCATCAACTGGGACATGGGCCGCAACGCCGCCGGTCAGTCCTACAACGAATCCTTCATCAAGAGCTACGGCCCCTTCATCCACGATCAGGAGATCACGCCGCCGGTAGACAACGGCAAGCCGGTGTTCAGCGGCCTGAGCGATACCCGCATCAAGCAGGGTACCGCCTTTGATCCGCTGGCAGGTGTCAGCGCCAACGACAAGGAAGATGGCGACCTGACTGGCCAGATCCAGGTGGAAGGCTCGGTAGACAGCCAGCGCATCGGCCTCTACCCCCTCACCTACAAGGTGAGCGATCGCGACAACAACGTCACCGAGCAGGTACGTACCATCGAAGTCTACAGCATGAAGCCGGTGTTCAGCGGTGTCACCGACACCACGCTGGAACTGGGTACCGCTTTCGATCCGATGACCGGCGTCAGCGCCCATGATGAAGAAGATGGCGACCTGACCGCCCAAATCAAGGTCAGCGGCAACGTCGACAGCAGCAAGGTCGGCCGCTACACCCTCACCTATCAGGTGAGCGACAGCGCCGGTCAGCAGGTAACCCAGCAGCGCAACGTGACCGTCAGGGAGCAGGGCGCCGTCTGTGAAAACAGCTGGGATGCCAAGAAGGTCTACGTGGGCGGCGACATCGTCAGCCACAACGGCAAGAACTGGCTGGCAGGCTGGTGGACCCAGAACGAAGAGCCGGGCACCACGGGTGACTGGGGCGTCTGGCGCGTACAAGGCGACAGCGACTGCGGCGGCACAACGCCCCCCGCAGAAGGCAGCAGCGACTTCACCGTCAGCGCCATGGCGAGCGAGTACACCATAGTCAACGGTCAGGTCAGCATCCGCTTCAACCTGACCACCGCCAACCCGGTCCAAATCACCGCGACTCTGGAGCAGAGCGGCCACAGCCACGGCACCACCAGCAGCCAGGTGAACGGCACCAGCACCCTGGTACTGCAGGGCAGCAACGTCACCGATGGCAGCTACGACGTGGTCATCACCGGTCTGGCTGACGGCCAGCAGCCGGTGGTGCAACGCTTCCCGGTCACCCTGACCGAAGAGAGCGACAACGGCGGCAGCGATGGCGACTACCCGGCCTATGCCCCCAACACCGGCTATCAGGCCGGTGATCGGGTCAGCAATGCCGGTGGCAACTATGAGTGCAAACCCTGGCCTTACAGCGGCTGGTGTGGCGGCTCGACCAGCCACTATGCACCGGGTACCGGCAGCCACTGGAGCGATGCTTGGACCAAGCTGTAATCAGCCGCTCGTGACCAAAAGAGAGCCATAACGACAGAGGGGGAGCCATCGGCTCCCCCTCTCGTTTCTCTCTTCAACCCGGCTTAACGGGCATCTTCCTTCAACCACTGCGCCACGCGCTTGGCGAAGTAGGTGAGGATGCCATCGGCCCCGGCCCGCTTGAAGCAGAGTAGAGACTCCATGATGGTCTCCTTCTCTTTCAGCCAGCCGTTCTGGATCGCCGCCATGTGCATGGCGTACTCGCCGCTCACCTGATAGGCGAAAGTCGGCACGCCGAACTGATCCTTCACCTGACGAACCACGTCCAGATAGGGCATGCCCGGCTTGACCATCACGCTGTCGGCCCCTTCCTGAATATCCAGCGCCACTTCGTGCAGGGCTTCGTTACTGTTGGCCGGATCCATCTGATAGGTGGCCTTGTTGCTCTTGCCGAGGTTGCCGGCAGAACCAACCGCGTCGCGGAACGGGCCGTAGTAGCAGGAGGCGTACTTGGCGGAGTAGGCCATGATCTGGGTGTTGATGAAGCCGTTCTCTTCCAGTGCGGCACGGATGGCACCGATGCGGCCATCCATCATGTCGGACGGCGCGACTATATCGACCCCGGCTTCGGCGTGGGAGAGTGCCTGCTTGATCAGGATCTCGGTGGTGATGTCGTTCAGCACATAGCCTTCGTCATCTATGATGCCATCCTGCCCGTGGGTGGTGAACGGGTCGAGTGCCACGTCGGTGATCACCCCGAGCTCCGGGAAGCGAGCCTTGAGAGCGCGCACGGTGCGCTGGGCCAGCCCGTTCGGGTTGTAGGCCTCCTCCGCCATCAGGCTCTTGCTCTCCAGCGGAGTGACCGGGAACAAGGCGATGGCAGGTACGCCCAGCTCCACCAGCTCGGCTGCCTCTTCCAACAGCAGATCGATGGAGAGACGCTCCACCCCCGGCATGGAGGGAACGGCTTCCCGACGGTTCTCCCCCTCCAGCACGAACACCGGATAGATGAGATCGTTGACGGTCAGTACGTTCTCGCGCACCAGACGACGGCTGAAATCATGTTTGCGCAGACGGCGCAGGCGGCGGCCCGGAAAGGCGCCCGGAAGAGTTGTAGCCATGAATCACTCCTGGAGAGGAAGTTGGAAGAACGCGGCGGAGGTGGCCCGGGTATGGGCCAGCAAGGCCTCGGGCGCTTCACCACGACAGGCCGCCACCACCTGGGCGATGTGCGGCAAAAAAGCAGGTTCGTTGCGTTTCGGGCGCGGTTTCAGATCCCGCGGCACCAGATAGGGGGCATCGGTCTCGATCATCAGCCGGCCGGCTGGAATGCGGGCCACCTGCTCGCGCAGCAGCTGGCCGCGGCGCTCGTCGCAGAGCCAGCCGGTCACCCCGATATGCAGCCCCAACGCCAGACACTCGTCCAGCTCTTCATCGGAGCCTGTGAAGCAGTGCAGCACGGCTCCCGGTAGTTTCGGCAACCAGGGACGGAGGATCTCGATAAAACGAGCGTGCGCATCGCGGCAGTGGAGAAACACCGGCATCCCGAGTTCGGCAGCCAGTGCCAGCTGGGCGTCGAACACAGCGTCCTGCACCGGACGGGGGGAGAAGTCGCGGTTGTAGTCGAGGCCGCACTCGCCGATGGCCACCACCTGCGGCAAGGCTGCCAGCTCGCGCAAGGCGGGCAGGGTCGCCTCATCGACACTCTTGGCATCGTGAGGATGCACCCCGGCGGTGGAGAAGCAGTAGCCCGGCCAGCGGGCGGCCAACTCGGCGCTCTCGCGGCTGCCAGTCAGATCGGTACCGGTGAGGATCAGCGCCTCCACTCCGGCGGCACGGGCACGGGCCACCAGCTCAGGCTGTTCACCGGCGAACTGGCTGCTGGTCAGGTTTAAACCGATATCGATCATGGAATGAGACGTTCCGAACAAAAGGAATACATATCAGGTATTTGAAAACCATCTACCGAATGGGGTCTTACCATACGCCTCGAACGGGAGCATGAAAAGAGGAAGGGAGCCTCAGCTCCCCTCGTTCTGCTATTCCTGCGGACTTCGTCATCCTCTCGCCGTCCGGCAAACAGGTGACGAACAGAGCCTCAGCTCTCCACATCCGGTTGTTCCTGTTGCTCTTCATCCTCTTTCTTCACGTAGAAGTGGGCGAAGAACAGACCTATCTCCCACAGCGCCCACATCGGGATGGCGAGCAGGGTCTGGGAGAAGACATCAGGCGGCGTCAGCAGCATGCCGACCACAAACACCCCGACAACGACGTAGGGACGTTTCTCCTTCAGGTTTTGCGGTGTGGTCACGCCGGTCCAGCAGAGCAGTATGGTAGCCACCGGAATTTCGAACGCCACCCCGAACGCGAAGAACAGGGTCAGTACGAAGTCCAGATAGCTGGCTATGTCGGTCGCCACCGTCACCCCGGCAGGGGCGGTACTGGTGAAGAAACCGAACACCAGCGGGAACACCACGTAGTAGGCGAACGCCATCCCCGCATAGAACAGTAGGGCACTGGAGACCACCAACGGCATGATCAGGCGCCGCTCATGCTGGTACAGACCGGGGGCGATAAAGGCCCAGGCCTGATAGAGCAGATAGGGGATCGCCACGAAGAAGGAGACCACCAGGGTCAGCTTGATCGGCGTCAGGAAGGGGGTCGCCACATCCGTCGCTATCATGCTGGTCCCTTCCGGCAGCTGGCTGAGCAGCGGCTGGGCCACGAAGTCGTAGATGTTGTTGGAGAAGTAGATCAGCGCCAGAAACACCACGAGGATGGCGGTAATGGAGCGCAGCAAACGGGTTCTCAGCTCAACCAGATGGCTGATCAGGGGTTGTTCGGCCTGACTCATGGCTTCACCTCCCCTTTTACTGCGGAGTCGCTGACCGGCACCGGCTCACTCTCCCGCTGGCTGTTGACCGGCGGCACGTCGTGGCTCAGCTGCACCGCAGGCTCCACCGGCGTGGCAGGCTCAGCCTGGACGACCGGCTCGGGGCGCGGCGGACGGATCTCGTTCTCCACCTGATAGGGGCGATTGACCGACTGGGCCGCCGCTTTGAGCTGTTCGATGGACTCCTGCAGCTCGGGGCTCAGGTTGCTCATCTGCAACTGTTCGGCCTTCTTGAGGTCGTTATGCAGCTCTTGCAACTTGAGCTCCTGCTCCAGCTCGGACTTGACCGAGTTCGCGGTCGAACGAATGAGGCGGATCCAGTGGGTAGCCGTGCGGATGGCAACCGGCAGCCGCTCGGGCCCCAGTACCACCAGTGCTACCACACCGATAACGACCAGCTCCCAAAAACCGATATCGAACATGGCTTAGGCCTGGTCTTTGTCTTTCTGCTTGGCGGTCTCACTGCTCTGAGCGGCCGCTTCGTTCAGCTGTTTCGGGGGAAACTCGGCATCTTTCTGCTCGGCCTTGGCATCAGCCGGCTCGTCGGAGAGGGCTTTCTTGAACCCTTTGACCGCCGCGCCCAGATCACCGCCAATGCCGCGCAGTTTCTTGGTACCGAACAGCAGCACGACGATGACTGCAATGATCAACAATTGCCAAATACTGATACCACCCATGATTTTCTCTCCAGAACAGGCGCCTGACGGCGCGGTTGTTGATTAATGGGAACGGGTTCGCAACCAGCCGACCAGCCAGCAGAGGGCTGCACCGGCGAGACTGGCTTGTCCCCACTCAATGTGTTGTTTTTGGGTCAGCAAGAATACACCCGCCAATAGCAGGCTGGCTCCAACCCCTAAGAGGTAGCGGGCCTGCCCCTGCCGACGGCTGTGACGGCGGAACTCGGCAAACATCTGGTCGAAATGACGCTGCTGATGACGGGTCTGACGCAGGGTCTCATAGACCAGCTCCGGCAGCTCCGGCAGCTTCTCCGCCCAGAATGGCGCCTTCTCCTTGATGGCGTTCAATACCGACTTGGGCCCGACCTGTTCGTGCATCCAGTTCTCGAGGAACGGCTTGGCGGTCTGCCACAAATCGAGCTGCGGGTAGAGCTGACGCCCCAACCCTTCCACATAGAGCAGGGTCTTTTGCAGCAGCACCAGCTGCGGCTGCACCGTCATATGGAAGCGACGCGCGGTGTTGAACAGGTTGAGCAGCACGTGACCGAACGAGATCTCGGAGAGCGGCTTCTCGAAGATGGGCTCCAGCACGGTGCGGATGGCGAACTCGAACTCGTCCACCTTGGTGTCTGCCGGTACCCAGCCCGACTCCACGTGCAGCTCTGCCACCCGACGATAGTCGCGGTTGAAGAAGGCGAGGAAGTTCTCAGCCAGATAGCGTTTATCTTCCCGATTGAGGGTACCGACGATGCCGCAGTCGATGCCGATCCAGAGCGGGTTTTCCGGGTGTTCGTAAGAGACGAAGATGTTGCCCGGGTGCATATCGGCGTGGAAAAAGCTGTCGCGGAACACCTGAGTGAAGAAGACCTCTACCCCGCGCTCGGCCAGCAGCTTCATGTTGGTGCCGTTGGCTTCCAGCGCCGGGATATCGGAGACCGGAATACCGTAGATGCGCTCCATCACCAGCACCTGCTCGCGGCAGAGATCGGTGATGATTTCAGGCACATAGAGCGCCTCGGAGCCGGTGAAGTTGCGGCGTAGCTGGATGGCGTTGGCCGCTTCGCGCATCAAATTCAGCTCGTCGAGGATGGTCTTGCGATACTCCTCCACCACCTCGATGGGGCGCAGCCGCGCGCTCTGGGGCACGAAGCGGGCCACCAGACGGGCCAGCGCCTGCATCAGTCTCAGGTCTGCCTCGATAACCGGCTCGATGTCGGGACGGATCACCTTGATGACGATCTCGCGGCCACTCTCCTTCAGGCGGGCAGTATGCACCTGCGCGATGGAGGCCGACGCCAGCGGCGTCTCGTCGAAGTCGTCAAACAGGGTTTCGATGGGACAACCCAGGCTCAGCTCGATCTGCTGGCGCGCCGCCTGACCACAGAAGGGGGGCACCCTGTCCTGCAGCAGGGCCAGCTCTTCGGCGATATCCGGCGGCAGCAGGTCGCGGCGGGTCGAGAGCATCTGGCCAAACTTGATGAAGATGGGGCCAAGAGCCTCGAAGGCGAGGCGAATGCGGGCACCGCGGCTGAGATCCGGTTGCTTGTTCTTGAGCCAGAACAGGGAGCGACGGGCCAGACGACCCGGCCAGGGTTGATAACGGGCGGGCACCAGTTCGTCGATGCCCTGCTCCAGCAGGATGGTAATGATGCGATAGAGGCGTTTGAACTCCTTCGGGGTCATCAGGTCACCTGCTGTTCGAAGCGGGCCAGCCGCAGTTCGACGGCCTTGAGCTGTTGGGCCAGCACCTCGACGTCATCGTTGAAACTCGCCACTTCCAGCGGTCCGGGGGCGAGGCGGGCCTCTTCGGTCAGATATTCCGCCAGCTGGCTGCGGGTGCGGCACAGTTCGCGGCCGACCAGACGACGCGCGTGACGGGCACAGCTGAACAAGGTGTGGGCCAGCACGTCGCCGGTATAGCGCGACAGCTCCTCTTCCCAGTCGATATCCAGCTCACCCAGCAGCACGCTGAATGCCTGTACCAGCTGGGGATCACCGCTCAGATCCAGTTTCTCCTCGCGGATATAACGGGTCAGGGCGGACGGGTCTTTCAGCAGACCGAGGGCGGTCAGGGAGAGACTGAGCACCGCATCGGCCTCCCCTTCATGCTGGGCCAGCACATCCAGCCGACGCTCGGAGAAGACGAACCAGAGCGGCTTGAGTTCACGCAGCTCCAGCTTGAGCACCTTGCCCACCAGTTTGCGCAGCCGCTCCGGACTCTGTTTGTCCAGTGCCAGCAACTGGTTGAGGCTGGTTTCGATCACCGCGGTGACCATGGCATCCATCGGCATAGGCAACCTTAAAACTTGTAACCGCGGTGCAGGGCGACCACACCCTGAGTCAGATTGAAGTACTCCACCTGCTCGAACCCGACACTTTCCATCATGCCAGCCAGGGTCTGCTGATCCGGGTGCATGCGGATGGACTCTGCCAGATATTTGTAGCTTTCACTGTCGTTCGCGACGATTTCGCCCATTTTCGGCAGCAGTTTGAAGGAGTAGAGGTCATAGAGCTTGGCGATCACTTCGCTGACCGGCTTGGAGAACTCCAGCACCAGCAGACGGCCACCCGGCTTGAGCACCCGGAACATGGAGGCGAGCGCCTTGTCCTTGTCGGTGACGTTGCGCAGACCGAAGCCGATGGTGATGACGTCGAAGTGGTTATCCGGGAAGGGGAGCGCCTCGGCATTGGCCTGCACGTAGGAGACGTTGTTGGCGACCCCCAGATTGCGCAGCTTGTCGCGGCCCACTTTCAGCATGGAGTCGTTGATATCCGCCAGCACCACCTGACCGGTCTCGCCGACGATACGGGAGAACTTGGCGGTCAAGTCACCGGTACCACCGGCCAGATCCAGCACCTTCTGGCCCTTGCGCACACCGGAACAGTCGATGGTGAAGCGCTTCCACAGGCGGTGGATGCCGAACGACATCAGATCGTTCATCAGATCATACTTGGCTGCCACCGAATGGAAGACACCTGCTACCAGAGTTTCCTTCTCGGTCGCGGCCACGGTTTTAAAGCCAAAATGCGTTGTCGTTGCTTGTTCTGACATCCCTTAAACACCCATAGAGCAAAGAATGGCCGCCAGTTTACCAGAGCCACTGGCGTCCGGACACCTTAAACCCGGCTCGCAACCAACTGCATGCCCAGCACCACCATGGCCAGACAGAGGAAGAGATTGAGACCGATATTGAGCAGCGCTTTCAGATAGGCCCCATGTTGAGCCAGCACTACCGTATCGAGGGCAAAGGAAGAGAAAGTAGTCAGGGCTCCGAGGATCCCCACCATCAGCAGCGGCTTCATCGGGTGTTCTACCACATGACCATGACTGATGAGGGCGAACGCCACCCCCATGATGAAAGAGCCCACCACGTTGACCACCAGAGTCCCGTAAGGAAAGTGGCGCCCAAGCAGCAAGGCCATCAGTTCGGCAATCCCAAAACGAAGGCAGGCGCCGATGGCGCCCCCTGCAGCAACATAGAACCAGGTTTGCATGGTGTCACTCCCTCAGGGTCAGGCCGCCATTATGTCGCAATGGCGGCCCTTGTGCCCAGAGGCGGAACTAATCGTCATCCAGCCTGATTGAAATCTCAGCGGCGAAAATCGATAGACTCGGGCTGACCCAGCACGATCTCGGTCTGGGCCGGGCGGGTCTGGGCAATCACCTTGCCGTGACGGATCGAGTAACGCACCGGCACCTGACGGCGCACCGCATCGAAGCCGTTCTCGGCGGGCAGGACCAACAGGTTGGCCGGTTTGCCCACCTCGATACCATAGCGATCCTGCACGTTCAGGGTGCGGGCGCTGTGGCTGCTGATCAGCTTCAGACCGTCGTTGATCTGCTCGTAACCCATGATCTGGCAGACATGCAGCCCCATGTGCAGCACCTGCAACATGTTGGCAGTGCCCATGGGATACCAGGGATCGAACACGTCGTCGTGACCGAAGCAGACGTTGATGTTCGCCTCCAGCATCTCCTTCACCCGGGTAATACCGCGACGTTTGGGATAGGTATCGAACCGTCCCTGCAGGTGAATGTTCACCAGCGGATTGGCCACGAAGTTGATGTCCGCCATCTTCAGCAGCCGGAACAGGCGGGAAGTATAAGCGCCGTTGTAAGAGTGCATGGCGGTGGTGTGACTGGCCGTCACCCGATGGCCGATACCCCGCTCGTAGGCCAGGGTTGCCAGCGTCTCGATAAAGCGGGACTGCTCGTCATCGATCTCGTCGCAGTGCACATCGACCAGAACCTGATACTTCTCCGCAAGATCGAAGATGTAATGCAGACTTTCGACCCCATATTCCCGGGTAAACTCGAAATGGGGAATAGCACCGATCACATCGGCCCCCAGCTTGAGCGCCTCCTCCAGCAGTGCCTTGCCGTTGGGGTAGGAGAGGATCCCCTCCTGCGGGAAGGCGACGATCTGCAGCTCCACCCACTCCTTCATCTCCTCCCGCACTTCCAGCATCGCCTTGAGCGCGACCAGATTGGGATCGGAGACATCGACGTGAGTACGGACGAACTGGATGCCGTTGGCGATCTGCCACTTCAGCGTCTGGATAGCGCGCTGTTTCACATCCTCATGGGTCAGCAGCGCCTTGCGCTCGGCCCAGCGCTCGATCCCCTCGAACAGAGTGCCGGAGAGATTCCAGCCCGGCTCACCGGCCGTCTGGGTGGTATCGAGGTGAATGTGGGGTTCGATAAAGGGGGCGATCGCCAGACCGCCCTCCCCGTCCAGCACCCGACCGGCGACGGCATGTTCGTCATGGGGTTCGATGGCGGTGATGACCCCATCCTGACAGCGGATCTGCCACAACCCTTCCCGACCGGCCAAACGAATATGTTGAATCAGCATTTGTTAGCTTCCTGTACCAGAACCGGCCGCTGGGTGAGGCGAACCAGAATGAAATAGGTGAAGGCGGCGCCCAATACCGCGTTGAGTGGCACTATGCCCGGCAGCCACTTGCCGACAGCCACCCCGACTGCCGTGGCGACCAGCGCCTGCCAGCGCACCGTCTCGAACTGCTGATCGGCAAATTGACGGTAACGCTCACGATTGAGCAGGAAATCCATGATGATAATGCCACCGATCGGCGGAATTGCCGTACTCAAAAAGGCCAGCCAGCCGACAAAGTTGTTGTAAAGCCAGAGGGCACAGGCGGTACCGATGAGGCCGTTGATCACGCTGAGGGGCTTGCTCTTGAGACCGGTAATATTGGCAAAACCGAGGCCGGAGGCGTAGAGCGCGTTGTCGTTGGTGGTCCAGATATTGAGGCCCAGCACCAGAATGGCGGGGATTAGCAACCCCTGCATCAGCATCACTTCCGAGATATCGGCCTGCCCCGTTACCGCCGCACCAGCTGCACCGAAGACGAACATTAGCGTGTTGCCCAAAAAAAACGCCACCATGGTAATCATGACGGCGCCCCAGGGTTTGCGACCAAAGCGGACAAAGTCGGCGGTCAGGGTTCCTGCACTGATAAAGGAACCGACCACCATGGTCAGCGCCGTAGTGAACTCGATGGGATTGCTTGGTTGTACCTGCTGCAGTGCCGCCATGCCACCGGTCGAGGTCACCGCCAGCCAGACCGAGTAGCCACCGAGCAGGGCGATAGCCGGCACGGCCACAAAGCTCAGCACCATCAAGGCGGAGATGCCGAAGTAGACGGTCACCGTCATCAAAATGCCCGAAATGGCGATCAGCCAGTTCACATCTATGCCGGTCGCCTTCTGCACCGGCAGGGCAAACATCGCCACGCCAACGCCAAACCAGCCGACCTGAGTACCGCCCAGCAGCAGGGATGGCAGCCAGGAACCTTTGACGCCGAAGGAGTATCGCGCAAGCAGATGGGTAGAGAGACCGGTTGAAGCACCGATATAACCGAGACAGGCGGTATAGATCCCCAGCAGCAAGTTGCCGAGCAGTACCGCCTTGATGAAGTCATCAAACACCAGCCCGGTGCCCAGCGCACCACCGGTCCACATGCTGGCAGAGAAGAAGGTCAGGCCGAGCATCACCAGCATCAGCGACAGCACACCTTTGCGCCCCTTGGCGGGAACCGCCCCCAAACAGTATTCGTTATCCTGCGCCATGCTCTCTCTCCACGTAATAGGCAAAACGCGCCGGATTTTACATGTAAAACGTTTTACTTCAATCAATCATGGTTAAATCTCTGGATAAAACCATCAATAGCAGTCAAATGAGTAACACATTAGGACTCAAACCAGCAGATAAAACAGTGTCGGCTGCAAGCAGAGGGGGGTTGCGGGAATAGGGAATGTAGGGGGATATAAGAAAACTGACAGATGCAAAAAAGCCTCCCTTTTCAGGGAGGCTTTTTATTTAATGGTGCTGATACCCAGAATCGAACTGGGGACCTCATCCTTACCAAGGATGCGCTCTACCGACTGAGCCATATCAGCACACTAACCGGTAAAGACCACGCTGGGCGTAATCTTGAAATTGGGTGCCTGGCAGTGTCCTACTCTCGCATGGCGAATGCCACACTACCATCGGCGCTACCGCGTTTCACTTCTGAGTTCGGCATGGGATCAG
>NZ_JBFOCU010000012.1:0-16865 GCF_040907945.1 Aeromonas sp. s11 | reverse complement strand
ACAGAAGCCCCCTGGCTCCAATCTTGCCGACCATGTTTACGCAACCATACCAGAACGGTGGAACGGCCCTGAATGCCATAACGCACCTGAGCCTGTTTGTAGGTGAGCTCGCCTTTTTCAATCTGCTCGACCAGCGCCAGTTTAAAAGTCAGCGAGTAATCGCGCTGTGTCCGTTTCACACCTTGTCCCATCGGGCTCTCCATTTATTGGGGGGAAAGGTGTAAACCATATTCAGGACGGGACAAGAGGATCAAAAAAGGCTGCCGTAGCAGCCTTTTTTATCCCAAGGCCTCAGTCAGGCCTGCGGACGGGTCATCAGCGAGTGCCAAATACCACAATGGTCTTGCCGTGAGCAGAGATGAGCTCCTGCTCTTCCAGCATCTTCAGGATGCGGCCCACGGTTTCACGAGAGCAGCCGACGATCTGGCCGATTTCCTGACGGGTGATCTTGATCTGCATGCCATCCGGGTGGGTCATGGCATCCGGCTGTTTGGCCAGGTTGAGCAGGGTCTGGGCGATCCGGCCGGTCACATCCAGGAAGGCGAGGTTACCCACTTTCTGGCTGGTGTGTTGCAGGCGCTTGGCCATCTGGCCAGAGAGACGCATCAGAATGTCCGGGTTGACCTGGATCAGCTGGCGGAACTTCTTGTAGGAGATCTCTGCCACTTCGCAAGAGCCTTTCGCGCGAACCCAGGCGGAGCGCTCGGGGTTCTCGTTCTCCTCGAACATCCCCATCTCGCCCAGGAAGTCCCCCTGATTCAGATAGGAGAGGATCATCTCTTTGCCCTCATCGTCCTTGATCAAGACGGCCACAGTGCCCTTGACGATGTAGTAGAGGGTCTCCGCTTTTTCACCCGCATGGATCAGGGTGCTCTTGGCGGGATACTTATGAATGTGGCAGTGCGACAAGAACCATTCCAGGGTGGGATCGCTTTGCGGTTTGCCAATGACCATGAGAATTCCTCTGTAGTGTCTTTTTATGGACTTGTGCGTCCGGGCAAGCTGCCAATCTTGCCATTCCTTGTATTGGTCGCAGTAGGATAAGAGCCTTTGCCTGTGCTGACAAGGCTTTGCGGGCTTTTGACAGAGCCCTTTGAGTAATGCCTGCTGCGCCGCTTCGGCCATTCTAGGGAAGATAGAGGTCGGAGATGTTGATTTTGATCTATTTCCATCCCAACTCCCCCTGTTCGGCAGAGATAAGCGACTGGGTTATGCTAGGGATCCATCATCATGATTAACAGGAGAGAGTGCGAGATGAAAGCCAAGGTCAGCTGGGTGGAAGGGATGAAGTTTGTGGGTGAGAGTGAATCCGGTCACAAGGTGATCCTGGATGGTGCCAACCCCGGTGAGGGAGCCAGCCCGATGGAGATGATCCTGCTGGCGGTCGGTGGCTGCAGCTCCATTGATGTGGTTTCCATCCTCGAAAAAGCGCGCCAGTCGGTGACCGCATGCCATGTCGATGTCAGTGGCGAACGGGTCGATAGCGTGCCCCGGGTTTTCGAGAAGATTAATCTGCACTTCGTGGTGACAGGCAAGGGATTGGCAGAGAAACAGGTTGCCAGAGCGGTCGATCTGTCGATGGAAAAATACTGTTCTGTTTCCCTGATGTTGGAAAAAGCGGTACAAATTACCCATAGTTATCAAATTGTTGAAGCTTGATAACGATAGTTTCGTTGGTACCCTGGCATAAGGCCGTTACGTAAGGCCACTGCACAAGGCCATGACATAAAGCCATTACATAAGGAAAGTGCAATGAAAAAATTGATCGCTCTGCTTCCTCTTTTGGGTCTGGCGGCGTGCAGTAGCCCGCAACCTACCCAGTATCAATACAGCCAATACCAGTGTGGCGAAGAGATGCTGGCCGTTACCTATGATGCCCAGGCTGACATGGTGCAGTTCCCCTATGCCGGGGTTTACCACAAGCTGGCGCGTGTTGAGTCAGAGTCTGGCGCCAAATATTCTGACGGCCTGACCACCTTCTGGAATCAGGAGAAACAAGCCCTCCTCACCCAGAAAGGGGTCACACTGCTGACCTGTACGCTTAAATAAGTGACCACAGATAGCTGAAGGTGTGCAGCTTTGTGCCCGGGTCTGGCCTAGGCCGGATTGGGTCAAGAGGTTGAGACCACAAAAAACGGCTTGCCGGGAAGCAAGCCGTTTTTCTATCCATCCGTTATCACTAAACAAGCGCTAGTTGGTGGGGACGCGATTGAGCAGCTCGGCCGCGAGCTGTTGGCTAAGCGCCTGACGTTGGCTGTCTGCAATGCTCACGTCGCTGGTCAGCTGGATGATGCTGCTCCAGACCGCTTTCTGGGTTTTACGATCGAGCAGCACGATGGCCAGCGACCCTTTGCGCTGGTTGGCCGAGGCATATACCCCGGGCGTCATGCCAAGACGGGCGAAAATCTCGCCGTCACTCATATCCTTGCCGCCCGCGACGCCGATGGCGACCCACAGATCCGCCTCGTCAAGCGGTGCACTCTGCCACCCCTTGCCATTGAGCTCCCGGCTTACCGCCTGCTGCATCGGCTCCAGCCACCCTTCCGCCAACTCACCGGCAAATTGATACTGTTCGGCCAGGGCGTAGCGCGGGGTTGCACCATAGGTCCAGTTGCCCATCGGGCGAACCAGCATGGTGCCGGATTCCAGCGTGGGGGCCGCCGGCCCACTGCTGCAACCGCCAAGCAGGGCGAGCAGTGCCACAGAGAGATAAGCAAGCCGCATCGTGAACTCCTTTGAATCAGGTTATTTTGCCGGTTTCGATCAATTGCTGGATGAGCGGGCGCAGGATCAGCTCCATCGCAAAGCCCATCTTGCCACCCGGCACCACTATGGTGTTCATCCGCGACATGAATGAGCCATCGATCATCGACAGCAGGTAGGGGAAATCCACCTGCTTGATACCGCGAAACCGGATCACCAGCATACTCTCGTCCAGACTCGGGATCACCTTGGCGCTGAAGGGGTTGGAGGTGTCCACCGTCGGTACTCGCTGGAAGTTGATATGGGTGCGCGAGAACTGCGGGGTGATGAAGTTGATGTAGTCATCCATGGAGCGAACGATGGAGTCGGTCACTGCCTCGCGGGAATGCCCTCGCTCCGAGGTATCGCGGATCAGTTTCTGGATCCACTCCAGGTTGACGATGGGTACTACACCTATCAGAAAATCCACGTGGCGCGCCACATTGTGATCCTCGGTAACCACACCGCCGTGCAGCCCTTCATAAAACAGCAGATCGGTATTGCTGGGCAGATGCTGCCAGGGGGTGAAGGTGCCGGGCATCTGGTTGAAGGGCACCGCCTCGTCAAAGCTGTGCAAGTAGCGGCGATACTGGCCATTGCCATCCTGCCCATAGCCCTGAAAAAAGCTCTCCAGCAGCCCGAAGTCATTGGCCTCAGGGCCAAAATAGCTGATATGGCGCCCCTGTTCGCGCGCCTTGCGGATCGCTACATCCATTTCCGGTCGGGTGTAGCGGTGAAAACTGTCACCTTCCACCACCGCCGCGGTATATCCCAGTTGATGGAACATGGAGCGAAAGGCGTTGGTGGAGGTGGAGGTGCCGGCACCGGACGAACCGGTAACGGCAATAATGGGGTGCTTGGCCGACATGGGATTCTCTCTTCCTTGGGAATTCCGTTATAAGTTCCGGATTGCTGTTGGGTCAAGACTGCTCGATGAAGCGGTCTTTCATCACGATATTCACCGATTCGTGCAGCTCGCTATAGACGATGACAGCTTTGCCTTGCTGTAATTGTTCTCTCACTGCATCGACTTTGACGCCAAGCGGTACATCCTGCTCTCCATATTCGGTTCCCTCCTGCAACACAAAGTGTTCGATCAGGTTGGTCAGGGTGTCGCCGTCCAGCTCTTGCCAGGGAATGATCATTTAAAGGTCTCACAGCAAAAGAGGTGATCGTCAGGCTATTGTTGTGTTGAATCCCGCGAATGCAATCACTTTTTACCTTTTCACCGGAGTCTGAGAGATGTTGTCTGAAGCGCAGCGCAGCGCGCCGTTAACCCTGACTGAGCATCTGGACAGCGCACGTCGAGAGGCGATTGCCCGAGGCATGGTGTGGTTCTGGTTGTTGAACTGGCTGGTGGTGTTGTTTCTTTCGATACGCTACGAGGTTTACAGCCAGGTCGGGCTAGCCAGTGATGACAGCTTGCCCTGGCGCTTTCAGAGTGAGCTGGCCCTGGTCATGGTGGTGTTATTGCTGCTACCTGTTGTCAGCCTGTTTTGTGACCATATGCAGGACCGCCTCTGGTTACGGATGGCTGCACTGGTGATGGTGCTATGGGGCGGACTCTGGACGCTGCATATCTATACGATTGGTCAGGTGGAGCTGCGGGGAGGGGTCAGCTATGCCAACGGGATCATGCGGCTCAACCTGCTGGCTGCGCTCATCGCGTTTTATCCCGATCGCAAGGTTTTTTATGGCTATCTCTTGGGCCCGATGACGGTGGGTGTGGGGTTGGAACTCTTTTTACGCGTCGATTTTCCCCAGATCTACCTGCTTGGCGTGTTGTTTGGCGTGATTGCGCTGGAGGTCGGCCGCCGCATGCTGCACCGCTGGTTTGAATTGGCGATCATGCGGGAGCATGAAAATCTGATGCTGCTGCGCCAACTTGATCAGCTCGCCAAGCAAGATCCTCTGACCGGTGTCGCCAACCGGCGGCATTTCAATATCGAGCTGGATCGCGCGTTAGCCCATAGCCAGGAGAGAGGCGCTCCGCTATCGCTCATCCTGATCGATGTGGACTATTTCAAGCGCTTCAACGACCACTATGGCCATCAGGTGGGGGATATGTGTCTCAAGGAGGTGGCACAAGCGCTCAACCATGCGGTACGCACGCCATCTGATCTGGTTGCCCGCTATGGCGGGGAAGAATTTGTGCTGCTGCTGCCCAATACCGACCGTCAGGCGGCGGCCAGCGTGGCGCAGCGGCTGCAAGATGGCTTGGCCAGCCTGCGGCTGGAGCATCTGGCGTCCGATGTTGCCCCCTGGGTGACGGTGAGTCAGGGGATTGCCAGTACAGTGTCCGGTGAAGGGGCGAGCCAGTTGCTGGAGCGGGCCGATCAGGCACTCTATCGGGCCAAGGAGTCGGGACGCAATCAGTTCTGTGTTGCGGAGTGACTCTGTTCGGCAATCCAGCGACTGATCCGTTCATCCAGCCAAAACCGTGGCCGCCAGGGCGTGCCGTGCAGAAAGCCGACATGGCCGCCGCGCTGGCTCAACTCATAGCGCACCGTGGGCGAGAGTTGCTCCGGCCGGGGAATGACCGCGTGTGACATAAAGGGATCGTCGGCGGCGTGCAGGATAAGGGTAGGGATGGGGATTTGAGCCAGCAGCGGTAGTCCCGAGCAGCTCTGGTAGTAGTGGTTGGCGCTGTGAAAGCCATGCAGCGGCGCGGTAACCAGCTCGTCAAAATCGCGCAGGGTGGCAATCTGCTCCACTTGTCGAGGTTGCCAGCGTTCACTCGCTTTCTGCTGCTGGCTGATTTTGCTGAGCAAATTGCGGCGCATGGTGCGCAGCAGATAGTTCTGATAGACCTTCGAGAAGCCCTGATTGACCCGATCGGCGCAGCTCGCCAGTTGCAGCGGGGCCGAGACCACCACCGCCGCCTTCAGCGCCGCAGGGCAGGCCCGCGCCAGCAGATTGACCAGCATATTGCCACCCAGTGAAAAGCCGATGGCGATCAGCGGTTTGCCCGGGAAGCGCTGGCTCAGCTCGGCAATCAGCTCCTGCGCATCACCGATGGCGCCGGAGTGATAGGCCTGCAGGTGGCGATTGGGCTCGCCGCTGCAACCGCGAAAGTGCATCAGCACAGCCTCTCTGCCCTCTTGCTGCAGATGGGCGAACAATCCCTTGGCATAGTGGGAGTGAATGCTCCCCTCCAGCCCGTGAAACACCACTATCAGCGGCCGTTCATCAAGGCTGACTTCCCCGCTCCAGGCGAGGTCGACAAAGTCCCCATCCTGCAGTTCAAACCGCTCCGCCACAAAACGGGCAGGGGTGCGGCGCAGCCATTTGGGCAATATGGTCTGCAGATGAGGATTGCGTGCCCACCAGGGGGCATGGAAGTGGCTCTCGGTCAGCATGGGGTCAGTCGGTCTGGGTCGAAGATAAGGAGGACGGGAGGCGTGTTCCTCCCGCCAGTCATTGGCTTATTTCAGCAGGCGATCGTGATGTTCGGCACCGCGCAGCATGGCCTGGATCAGCTCATTGGCTTCGAACTTGGTCAGCGCCTCATGAGCACCCACCTGATGTGCCCGCTCCACGCTGATCTCGCTGGAGAGCGAGGTGTGGAGGATGATGTAGGCCCCTGCCAGTTTGCTGTCGCTCTGCACCTCGAAGGCCAGCTCGTAGCCATCGAGCCCCGGCATCTCGATATCGCTAACCAGAATGTCGATCGGGGTCTTCTGGCTTGCCCGCGTCTGCATCAGGGTCAATGCATCCTTGCCATTGGTGCAGACCTCATAAGGGATATTGATGTAGTCCAGCGCAGCCATCAGCTGACGGCGAGCGACCGAAGAGTCATCGACCAGCAGGATCCGCATCGGCTTGATCCGTTCCCGCTGCACATCGGTCAGTACCGGATAGAGGTGGCTCGGATCATCCGGATAGACCCGGGAGAGGATCAGCTCCACATCCAGCAGCTGGATCAGCTGGTCATTGACCCGGGTCACGCCGGTTACGAACACATTGTGACCGAGAGAGGCGGGGGGCGATTCGATATCGCGCCAGTTGCACTCGGTGATCTTGTCGATGCCTCGCACCAGAAAGCCCACCAGGGTGCGGCGGCAGTCGGTAATGATGATGAAGCAGTGGGGCATCTCCTCCTTGCTGATGGGGCGATAACCCACCGCCATCGCCATGTCGATCACCGGAATGGTGGAGCCGCGCATATTGGCAGCCCCCAATACGGTCGGGTGCGAGTGCGGCATTGCCGTCAGCTGGGTGTAGGGCACTATCTCCTTCACCTTGAGGGTACCGATGGCAAAGGATTGTTTGGCTGAAAGGTGAAACAGCAACATGCCCTGGGATTGATTGGCTTTGCTCGTCATGGCAGATGTCCTGTTGGTCGAAACGTTGGCAGTCACTTCAGGCCTCTAGCATAAAGGATTACGGGGGGAATGGCCCTTCCTTGTTAACGACCATCTGGCAAAAAACTGGACTCATTCAGCCAATTTCGTTGGCGTATTCCATCGGCGTCCGGTTATTGATCACCATCCTCGCCAACGCTCCACTGCTGGCAGGCCGCTTGCAATGCGGCCTCATCGGCATAACCCAGCTTGCTGGCCACCTGCGCGGGTTTGCTGCCGCCTTTAAGCAATCTGAGCGCCTGCAGCAGTTGCCACTGTTGTTGCAATTCACTCCCTTCCACCGGCGCATCGGCTTGTTGTGCCCACTGTTGCAGAGACTCCGGTTGGCCATTGGCCAGCGCTTGCCAGCAGGCTTGCAGCTCACCGTGACCCTGCTGGCTGATGGCGCACTGTTGCAGCTCATCCAGGATCACCTGCAGTCGCTGACCGTAGGCCCCTTGCCACTCTTTCGGACGTTGCCACCGGGCCAGCGAGTCGAGCAGGGCATCGAGCAGGGGCGTGGCCTGCAGCCAGCCTGCCTGCTGCGGCTGAGCCACGCGCAAAGAGACATTCAGCTGATCGTACTCGCAACCGCTGAGGGGGCTGAAGGCCGCGAGGGCATCGGCGCAGAGCCAGAAGCTGCTGCCTACCGGCAGCAACAGCTCATGTTGGCCCAGTCTCAGCAGCGCGGCGCCCCGGGTGATCCGCAACAACTGCCCGACCGGAGTTCGTTTGCGGTTGCCGGCGTGCAGGCCCTGGCAGGAAAAATGGTGATACTCGATGGCGTGATGCATGTAAAAACCCTGATATGATGCTGCCTGGAGGTAACAAATATGGAAACCAGACGTAAAAAACGCTTCATTGCCGGTGCAGTCTGCCCGGCGTGCGGCAAGTTGGACAACATGATGCTGTATCTGGAGCATGGAGTCGAGAAGGTGACCTGCGTCGCCTGTGGCGATACCCAGGTACAAACGCCTGCCGAGGTCGACAAGCAGACTCGCGAAGCGGAAGAGGTGATCGGGGTGTTTCGCCCCTGATAAGGGAACGGCGGATGGAATGAGGGTCTCTTTGCTGACGCTGTTGCCGTTTTTTCCGTCACTCAGTGGCGCCGCACGGCATATGCGCGGCCCGCTTTTTAGGGTATTCTGAGCCCGTTTTTTTCTATCCGCAGGATCCTGACATGAAAGTAGCTCCTCTGAGCGTGGTTACGCTGGAATACACAGTCACCGACGAGCACGGTGAAGTCATCGACAGCACTGTCGGCAAAGAGCCGCTGGTCTATCTGCACGGCACCCGTTACCTGGTCTCAGGCCTGGAAGCCGAGCTGGAAGGTCGCGCGGTAGGTGAAGCCTTCGAAGTGACTCTGGCGCCGAGCCAGGCCTACGGCGAATATGACGAGACACTGGTACAAGAAGTACCGGGCGAGCTGTTCGACGGCATGGAAGTCTCCGAAGGGGATACTTTTGTGGCTGAAACCGACGATGGCCACCGTCCGGTGACCGTGGTTGAAGTGTCTGAAGAGTTCGTCAAGGTAGATGGCAACCATCCGCTGGCTGGCGTGACTCTGGGCTTCAAGGTCGAGATCAAGGACGTGCGTGCCGCCACTGCCGAAGAGCTGGCTCACGGCCACGTTCACGGTGCCGGTGGTTGCGGTCACGATCACGGTCATGACCACGATCACGGCGGCTGCTGTGGCGGTCATGGTCACGACCACGATGAGGATCACGGCCAGGGCGGTTGCTGCGGCGGTGCTGGCCACGGTCACGATCATGGCCACGACCACGGTGATGACCATGGTCACGGCGGCTGCTGCGGTGGCGGCGGTTGTGGTGGTAAGGGCCATCACCACTGATCACTGCCATGCCGATGATAAAAAAACCCGCGTGAACGCGGGTTTTTTTATTGGCTGACAGCTATGCCAAGCCATGTCGCCTGACCAGAGATAGCGCCGGTTCAGTAGTGCGGCGGCGGGGTCTCTTCGGCCATGCTGGCAATCTGGCTGGGCTGTACGCTTTGTAGTTTGTCGATCAGCAGCTGGATCTGGTATTTGAGCCGATCGAGTTCACGGCCCTGGGTAGTTACCTCGTCGTTGAGCTGCTCTATGGTGTACTCCGCATAGGCGAGACGGGTTTCCAGGGTTTCGATGCGATCGTTAAGTTGCTGGCTCATGGGCCTTCGGGTCCTTACTTGATTGTCCAGATTTCGGCCAGACCACTGGAGCTGGCACTGACAAGGTGGCTATTGTCGCGCAAAGCGACGCCGTAGACCACTGCGCTGGGCGGTTTCACCTTGGGTTGCGGCGAGACGCGCCAGCTCTGCAGCAGGGCACCATCGCTCACTTGCCACAGGGAGAGCTGACGGGAAGGGGCGCCGGTGATGAGCCACTTGCCATCGTTGGCAAAGCGGGCGCTGGTGTAGACCTCGAAGCGGTGATCATATTGCAGCTGACTCACCTCTTTGCCGGTTTTCAGATCCCAGATGCTGGCCCGGCTGCTGTCGGCGGTGAAGGCGTAGCGGCCGCTCGGCTCCAGTCTGGCCATGATCACCCGGCCACCATGGTTGAACCGCCAGATCACCTGCCCGCTACGGGTATCCCACAGATAGGCGCTGTAGTCGTTGCCGCCGGTCAGGGCGTAGCGACCGTTGGCGGAGAGATCCACCGTATTGACCTGTTCGGTGTGCCCCAGAAACTGCAGGCGACGGCCGCTTCGGGTGTCGAGCCACTCGGCCTTGCCATCTTCTCGCCCGATCAGCACATAACGACCGTCGGCAGAGAGCGCGATGTCCCTCAGCCTGGATTCAGGAAGTGAGTAGTAGCCTTGTGATTGCCCGTCGTTCAGCCGCCAGGTAGCAAAGGTGTCTGGGGTGGCGGTGACGGCATGGCTGTTGCCTTCGGAAAAGCGGGTAATGAATACCAGATCTTCCGCAGAGTCGGATTGCTTCCAGCGCCAGCGTTGACGGTTCTGTTCCAGATCCCAGACGATGATGCCCTGGCTGATGCTGGAGACGATGGCCTGCTTGCCATCACTGGAGAGATCTGCGGTCAGCAGACCCGTGCTGGCGAGGGTCATTTGCTGGTTGGGTTGGGAGCTCTGCTCGCAACCGGTGAGCATTAAACAGAGGCTCACCAGATAAATGGCACTTTTTATCATTTTTGCGGTCTCACGCTTTTGTTACCTGCGATCACGGCGTTAGTATAAGGCGCTTATCACGATAAACCTCTCATTTCACGATGGAACCGAGAGCGGTATTTGGAGTTTGGAGAAACTGATGAACAAATTTCTGAAGGTGTCCCTGTTGGCGGCGGCCGTTGCCGTCGGTCTGACTGCTTGCCAAAAAGACGAGAAGCCTGCTGCGGCCAATACCGCCGAAGTGAAGGCAGAAGCCAGCAAGCCGGCAGAGGCGACCAAGGCTGAAGCCAAGAGCTTTGAAGAGCAATCTGGCTACGCAATTGGCCTCTCCATGGGTCGTTACATCGCCAATACCCTGGAGCGTCAGCAGGAACTGGGCATCAAACTGGACAACGCCGTGATCCTGAAAGGGGTGACTGACGGTCTGGGCAAAGAAGCCAAGATGACTGATGAAGAGATCCAGAAGGTACTGCAGGATTACGACGCCAAGATCAACGAGCTGACCAAGGCCAAGGCCGAGAAAGACGCCGTTGAGAATCTGAAGAAGGGCGAAGAGTTCCTGGCTGCCAACGCCAAGAAAGAGGGTGTGAAGAGCACTGAATCCGGCCTGCAGTACGTGGTCGAGAAGATGGGCACTGGCGCCAAGCCGAAATCTACCGATATCGTCAAGGTTCACTACACCGGTACCCTGACTGATGGCACCAAGTTCGACAGCTCCGTCGATCGCGGCGAGCCGGCTACCTTCCCGCTCAACCAGGTTATCCCGGGTTGGACCGAAGGCGTGCAGCTGATGCCGGTTGGCTCCAAGTTCAAGTTCTTCCTGCCGTCCAAGCTGGCCTATGGCGAGCACGGTGCAGGCTCCATCCCGGCGAATGCCGTACTGGTGTTTGACGTTGAGCTGCTGGCTATCGAGAAGCCGACTGCAGACGATGCCAAGAAGTAATCTTTTCTTGTAGTGAAAAACGGCTCCTTAAGGAGCCGTTTTTACTTGTGTATTCCCTGCAATCGCGGGATAACAGAGCTGTCTTGGCGTTGGGTTTGCGCGCGAAAATAAGGCAAAATAGATCGCAGAATCAAATACAAGGATGAGTCCAGTGGCTGAAAATAAATCGCGTGTCCTGCTGGTGGAAGATACCCGTAGTCTGGCGGTGGTCTATGAACAGTACCTGCGCCAGGAGGGGTACGAGGTAGTGCTGGCCGACTGTGGTCAGCAGGCGTTGGCACAGTTGCTGGCAAGTCCTCCCCCCGTGGTGCTGCTGGATCTGGAGCTGCCTGATATGTCCGGTATGGATATTCTGCAGATGATCACCGAACAGCAGTTGCCCTGCTCTGTGGTGGTGATCACCGCTCACGGCTCGGTGGATGTGGCGGTGGAGGCGATGCGCCTCGGTGCCTTCGATTTTCTGACCAAGCCGTTTGACAGCAAGCGGCTCTGCGCCACGGTTCGCAATGCCTTGAAACACCAGCAGTTGAGCTCGCTGGTTGCCCACTATCGGGAGAACTTCGAGCGCAGCTCCTTCTTCGGTTTTATCGGTGCCTCCATGTCGATGCAGGCGGTTTATCGCATCATCGAGAGCGCTGCGCCCAGCAAGGCGACCGTCTTTATCACTGGCGAGAGCGGCACCGGCAAAGAGGTGTGTGCCGAGGCGATTCACCAGTGCAGTCCCCGCAGCGAACAGCCCTTTATTGCCCTCAACTGCGCCGCCATTCCCCACGATCTGATGGAGAGCGAGATATTCGGTCATGTGAAGGGCTCTTTTACCGGCGCCCAGGGGGATCGCAAGGGGGCGGCCAGTCTGGCTGATGGCGGTACCCTGTTTCTCGACGAGATCTGCGAGATGGACCTGGATCTGCAGAGCAAGCTGCTGCGCTTTATCCAGACCGGCACAGTGCAGCGGGTCGGTAGCGGCAAGCTCGAGACGGTGGATGTGCGCTTTATCTGCGCCACTAACCGGGATCCGCTGGTGGAGGTGAAAGCGGGCCGTTTTCGCGAGGATCTCTACTATCGGCTCCACGTCATTCCGCTTACCCTGCCGCCACTGCGGGAGCGGGGTGAGGATATCCTGCTGCTGGCGCGCACTCTGCTGCAAAGCTACGCCAAGGAGGAGAACAAACGCTTCAAGGATTTCGATGTCGAGGCGGCGCGAGTGCTGCTCGACTACCCCTGGCCTGGCAACGTACGCGAGCTGCAGAACGTGGTGCGCAATATCGTGGTGCTCAATGACAAGGAGCTGGTGAGCCCGGATATTCTGCCGCCACCGCTCAATGGGGTTCGCCCCCAGCTGCCGGCTGCGATTGCGGCAGCGGTGGCATCGGCTCCGGCCGCCACCGGGGTGGCCAACGGACCAATTCGTCCGCTCTGGCTGGTGGAAAAAGAGGTGATCGAACAGGCCATCGCCAGCTGTGACGGCAACATTCCCAAGGCGGCGGCACTGCTCGAGATCAGCCCCTCCACCATTTACCGTAAAAAGCAGGGGTGGGAAGAGTCCAATCGGGCCTGAACCATCTTGCCAGCAGAAAGGGCGGCTAGCGTGCCGCCCTTGCTATTTTGGGGATCAGAGTTTGGCGAGGCGCTTGAGGCGGGCCAGTCGCTCCCCCTCGTGGGCGCTGAACCAGCGGTCTTGCGACAGCAGAAACCAGGCACGGGAGAAGTATTCCGCGGCCAGCGGATCGTCCAGCACCAAGGCATTCTCCCCCAGCTCCTCGAACAGATAACCATCCTCAGGTTCGCCTGCCTCGGCCATATCAACCTTGAGCTGGTGCAGTTCTGCCAGCGCCTGCTGGTGCTGACCCTGGGCCCGGGTCAGGCGAGCCAGACTCCAGCGGGCGATAAACGCCTTGGCCGGCTGGTTATGCTGCAGATGCCAGGCCAGGCACTTCTGTTGCTGGATTTTCGCCTCCTCAAAGCGACCCAGTTCGAACAGGGTCCAGCCCTGATTGTTGTAAAGGGGGGCCAGCCAGCCACGCACCTTCTCGTCACTGCTGCGTTCCGCCAGCTCCATCGCCAGTTGATGCCAGCGGCTCTGCTCTTCCAGTGGTGCGGCGATGGCGATCATGTGAGCGGCGTCGATGGCGAGATAGGTTTCTTTCTCCTTGAGCCCCCATTGCCAGGCTTGTTCAAACAGCGGTTTGGCACTGGCTTTGTCGCCCGCCGAGTTAAAGGTGCGGCCTCGTTCCAGCAGGGCCCTGATCCGCGCTCTGGGGGTTTTATCGGTGAGGCGAGGCGCTATCTCGTCGAGCAGCTGATGGGCTTCGGCAAACTGGCGCTGCAGCGAGTGGGTGCGGGCAATTTGGGTCAGCAACTCCAGTTCGAGTTGCAGGTCGGCGGCGGTGCGCGCTTCGGGAAGAAGGGTGTGAAAACGCAGGGCGCTGGCGGCGGGATCCTGATAATCCCACAGCGCCATGAAATCGGGCGGATTGTCCATTTGGCCTCCTTGCTGGTTATCCTGTCACCAAGATGCCTGCAGGCCATTGTTTGTACAAGGGGCGCCCGTCACAGAGCGCCCCTTGAGTCATGTTAACGGCTGTTGTCAGCCGATCAGTAGACCATGGCCAGGCTCATCAGCATCAGACCGAAGGCGGCAAAGGCCCCCTCTTTGATGGCGAGCCGTGGCACCAGCGCCTTGGGCAGGGCCGGAAACAGGCTCAGGGCAAAGCCAAGCCCCGGCATCAACCAGTGGAATGCCGGATCACGCAGGGCGGGATCGGCGGCACCGTTGATGATGATCAGCAAAATAAACAGGGTGAAGGCGGGGAGGATAAACCAGCGTACCCCACCGGCGGCGACCGCCCGCAGCGGCGAAATGCGATAGAGCAGCATGGTCACAAGGAACAGAACAAAAGGGGCCAGCAGATAGAGCGGAGCGGGGTTCATAACATCTTTCCTGAAAACTGATCGTCAAAAAACCGGTTGCCCGGTGCAAGAGGCGCGGGATTTAACCACTCTTCGCAGGTAATCACCAGCAGCCCAGGCCCGGGCTGTGAAGAGGATCCCGGATAAAGGTTTGCTAGCGCGTCTTAGTGCAACCAGAGCCAGGCTGCAGCAAATCCCAGCCAGCTCAGCACCAGCAAGATCCAGGGCAGGGGATGCTGATGGCTTACTTCAACCAGCTCCAGCTGATCGTCTTGTTCTTCGGGTTGTGGCGCGCCCTGTGGTTGCCTGGCTTTGGCCTGCAATTTTTTCTGGCGGCTCGCTTCGCGGGCCCGTGCTTTCATCTGTTTCTTGTATTCGTCGATGCCTTTCTGGATCCCTTGCGCGATAAGCTGGGTCTGCTCTTTGGTCTGCCCCGGCTTCTGGTTGGCACGGGCAATTTTCATCGCCTCCTGCTGGGTCTCGGGGGAAATCTTGTCGTACTTGGCCATCAAATCATCTCCTCGGGCATGGCTGGCTGGGGAGTATGCCATAAAGGCGCGTCCGGGTGGCGCCCCCTTGGTGCGGGAGGGGAGCAAGTGAGTGACTGCTCAACAAAAAACCTGATAAATCAGCAGGAAGCCGGATGTTGGGCCGAAGATCACAATTAGCAGAATTTGTGAGTCATCGATGAAAAACGGTCATCTGTTGTTTGTTATATTGGCGCCCGACCCGCTGGATAGGGTTGATAAATAACAAAACAATCAAGGTGATATGGAAATGAATAATAACTTTATCAAAGGCGGCGTGGCACTGGCCGTGCTTGCTGCACTGACTGGCTGTAATACCTCGACCAATGACACCGTTGCACCCTGCACCGAAAATGTCTGCAAACTGACCATACTGCACACTAACGATACCCACGGCCGTTTCTGGCACAACGCTGAAAATGAGTATGGTATGGCTGCCCAGAAGACTCTGGTCGAGCAGCTGCGTGCCGATGCCAAGGCTGCTGGCAGTGACGTACTGGTTCTTTCCGGTGGTGATGTGAATACCGGGGTGCCGGAGTCCGATCTGCAGGATGCCGAGCCTGACTTCATGGCGATGAACAACATTCGCTACGATGCCATGGCAGTGGGCAACCATGAATTCGACAACCCCCTCAGCGTGCTGGAGAAGCAGCGCAAGTGGGCCCAGTTCCCCATGCTCTCGGCCAACATCTATGACAAGGCCAGCGGTAAGCACTACTTTGACCCCTACAAGGTGTTCAAGTTGGAGAGCGGTCTCAAGGTCGCCGTACTGGGCCTGACCACTGAGGATACCGCCCAGCTGGTTGATCCCAACAACGTGCAGACCCTGGAGTTCCGCGATCCGACCAGCGAGGCGGCCAAACTGGGCCAGCAGATCCGCAGCAACAAGGAGGCCAATCTGGTCTTCGCCATCACTCACATGGGCCATTACGAGAATGGTCAGCACGGCAGCAATGCGCCGGGCGATGTAGAGATGGCTCGTGCACTGCCGGCAGGGACTCTGGATGCCATCATTGGTGGCCACTCCCAGAATCCGGTCTGTATGGAGCCGGGCACCACCAACAAGTACGCCAATTTCAAACCGGGTGATAACTGCCAGCCAGATCAGCAGAACGGTACCTGGATCATGCAGGCTCACGAGTGGGGCAAGTATGTGGGCCGTGCCCAGTTTGAGTACCAGAATGGCAAATTGACCCTGACCAGCTATGACCTGATCCCGGTCAACCTGATCAAGCGCAACGCCAAGGGCGAGGCGATCGATGCCAACGGCGCCGTAACCAAGGACCCGACCAAGATGCAGTTCGTACAGGACGAGATCACCAAGGATCCCGAGCTGTATAACACCCTGCTGGGTTATCAGGAGAAAGGTCAGCAAGAGCTGAATGTCGTCATTGGCTCGGCAGATGGCTTGCTGGTTGGTGATCGCAACTCGGTTCGCAACAAGCAGACCAACCTGGGTCGTCTCATCACTACGGCGACCAGCAGCAAGCTGGGTGTCGACTTTGGTATCGTCAACTCAGGTGGTGTGCGTGACAGCATCCCGGCCGGTGATATCACCTACCGCAGCGTGCTGCTGGTGCACCCGTTTGGCAACACGGTCAACAAGGCTGTCATGAAGGGAAGCGATCTGGCGACCTATCTGGGCCAGGTGGCAAGCAAGACCCGCAATACCGGTGGTTATGCCCAGTTTGGCGGTATCAACATGGCGGTGGATTGCCAGGCCAAGAGCGTCAATATCGCCAGCATCGGTGGCAAGGCGTTTGATCCGGCAGCAACTTACAGCTTCGCGATCCCGAGCTTCAGCGCCTCCGGTGGTGATGGCTATCCGAAGATCGATACCATCAACGCCGGGTTGGTCGATGCTGCTGTGCTGAAGGAGTACATCGAGATCAAGAAGACCATCAACGTGGCTGATTATCAGCCAGGCAATGAGGTGAGCTATCTGAACTCAGCCTCTACCGAAGGGTGTAACTGATTCGTCAGCGGGGCGTATAGCCCCCAGATGTGATCCTAAAGGGCAGCCGGTGGCTGCCCTTTGTCGTTGTTTGGGTGGCGGTTACAACTCTTCAATTATCAATGACGATAGCAATCGCCTGTATGAGGTCAGGTGAGGGGATGTGTCTAGTCCTGAAATAGGTTTACACATTTTCAACTAGTATTTTTCTACTCAGAATCCCCTATGTACCGCATCGGGGGTTCTGTATTTCAACGCATGATGCGGCCGCTCCGCGTTGTAAATATCCACCGCTTCACGCACCATTTCCCGCGC
>NZ_JBFOCU010000011.1:0-51989 GCF_040907945.1 Aeromonas sp. s11 | reverse complement strand
TAAATAACTGATCCCAATAGTGCTACACCTTCGCTGTGCCATAGCCATTCCCCGGGAAAGGAGACACGGTATCCATGAAGTGTTTCACTCGGGCCAGCAGGTTTGCCATCCCTCTGCATTGATGATTGCGCGTGATGGTTTCATGTAACTTGTGCCATAGCCGTTCTATGTGATTAACCCAAGGGCTGTAAACTGGCTGGAACACCAGGCAGAACTTGGGATTCTTCTTCAACCATCGCTCGGTCTGTTTGCTTTTGTGAATGATGTAGTTATCGAGGATCAACGTGATGGTTTTGGCTCGTCGGTAGTGGTGGCGCAGCTTTTCCAGCATGGCAATAAACAGCGATGAGTTTTTCTTGATCCCGCTGACGTAAAGTACCCTTCCGTTGCCTGCGTGGAGAACGCCTGCCAGATAATGCTTGGCATTCTGCCCCGGTGTGACAACCCGCTTTTGCTGCGCTCTGAACATCCAGTCGGCTCCTAATTTGGGATTGAGGTCTATATCGACTTCATCCTCATAAAACACCGGATTATCGGCATCACAGCGGGCCAGCGCGGCGTCGATATTCGCCATTTTTTCCTGATAGGCTGGGTCTTTTATCCGCAAGGTCGGCACGGGCCTGCGCCAGACAATGCCCATACGAGGTAACCATCGGCGGAGCGTGGAGGCTGCCACATTGAGCCCTGTTAACCGATTGATTTTTATAGCCAATAGTTCAGTACACCAACGGCTGCGCTGATAACCAAAATCTTGCGGAGAAAACTGCATGAGCAGCACCAGTAAGGTGACAATCTTGGCGATAGGTAAGACTGGGGCACGGCCAGCCGGTAAGGCTTCTAGCGCATCTATGCCTTCATCTCGATACCACCGAAGCCAACGACCGATGGTCGAGCGCGCAGCGCCGGTAAGGTGATGAACATCGGTGATCGTGCGTCCTTCATGTAACAGCAAGATGGCCATCAAGCGACGAGCATGTCCTTTATCACGGGTGGCATGGATGATTTTGTGAATGCGGCGCCGTTGTGGTCGTGGCAGAGGTGGTAGGATAGGCATCAACTCAGTCCTTTGGGTGTGGCTTGTTTTGTTTAGCGACTAATCAGATCGCACAAACTGGACTGAGTTCCCTTCCTCCGGTGATCTACTATTCGGAACAGCTATTTAATCTCGCACAATTAATTAACGATTCGCCGAATGAAATGAGTGGGTTAGGATAATTGGCAATATTGAGTCAGTTGCCATTAAGGTTTTTTCTTTATACTCACCGGCCGAAAAAATTCACCACCATTTAATTTAGGAGTTATCCGATGCGCAATACCACCTTGCTGGGCCTGGGCCTGCTGGTCGCAAATAGTGCTTATGCTGATTTGGGTGAAATTCCCAAGGAGTCTGGCTGGTCCGGTTTCCTGCTTGGCGGGGTCAGTGTCATCAATTACGAATCGAATTTTTATAGCGGTGATGATGAAAACCGCCGCCTGAGCGGACTGGGCAGTGCCGAGAGCAGCTCCGCCGTTGCCCCGCTGCTCAACGCCGATATCCGCTACACCTTTGCCGATACCCGCACCCAGGTCTTCCTCGGTAACCTGATCCAGGATGCCATCCGTTTCGACTTCACCCAGCAGCTCGGTATCCGTCAGGAAATGAGCGACAAGGGCATCGTAGCTGGCTCCGTGGTCTTTAATGCCATGCCGACCGAGCAATGGAGCGATCCCTTCGCGGTGGGTGTCGACCGTCAGTCGACCGATATCAAGTCAAAAGGGGTTCGCTTCGCCTGGGACAGCATCTGGGGTAGCAACTTCAATGGCAGCCTGACCACCCGCAACATCGAGGTAGATGAGGAGCGCAGCGGCCAGCAATACGATAAGGATAACCAGACAGACTATGCAGCCAAGCTGGATCGCAACGGCAAGATCCACGCCCTCGACCTCTCCTACAAATGGCAGCTGGCACCCGGTCAGATGCTGGAGCCAGCCTTTATCTACCGCCAAGCCGATCTGGATGGCAGCGCCCAAAGCTACAAGAGCAACGGCCTGCAGTTGACCTACGGCATGCGCGCTTCCCAGTGGTCTTTCGTCAGCAACGCCTATCTGGGCCAGACCAAATATGATGAGGCCAACCCGATCTTTGGCCAAAACGCCGACTCCGACGAGTTTGCCCTGACCGGTACCTTCTTCTGGCACCGCCTGTTCGGTATTGCTCCGCTCTCCGCAACCTTTACCGCTGGCTATGCCAAGTCCGATTCCGACATCAACTTCTACGATTCTGAATCAGTGATGTTCAACACCGGCCTGCTCTACAACTTCTAACAACGGTTGTGCGCACCGATACAACAAGGCCACCCGAAGGTGGCCTTGTTGCTATCCGGCATTTGCCTCAGATACCCAAAGAGTCGAGCAGATCGTCGTGATCGTTGGCAACCGGAGCTGCCGCCTGAGCCGGCTTGGCGGCATCCTGCTTGGCCTGGGCGATCAGCGCATCGGGATCCAGCTCCTCGTGCTCCATCCCCTCATTGTGGATACGGATGAACTCGGTTTTGTCCATCGCCAGCTCCAGATAGAAGATGTTGTTGCGGGCGGTGAAGAAGGTAACGCGGCGGGACTCCGGGCTGTCGAGATTGGTATCGACACTCAGCATCACCTGCTTGTTTAGCGCCAGCATCTTCGGCTGGTTCTGGGTGATGTGAGTCTGCAGATCGCGGCCCACCTTGACGGTAAAGCTACCGACGATCTGGTTCATCAGCTCGCCCATCACGTTGCTCACCTCGTCAGAGGTGTGGGAGATGGCGAGATCCTCCTTGGAGAGTCCCATGCTCAGCATGTAACTCTCGTACAGCTCCATGGCGGCGGCGGCGGAGAAGTTGATCACCACCAGACCGGAAAAACCGCCATCGAACAGCACGAAGCAGCCGATATCCGGCTTGAGGCAGGTCTTGCTGATCCGCTGCACCATGCCGGAAAACCGCACCTGACTCATGGTCGCAGCACTCAAAACGTCCGTCACCGAGTTGCACAGGCTGAGCAGCACATCCTCTGTGGTCAATACGGCATCGTCATCGGATCTTGTCACTATCATGGGACCTTCCTGAACATCGAAAATGGGCTTATCTATACCATAACTCTAACAGATGGCGCGGCCCGGAGACTGAAATAGCGACACGCCTCTCAGTTGACTCCGTTATCAGCAGCCACAGGGGTGAAACCGCTCAGCTTGGCGAGCCGGGCACGCCATATATCGGCCTGCTGGACCAAAACTTGTGGCTCATAAGGCACGACCGGATGAGCCCCCCAGATGGGGCCGGGCCAAGCGCGATCCGTCGCAAAGCGGGCTACATGGTGAAGGTGGAGTTGCGGCACCAGATTGCCCAGCGCGCCGATGTTGATCTTGTCCGGGCTGAGGGCCTGTTCCATCAGGTTGGCGACAGCGCAGGACTCCTGCATCAGCTGTTGCTGCTGCTCCGGAGCCAGATGGTGAATTTCCCGCAGGTTGGCTACTCGCGGTACCAGGATCAGCCAGGGATACTGGCTGTCTTTGGCCAGCAAGACACGGCAGAGGGGCAGATCCCCAAGCCACCGGGTATCTGCCTGCAGGCGTGAATGCAATTCAAACATGAAAACCTCGTTGAGTACGATGAACAGAGCGCCTGAAAAAGGAGTGTCCACGTTACTGCAACGGGCATAAAACTTAAAGCTGCGGCACGGCCCAACCGATAAAGCGCTTGCGCAGAGCCGGATCGGCCTGGAGGAACAGCTGCTGCAACTGCCCTTCCAGCTCGCTGGCAGCCACAACAGGTTGAGAGCCGCCAGAAACTGCATTGATTGACGGAGCCGCAACCACTCCCGCTGTCAGCGCCGCCTTGCCGCCGCTGCGATTGTATTCAGCCAGTTTGCCGCTCCAATCCACCCCAAGCAGCATACCGCTGGTCACCAGCACATCCTGCTGGATGGCAAGCTCGCGGCCATTCTCCTGCAGCGCTACCACAGGAGCCTTGGCATACGCCTGCATCCCCCGCTCGTCTCCCGGTACGCTGGCCGTCAGCTGCAAATGCTGATTGCTGCCCTGATAGCGCACCACCTGCGGCTCGGAGCGCACCTGCCGGTCATTCTCGCTGCTGCTGCGGCTGGGGATCACCCCCTCGAAGCGCACCAGCAGTTGCTGCTCGCCATCCGCCAGGGTGGCATGCTGCTCATCCTGCAAGGTGCCGTTGCTCACCGCGAGAATGCGGAAATTCTCCGGCACCTTCACGTCCACCATGGCCTGCACACTGCCAGCCCCCAACACTGCACAGAGCAGCACAAACCCGGTCAACCCTCTATTACTCTTCATTCCCGCTGATCTTCCTGATGCCGATGATGGGCGCAGGGTAGCAGCCGAAGATGACAGAAAAATAACGCCGCTCAGAGCAGGTAGTGGGGTCGCTCGGCAAACCACTGGGCCAGCACCTGCTTGAACAGCCGGATCTTGCGTGGCACCCGCCGCTGCTGGGCATGCAGCACATGAAGCTGATGCAGGCCGCTCTGCCACTCGTCGAGCACGGTCACCAGCTCTCCTGCCGTCAGCAGCGACTCCACCAGCATCAGCGGGCACTTGGCATAGCCCATACCGGCGCGCGCCAGTTGCAATACTGTACTGTAGTGGTTGGCTCGCACCTTGCCCTGTACCAGAATGTGAGCCTCTTCCCCCTCACGGATAAAGTGCCACTGCTCCCAGGCCGGATTGTGCCCCTGCAACAGGCAGTTGCGCCCGCTCAGCTCATAGGGAGTGGCAGGACGCCCCTCCCGCGCCACCAGCGCGGGGCTGGCCACCACCACATCCTTGAGCCGCCCCAGCGGCAGGGCCACCAGATTGTCCGGCACCTCGTTCATGGCGCGCAGGGCGATGTCGTTCTCCCCCTGACTCATGTCGACCATCTGGTTGGTGAAGTTGAGCTCCACCTCCACTCCCGGGCAGAGCACGGCAAAGCTGGCCAGCAGCTCGCTCACCATGCGATCGCCGGTACTGACCGGGCAGGTAAAACGCAGGCGACCGCCATCCTCTTCGGTCAGCGCCTGAATATCTTGCTCCGCTTGCCGCGCCAGCGCGAAGATCTCCCCCGCCTGCTGGTAGAGGGTCTTGCCCGCCTCGGTCAGACTGAGGCGGCGGGTGGTGCGCTGCAACAGTTGTGCATTGAGGGAGGCCTCCAGCGCGCTGACATGGCGGCTCAGCATCCCCTTGCTGACCCCCAGCGTATCGGCAGCAGTCGAGAAACTGCCGCGCAGCACCACCTCATAAAAGCTGGCCAAATGGGCGATATCCATCATTAGCTCCAATATGGAAACAATGGGTTTATTTTACGCGCTTTTTCGCATTTTCTGTTGCGCTAGAATCAACACATCCCAACCAGGAGTGATGCAGATGAAAATTGTGATTGTGGGTGCCTCCGGCACCGTCGGCTCCGCGGTCAGTGAACTGCTTGCCAAAGATCATCAGGTGATCCGGGTCGGCCACAGCCGTGGCGATGCCACGGTCGACATGCGCGATCCCGCCTCCATCAAGGCGCTGTTTGCCCAAGTGGGCCAGTTTGATGCACTGGTTGTCGCCAGCGGCAGCGTGGCCTTCAACGGCCTGACCGAGATGACCGACGAGCAGTGGCAGGTGGGACTGGAGAGCAAGCTGATGGGCCAGATCAACCTGACCCGAGCCGCCATTCCCTATCTGACTGACAAGGGTTCCATCACTTTGATCAGCGGTATTCTGAGCGAGGAGCCGATCAACTGGGGGGTGAGCGCCAGCACCGTCAACGGCGCCATCGATCACTTTGTGAAAGCGGCCGCCTGCGAGCTGCCAAGGGGCCTGCGCATCAACGTGGTGAGCCCCACCGTGCTGGCGGAGTCGATGGACAAATACGCCGACTTCTTCCCGGGGTTCGTGCCGGTGCCCGCCGCCAAGGTGGCGCAGGCTTACAAGAAGTCGGTGTTGGGCATCCAGACCGGTCAGGTGTTCAGGGTCAACGGCTGAGCGCAGCTCGCTTGCCGCCAGACCAGCAATAAAAACGGGCCCCATAGCGGGGCCCGTCTGTTTCTCTGCCTCTCTCCATCGCCACCAGCAAACGTTTGTTTGTTGGCGACAAAAAAAGAGAGCAACACTTAGTCGATCAGACCGTACTGATCGCGCAGCACCTCGATGATCTCCTGCTTGGGATTGGCAGAACGCGCCAACTTGTGGCCGATGATCTTCTCGGCGATCCCGACGTAGGTGTTAGAGATATCCATCATCACTTCGGTCGGCAGCTTGTTGTCGCGGGCCAGGGCAAAACGTTCCGGCATGCGGTTCTTGTTGAGCAGGATGTCCGGATCCGGGAAGTGGTTGAGCAGCCACTGACGGAAACCCTCTTTGGACTTCTCGACGATCTGGCCATCGCGCAGGGCCGCGCCATCCCAGATACGGGAGCTGTCGGGGGTGCCCACTTCGTCCATGTAGATCAGCTTCTCGTTGCCGGCGGCATCGTGGACGTAACCAAACTCGAACTTGGTATCGACGAAGATCTGATCCAGCCCAGCCAGCGCGTCGCTAATGACGTTGAAGCCCTCTTTGAGCAGCACTTCGTAGCGGTCGATGTCGGCCGGTTTGCTGAAGTTGAAGCCTTTATAGTGGCGCTCGATATCGGCACGGGAGACGTTGACGTCATCGGCTTCCGGCACGCCATCCAGCCCAGTCAGCACGCCCTTGGTGGAAGGGGTGATGAGGATCTCCGGCAGTTTCTGATCCTTGTTCAGCCCTTCCGGCAGGGTAATGCCGCAGAACTCGCGCTCGCCATCCTTGTAGGCACGCCACATGGAGCCGGTGATGTATTGGCGGGCAATCGCCTCGATCATCACCGGACGGGCTTTTTGCACGATCCAGACGAAGGGGTGCGGAATATCCAGAATGTGGCTGTCGGCCAGTCCCTTCTCCTTGAACAGCTTGAACCAGTGGCTGGAGATGGCGTTGAGCGCCGCCCCTTTGCCCGGCACGCCGTTCAGGCCATCCACACCTTGCCAGATGCAATCGAAGGCCGAGATGCGATCGCTGATCACCATGAGGGCGAGGGGCGCATCGGCCGGCACATCATAGCCTTTCTCTTTTATGAGCCGGGCACTGTCTTCGGGGGTCAACCAGTAGACGCTGCGCACTTTGCCGGAATGGACAGGTTTATCGGTACGGATCGGCAAATCGTCATTCACCGCCAATACTTGATCTGCAAGACTCATGGCTAATAACACTTCCTGTTTGTGGGGGGTAAACATCGCGAGTTCCTCACCTGCGCGCTCTGTTTGCAACGGGCTGGCAAGGGGACTCGCATCATCGAAAACCGCTTGGAATCCCCGCGTTTTCAGAGGGATTCAGATAACAAAACAGGGGCACAAGGCCCCTGTATTTATTCTGCTTTTGCTGCTGCCTGATCGGCCAGCCCCTTGGCGAACGCCTCGGACAGGCTGATATACATTTGGGAGATAACCCCGGACGATACCGGCTTCTTGTCCTTGTCGAACAGGGTGATGGAGGTCTTGCCTCCCGCCATTTCGCCAAGCTGGAAGCGGTATTTCTCCTCCTCCAGTTTGAACGGCTCGCTCCCTTTCGCCTTCCAGAACTCGGCGCCCGGCTCTTCGTATTCGACGTCGATCCAGCCCAGTGACTGCTGGGTATCCTTGATGGTGAAACCGTAAGCAGGCAGTACCTGATTGAGGCGACGCCACACCTGGTCAAAGGAGCCTTCGGCAATCCAGGCGCTCAGTTCGTTGTTGTCCAGACCCAATTGCAGACCCATACCATCGTTGGACTTGTGCTGCTCGCGGGCTTTCAGCTGGCTGTCGTAATAGAGCGAGAACTGGTTCAGCACTCGCGCGGCATAGCGCTGGGCATCGGCAGGGGTCAGCTTGTTGCTGGTCTCGCCATCGATGGTCTCTTCGTGATCCAGTACCCGGACCGACATGTTGACGGCGTGGCGCTGGGCATCGTTGCGCACGGTGAACTGGTAACGCTGACGGATTTTGAAGTCTTCATCATCTTCGCCCCAGCCATCGAGGGCGACCGTGTTGTCAAACCAGCCGGTCTGCAATACGCCATCCTGCTGATCCAGCTTCTCGGTGGTGACCTTGTATTTGGCCAGGAAGTTCATCAGGAACGACCAGGTATCGCGCTCCACGCTCTGGCTGGTGCTCAGGGCATAGAAGGCAACGGTCGGTTCGGTTGCGCTCTGCACCACCTGACTGCCCGGTACCACGGTCAGCAATTGAGCGGGTGGGCGCACATCGACCTGGGCGCCGAGGGCACCTTCACGGCTGCTTTCGGGAAGCGGCGGGATGTCGTACTGGCTGTTGAAGGTGGGGGCACTCAATCCTGCGGGGATCAAGAACGCGCGGCCCTCGAGGCGGGCATCTTCATAACCGAAGTCGCGGTTGGCCATTTTGCGATCCTGGGGGGTGCTGCAACCGGCCAATACGGCCACAGTCGCAACGCTCAGCACCAGACGGGCTCTATTTCCCTTTCCATTAGATTTAAACACTCGCCATCAACTCCGCTGTGGTCAGTGCTCGCGCCATCAGCTGCTCGCCCTCGGGGGTGAGGTCAACCAGCGGCAGGCGCAAGGTGGCTGTTGCAATCAACCCCAGTTGGGCACAGGCCCATTTCACCGGGGTGGGGCTCGGTTCGCAGAACAGAGTCTTGTGCAACGGCATCAAGAGATTGTTGATGTCATGCGCCTGCCCGGCATCACCGGCCAGCGCAGCACGACACATGTCGGCCATCTGGGCCGCCGCAATATTGGTGGTGACCGAAATCACGCCATCGCCACCTTGCAGCATAAAATCACAACCAGTGGCATCGTCGCCACTGTAGAGAGCAAACTCCGGCCCGCACAGCTCGCGCAGCAGCGGAGTGCGGCTCAAATCGCCAGTTGCCTCTTTCAAACCGATAATGCCGGGAACCTTGGCCAGACGGGCCACTGTCTCCGGTTTGAGATCGCAACAGGTGCGACCGGGCACATTATAAAGAATTTGGGGCAGACCACTAGCCTCGGCGATCGCACAATAGTGGCGATAGAGACCTTCCTGAGTGGGCTTGTTGTAGTAAGGAGTCACCGAGAGACCCGCCACCACGCCGGTTTTGGCCAGTCGCTTTGCCAATTCAATGGCATGGGCAGTATTGTTGGAGCCGCAACCGGCGATGACGGGAATACGTCCGGCGGCATACTCAACGGTCTTTTCAACGACGGCGATATGCTCCTGCTCGCTCAGGGTCACCGATTCCCCTGTGGTCCCCACCGCAACAATGGCGCTGGTCCCGGCGCTGACATGATAGTCGACCAGTTTGGCCAGACTGGCCCAATCGACTTCACCTGAAGCCAGCATGGGGGTAACGAGCGCAACAATACTACCGCGTAACATGGACTTTTCTCCCGATTTTCAGGGGCGTAATGGTAAAGCTGACCCCTTTGAAAAACAAGGGAGAGAGGGGGCAAGCCGTGATACCATCCGGAACAAAAAGTAATGGACGAAAGTCGGCAACGTCCCTCAGGGAGTGGCCATCAGGGCCGGAGGGTTGGCTTGCCAGCGCGGCTTTCGCAACGAAATAACGGACGAGAGAAGATTTATGACTCACTACCTGGTCGTAACGGCCATCGGCACGGACAGGCCTGGCATCGTCAATGAAGTGACCCGCCACGTCAGTGGCTGTGGTTGCAACATTGTGGACAGCCGCCTTGGCATCTTCGGCAATGAATTTACCTTTATCATGCTGCTCTCGGGCGACTGGAACAGCATGATGCAACTCGAAATCAGCCTGCCCCTGCGTAGCCAGGAGTGGGATCTCATCACCATGATGAAACGCACCGAACGCCACCAGTCCCTGCAGTATGACATCCGCGCCAGTGCCGACCTGTTGATCCGCGACGAGCCCGGCATCGTAAGCCAGTGCACCCAGTTCTTCAGCGAACATGGCTGGAACATTCAGGCGATGCAATCCATGACCCTGGAGCAGCAGCCGTTCAACCTGCTGAAGATCAGTTTTCAGCTCAATCTGGCCAGAGAGGGTGAAGTGGAAGGTTCGCAAACCGCCTTCGCCGAATTCTGTCGTCAACTGGGTGCCGAATCGTTCGAGTTTATCGTCAATCGCAAACACGCCTGAGGGCGTTTTACCCGAGGAGACCCCATGCAACCACTACAAGCTGGCAGCCCCGCCCCCGATTTCTCCCTGCCCGACCAGAATGGCAATCAGGTCAGCCTCGCTGGCCTGCGCGGCAAGAAGGTGCTGGTCTATTTCTACCCCAAGGCGATGACCCCCGGCTGCACCACCCAGGCCTGCAGCCTGCGCGATGTGAACGCCGAGCTGGCCGCCCTCAATGTGGTGGTGCTTGGCATCAGCCCGGATCCGGCCAAACGTCTGAAAAAGTTCGAAGAGCGGGACCAGCTCAACTTCACCCTGCTGGCCGATGAAGACCACGCCGTCGCCGATGCCTTTGGCGTCTGGGGCCCGAAGAAGTTCATGGGCAAAGAGTATGACGGCATTCACCGTCAGAGCTTCCTGATCGACGAAGAGGGCAAGATTGCCCACCACTTCGACAAGTTCAAAACCAGCGATCACCATCAGGTGGTACTGGATTTCCTCAAGGGATAACCCTCCCCTGCGTTATTGAAAGGCCTGCCATGCAGGCCTTTTTCGTCTGCTCAGCCGCTCCTTGCCAGCGGATTTTTCTCACCAACTCCCCCGCCCAGATCAAAAAATTCATTTTATATATGGGTTAACGTGATCCCAGAATCATCTTCCAGCGAGATATCCCATGAACATGAGCAACACTGAGCGTTTGATCCTGAGCAACCAGTACGAAATTCTGGCGAAACTCAATCCAGAGAAAGCGGACGTCTACCAGCGTGCCAGCACCATCATCGAGCGCGGCTACTGCCTGCAGATCCTCGAGCTGGAGAAGAGCTTCGGCCATCTGGATCTGGCGACCTGCCAGGAGGTGATCGACACCCTCGAGCTGCACCACGCGCTGGCCATCTCATGGGGCAATCTGGATGCCGCCGATCAGGGCGAGTTCAACGCCAGTCGGCTGGAGTTCAACGGCTACAGCCGCAGCCAGGAGCGTGAGCTGGCCGACTACGTCTGCTTCCTGCTGGAGGTGGACAAGCGCTTCCCCGAGCTCAAGTGCCCGTGCGATGAGCTCTCCAGCGACATCGCCATGCGCGACAAGTATCAGCGGATGCTGCAGGTGTGGCGTCAGTGCCCCCGTCAGTACAAGCTCTCCATCCAGGAGATCCGCAAAGTGCTGGCTGCCTGATGGCAGACCACCAGACAACAAAAAAGGCGCCAGTGGCGCCTTTTTGCATCTGAATCGGGTTATTCGTAGAGAAACGATTTATCGAGCTGCTGAAACGCAGCCTTGAGGGTATCGGCCAGCTCTTCATAGCGCGGCTGTGACACCAGCTGACGGCGGCCGCCCTGCTCGTTCATCTTGCCGTTGATCTCCCGATACCAGCTCGCCAGCGACGGGGGCAAGCGGGTATCGGCACGCTGGCCGAGCCAGTAGTAACCCTGCAGCGGCAAGCTGAGCAGAAACAGCACGGAGGTGATGACGGAAGGCCAGTAGTGCAGCTCACCAAACTGGAACTGCAGCATCACGCTCAGCACCGCCAGCGCGGGGATCACCTTGAGGGCGAACTCGGTCGCCTTGATCACCCGATTTTCAGGAAACATCGAATTGAGCTCGGGACGGCGCGGCCAAAGCGTCATATAATGGCGGCCTTGCTGTAACTTAGTTCCAAAAATGTTCATGCTCATACTACCTCCGAGCGCTTTTTGAACGTACTAACGGCAAAACCTCGACAAAATTTGATGCAAAGTAACAAAGGTTGAGGATGACTTTGTTATTTTTCAACAATCGGGTTATCCTTTGTACGCCCATTTTTGCGTCAAAAGCTTCTTGCTATTGACCTGTCAGGGACGTCTGGATTTCGGGTCTTGTATCACTATACAAGGGGCAAGCAACAGATTGCCAACCCTCATAAGGATAAGTTGAAAGTTTTTGGCCGCACCGCGTCCAACGCATCCGCCTACACAACCCAATCTGCGATAGGATTTATTCATGAGTAAGCTGGTTCTTGTTCTTAACTGTGGCAGCTCTTCCCTGAAGTTTGCCGTCATTGACGCAACCACCGGTGATGACCTGCTGTCCGGCCTGGCCGAGTGCTTCAACCTCGACGACGCCCGCATCAAGTGGAAACTGAATGGCGAGAAAGGCAGTGCCGATCTGGGCGCGGGTGCCGCTCACCAGGAAGCGCTGGACTTCATCGTCAACAAGATCCTGCCGCTCAACCCGGAACTGTCCAAGAACCTGATCGCCATCGGTCACCGTGTTGTTCACGGCGGTGAGCGCTTCACCTCTTCCGTCGTTATCTGTGACGACGTGATCGCCGGCATCGAAGCCGCCGTTCCGTACGCGCCGCTGCACAACCCGGCTCACCTGATCGGTATCCGTGAAGCCCGCCGCGTATTCCCGGCGCTGGCTGACAAGAACGTGGCCGTATTCGATACCGCGTTCCACCAGTCCATGCCGGAAGAAGCCTTCCTGTACGCTCTGCCGTACAAACTCTACAAAGAGAACGGCATCCGTCGCTACGGCGCTCACGGCACCAGCCACTACTACATCAGCCTGGAAGCAGCCAAGCAGCTGAACAAGCCGGTTGAAGAGCTGAACATCATCAACTGCCACCTGGGCAACGGCGGTTCCGTCTGCGCCATCAAGAACGGCAAATCCGTTGATACCTCTATGGGTCTGACTCCGCTGGAAGGTCTGGTGATGGGTACCCGCTCCGGCGATCTGGACCCGGCCATCATCTTCTTCCTGCACGACAAGCTGGGCATGAGCGTGGCCGATATCAACACCATGCTGACCAAAGAGTCCGGCCTGCAGGGTCTGACTGAAGTGACCTCCGACTGCCGTTTCGTTGAAGACAACTACGACAGCAAAGAAGAAGCCAAGCGTGCTATGGACGTGTACTGCTATCGCCTGGCCAAGTACATCGGCGCCTACGCTGCCGCCATGGACGGTCGTCTGGACGCCGTTGTTTTCACCGGTGGTATCGGTGAAAACTCCGCCCCGATCCGTGAAATCACCCTGAACAAGCTGGGTCTGCTGGGCTTTGACGTTGATCACGACGCCAACCTGAAGGCTCGTTTCGGCAAGGGTGGCGAGATCACCAAGGCTGGTTCTACCAAGGCCCTGGTTATCCCGACCAACGAAGAGTGGGTTATCGCCCACGACGCGCTGGAACTGGTCGGCGCTTAATTGACGCAGTAACTCGAGGCCGCCCACAGGGCGGCCTTTTCCTGATCCCAAAAAATGAACAAGGGGTATAAAGTGGCACGCACTATTATGCTTATCCCGGTCGGCACTGGTGTCGGCGTAACTTCCGTGAGTCTGGGCGTTGTTCGCGCCATGGAACGTCACGGTGTCAATGTCAGCTTCTTCAAACCGGTTGCCCAGCCGCGTCCGGGTGAAACCGGTGCCGAGCGCTCAACCGCCGTTATCCGCGCTGCTGCCAACATCAATCCGCCCGAGCCCTTCACCCTCTCCTACGCCGAGAACATGATCAGCTCCAGCAACACCGACATCCTGCTGGAAGAGATTGTTGCCCGCTTCGAAGAGCACGTGAAATCCAGTGGTGCCGAAGTGCTGGTTGTCGAAGGTATGGTGCCGACCGACAAGCAGCCCTTTGCCAACAAGCTGAACTACGACGTCGCTAAAGCTCTGGATGCCGACATGGTATTCGTGACCCATCCGGGCCATGACTCCAGCCAGAAGCTGAAAGAGCGCATCGAGCTGGCCTGCTCCAACTTCGGTGGTGTCAACAACCCCCGCATTGTTGGTTGCGTGATCAACAAGGTGGGCGCGCCGGTTGACGAGCATGGCGTAACCCGCCCTGACCTGACCGAGATGTTCGAAGCCCATCACCACGCTTCTGACGCGGCTCACAACCTGGAAGTGCTGCAAGTGTTCGGCAAGAGCCCCCTGCGCATCCTGGGTTGCATCCCCTGGAACACCCAGCTGATCGCCCCGCGCGCCAAGGATCTCGCCAAGCATCTGGCCGCCAAGATCCTGCACAAGGGCGAGCTGGACAGCCGCCGCCTGCAGACCGTGACCTTCTGTGCCCGCTCCATCCACAACATGGTCGAGCACTTCCGTCCGGGCAGCCTGCTGGTCACCTCCGGCGACCGCTCTGACGTCATCGTCTCTGCCTGCCTCTCCGCCATGAACGGCGTCAAGCTGGGCGCCCTGCTGCTGACCGGTAACTACCATCCGGAGCCGCAGGTAATGGCGCTGTGCCAACAGGCCATGGCCACCGGCCTGCCGATCATGATGACCGGTACCAACACCTGGCAGACCGCCGTCAGCCTGCAGAACTTCAACGTCGATATTCCGGAAGATGACCGCGAGCGTATCGAGCTGGTGCAGGACTATGTGGCTGGCCACATCGACAAGCACTGGATCGAGTCGCTGACCGTCAGCTCTACCCGTTCCCGTCGTCTGAGCCCGCCGGCATTCCGTTATCAGCTGACCGAGCTGGCCCGTCAGGCCAACAAGCGTGTCGTGCTGCCGGAAGGCGACGAGCCGCGCACCATCAAGGCTGCCGCCATCTGTGCCGAGCGTGGCATTGCCCGTCCGGTGCTGCTGGGTAACCCGGAAGAGATCCGTCGCGTTGCCGAACAGCAGGGTGTTGTTCTGACCGATCGCGTCGAAATCATCGATCCGGCCGTTGTGCGCGAACGCTATGTGCCGCGTCTGGTCGAGCTGCGCAAGAACAAGGGCATGACCGAAGTGGTTGCTCGCGAGCAACTGGAAGACAACGTGGTACTGGGTACCATGATGCTGGAGCGCAATGAAGTTGACGGCCTGGTATCCGGCGCGGTGCACACCACTGCCAACACCATCCGTCCGCCGATGCAGATCATCAAGACCGCTCCGGGCTCTTCCCTGATCTCCTCCATCTTCTTCATGCTGCTGCCTGACCAGGTGCTGGTCTACGGTGACTGCGCGATCAACCCGGATCCGACTGCCGAGCAGCTGGCCGAAATCGCCATCCAGTCCGCCGACTCTGCTGCCGCGTTCGGCATCGAGCCGCGCGTAGCCATGATCTCCTACTCTACCGGTACCTCTGGCGCCGGTGCCGATGTAGAGAAAGTGCGTGAAGCGACCGAGCTGGCCAAGGCCAAGCGCCCCGATCTCATCATCGACGGCCCGCTGCAGTACGACGCGGCCATCATGGAGAACGTGGCCAAGTCCAAGGCACCGAACTCACCGGTTGCCGGTAAAGCTACTGTGTTCGTCTTCCCTGACCTGAACACAGGTAACACCACCTACAAGGCGGTACAGCGTTCCGCTGACCTGGTCTCCATCGGCCCGATGCTGCAAGGCATGCGCAAGCCGGTCAACGACCTCTCCCGTGGCGCCCTGGTTGACGACATCGTCTACACCATCGCCCTGACCGGTATCCAGGCTGCACAGGCTGACGAACAAGCCTAATCAGCATCCGCCTGAAAAAACCGATCACAAAGGCTGCTCACCCCAGGTGAGCAGCCTTTTTTATTGGTTCTCTCTTTGAAGACCAGTGAAACATGCCATCCGCACTTTGTGGAGCAGAATAATTCCATCCGGCACCTCCACAACGGTTTGAGCAGAGCATCTCGGGGAAGTCTGCTCGTCAAATCAAAGATGCATCTGAAATACATTCCAGATCATAAGGTTGGCTATACGGCGGCATTCATGGCTAAGCGCTTATAGCAAATCCGCCACCATCGGCATGAGAATTTGACCTGTTAGAAATAGCAGTGAAAAAGACCCGTTCGATACGCTATTTCTCAAAGTGCCCACTCGGCAAAATCCAACATCATGGAGGAATGGAAATGCTGATGAAGAAGTTCTCTGCAATCATGCTGCTGGCCTGCTTGCCCCTGTTCAGCCAACCCGTGCTGGCCGCAGATAAGGCAACGCCCAAGCAAACAACCACGACCGCGGTCGCCAAGGAGTCCGGCAAGCTGAATATCAATACGGCCACCCTTGCCGAACTCACCAGCCTGAAAGGGATTGGCGACAAGAAGGCACAGGCCATCGTCGACTATCGGGAAAAACAGGGAAAGTTCACCTCGGTCGATCAGCTGGCAGATGTCAATGGCATTGGCCCAGCCACGCTGGAAGCCAACCGTGACATGATCATCGTCAAATAACGTCCGAGCACTGCATATGCAAATGGGGCAGCCTGTGGCTGCCCCATTTTTCTTGGAGTATCATGGCCGCACTTTAATCCCGCTGGATAGTTTTCCATGAAAAAGACTCCTCTGACAGTTCGCAAGGCCGTGCTCCCGGTAGCCGGTTTGGGTACCCGTATGCTGCCAGCCACCAAGGCTATCCCGAAAGAGATGCTGCCGGTGGTCGACAAACCGCTGATCCAGTACGTAGTGCGCGAAGCCATCGCCGCCGGTATCAAAGAGATCGTGCTGGTCACCCACTCAAGCAAGAACTCCATCGAAAACCACTTCGACAAGAGTTTCGAACTGGAAGCTACCCTCGAGAAGCGGGTCAAGCGTCAGCTGCTGGAAGAGGTGCAACAGATCTGCCCGAAAGACGTCACCATCATGCACGTCCGTCAGGGGGAGGCCAAAGGTCTGGGCCACGCGGTGTTGTGTGCCCGCCCGCTGATCGGTGACAACCCCTTCGCCGTGCTGCTGCCGGATGTACTGATTGATGAAGTGGCCAGCGACCCGAAAAAAGACAACCTGGCCGAGATGGTGCACATGTTCGAAGAGAACCAGATCAGCCAGATCATGGTGGAAGCGGTTCCCGAGAGCGAAGTGGACAAGTACGGCATCGCCGACATCAAGGGCGAGGCCCTGAGCGAGGGGATGTCCCTGCCGATGCAGGCCATTGTCGAGAAGCCGCCCCGTGACGAAGCCCCCTCCAATCTGGCGGTGGTGGGTCGTTACGTCCTCTCCTCCAATATCTGGCCGCTGCTGGAGAAGACCCCGGCCGGTGCCGGTGACGAGATACAGCTGACCGATGCCATCGCCATGCTGATGGAGCAGGAGCAGGTCAACGCCTACTTCATGAAGGGCAAGAGCCACGATTGCGGCAGCAAGCTGGGCTACATGAAAGCCAATGTGGAATATGGTGTGCGCCATCACGAGCTGAATGGTGAATTCATCGGCTGGCTGAAGCAGTTCGTCAAGCAGTTGTAATCGCTGATAAATCTGTTTTTTATAGACGTATTTAAGGGGCATCAAATGATGCCCCTTTTTCATTTTTGCAACAAAAAATCAATCAAGAGTAAATAAACTCTCAGCAAATCATAATGTTGTAATTTATTCACACATGCTCTATAAGGATTGAGGCGTGTTTCTCGCCCTTGCATAAAAAACTCAAAAAAATATAAGACACAGGTGGAAGTTCCAATGAATAACCCGTCAAAAGGGACCTTTTTAGGTCACCCTAAAGGGCTTTTTTTGCTCTTTAGTACCGAACTGTGGGAGAGATTCTCCTATTACGGCATGCGTGCCGTACTGGTGCTCTATCTGACCGACCTGACTGCCAACGGCGGTCTGGGCTGGAGTCAGGCAGATGCCCTCAAACTCTACGGTATCTATACCGGTCTGGTTTATATCACTCCGCTGATCGGCGGCTGGCTGGCTGACACCTTCCTGGGTCAACGTCGCGCCATCCTGATCGGTGCCGTGCTGATGGCCGCAGGTCAGTTCACCCTGGCACTGCCCCACGCTATGTTCCCGGATATGGTCAACACCATGTTCTACACGGGCCTCGCGTTGCTGATCGTGGGTAATGGCCTGTTCAAGCCGAACATCTCCACCATGGTGGGTGACCTCTATGAAGAGGGCGATCACCGCCGTGATGGTGCTTTCACCATCTTCTACATGGGTATCAACCTGGGTTCCCTGCTGGCAGGCGTGATCTGTGGTGCTGCCGCTACGGCCTACGGCTGGCAAGCTGCCTTCGTCGGCGCCGGTATCGGTATGCTGCTCTCTCTGGTGATCCAGGCCACCATGGCCCAGCGTTTCCTGGGTGACATCGGTCGCGTCACTGCCGCCCAGCGCGCAGCCGCCCTGCGTACTACCGAGCAGAAAGCACCGCTGACCAAGCAGGAAGTGGATCGCATCAAGGTTATTCTGGTACTGGGTCTGTTCACCATCATCTTCTGGGCCGGTTTCGAGCAGGCCGGTGGTCTGATGAACCTCTACACCCAGGAGTATACCGACCGCATGATCGGCAGCTTCGAAGTGCCGACCGCCTGGTTCCAGTCCCTGAACCCCTTCTTCATTATCACCCTGGCACCGGTCGTTGCGGCCATCTGGATCAAGCTCGGCAAGAAAGAGCCGAACTCTCCGGTGAAATTCGCCATGGGTCTGCTGTTCCTGGCTATCGGCTTCCTGTTCATGGTCGGTGCCGTGCTGCAGCAGGGTGGTGACAACACCGTCAAGACCTCCATGTTCTGGCTGGTAGGTGCTTACCTGTTCCACACCTTGGGCGAGCTCTGCCTCTCCCCGATCGGCCTCTCCATGGTGACCAAGCTAGCTCCGCTGCGTCTGGCTTCCCTGATGATGGGCGCCTGGTTTGGCTTCGTTGCCCTGGCCAACTACGCTGCGGGCTTTATCGGCTCCTTCGTGGGTGAAGCCGGTCCGATCGCCATCTTCGGTGGCATCGCCTTGGCTGCGATACTGAGCGCCCTGATCCTGCTGACCATGGCCAACCGCCTGGTCTACTGGATGCACGGTGCCGAAGGCCCGGCCAAAGAGCCGCAAGTTCAAGAGAAGAAACTGCAATCCGCCACCGTCTAAACGGTCAGGATTGTAAACAACAAACAGGGCGCCCATCGGCGCCCTGTTTGTTTTGGCCTGTTTATCAGGCGGCATCAGTGATGACGAACCTGCACATCCAGCGAGCCGCCGCTGTCGCTGCGAAACTGCAGGGCGAACGGTTCATGCCAGCTACGTTTGTGCAGGGCGTAGTGGCTGCTGCGCATCAGACCAAGGGGTAGCCCGCCGGAGCGCATCAGCCAGTGGGGAGAGGTGAGCCCTGCGTTGGCAAACACCAACCCATCATGCAGATCAAACAGCAGCGCCGCCATGGCAAAAGAGTGGCGAAGCCCGGACGCCATCAACTGATGGTTGAGGTAGTCGAGCAACCGGTGCGGCTGGCTCAGCAACCGGCTCTCGTTCTGCTGAAACTGGCGATAGGGGACGTTCATCAAGGAGCGCACCAGTGCCCCACAAAATGCCGCATCCGTCCCCATGATCGGCAGCTCCATCACCAGCACCAGCAGCTTGTCTTCCACCTTGAAGGTATCGGGAATAAACAACTGACCCAGCCCCTTGAACGTAACCTGCCAGGGGCCCCACTCCTGCAAGCCCGGCGGCTTGAGCCCCGCCAGCAGGCGGCTGGCCGCCTTGTCGTGGGCACTGAAATAGTCGATGTGATCCATCAGCTCAAGCTGCTGCGCCCGGTTGGCGCTGCCGTTGAGACACTGTTCGATACTGCGCTCGACCAGCGCGTAATCCTCGAGGGGTTTGAGCAGATAGTCCCGCGCACCGGCACGCAAGGCGCTGGCAACCGCCTCCATGGTGCTCTGGGCCGAAATAACGATAACCGGAATATGGGGATAGCGCGCAGAGAGGCAGGCGATCACCTCGTGGCCATTCATATTGGGCATATTGAGATCGCACAACACTACATCGGGATGGTAGAGGGCCGCCGCCGATAGCCCCTCAATACCATCTTCGGCCTGAAACACCGTTGCCCCGTCCCGTGCGAGGTAACTCACTAACGAGTGGCGAAAAACAGCTTCGTCCTCCACCATCAGGATCCGTAGCCCGGCTCTTAACATCTTGATAAAGCTCTTATTAGTCAATTGGTTATTTAGGTATTAAGACTAGTTCAAAAGTCCGGTATCCGCGGAAACGATGTGTCAAAAATAGACCTTGGTCAGATTCTGAAATACAGATAGCTCTATTAACAACCACATAGCAGTGCCGTATCTCCTCGTTATGTCGCAACCCCATGCGAATTGTGCAAGTGGGCGCCATAAGGGATAATGCCCCCACTCCAGCTCGTGAAGAAGACCATGACCCCAGCCGAATACAGCGCCCTTGCCCACCCCAGATTGTCCCATCCGGCTCGCAGTCTCTATACCCTGCAGCTGCGCCGACTGGTGCTGGAAAATCAGGCGGCCAGGCTCAACTATCCCGAGCTGGGTCGGGCGCTGGCGGTGGCCGATCCGGGTGATCCCTGCGGCTTCTCGTTTCAGGTCAATGCCCGCCAGCTCACCGAGCTGTTCGATGAACTGATGGAGGCGGGCCTGCTGCAAATCGAGGCCCAGCCAGAGAGTGAGCACTACCATCAGTGCCCGTTCCGGTTGCCGCTACTGACCCAGAAATTGCGCAGCCCGCTGCCGGAACGCCCCTTCCAGATGCATCTGCAATGGCGCCCGGACGAAGAGCTGCCCGCCCTCGCCCATCTGTGCGGGGTGATCGATGCCAGCTATAACGAAGAGGATCTGGGAGAATTTATCGCCTACTGGCTGGGGCGCCCCGAGGTGTTCGACTCCCAGCATCAATGGATGCTCAAGTTCATTCGCGCCCTCAAGACCCGCCGCTATACCCGTCGCAAACCGATGGAGGTGCAGGGCTACCAGCAGGTGACGCCGGCCCCGCCAGAGTCGGGCCCCAGCAAACGGGCCCAACAGATGATTGAAGAGGCCAAGCGACTGGCCCAACAGCAGACGCAAGAACCCGCAGCGCAGCAGGAGTCGGATAATGATTGATAGCGGCCCCCGCCTGCAGGCAGAATCAACCCCTTGTCTACCCATCCCTGATCGAGCAGAAGGAGCATTCCATGACTGACCCGCAAGATCCCCTGCGCCAGGAGCTGGAAGAGATCGAAGCCAAGCGCCAGAAGATCGCCAAGGCCAAGCAGGATCACCGCATTCACGACCCGGAATTGAGTCGCCATGTGGGTGGCCTGCTGGAGCGCATTCGTCGCCTGCAACAAGAGACCGGCGGCAGTCAGTATGACTACGAGACTCTGCGCAAGGAGTATGACGCCAAGGCCAACGCCGAGGTGCGCGAGCTGCAGAAAGCGGCCCGTCAGGAGCGGATCCAGAAGCTGATCGCCCAGGCCGACCTCAACCCCGACTGGGTATTTGACAAGATGGATGCCGGTGACCCGGCGCTGCAATACCCCATCGAAACAGCCCGTTACTTTATCAGCGGCTTCGAGCACTGGGAGAAGAGCGGTGGCGGCTGCATGCTGATCTACGGCGACTACGGCACCGGCAAGTCAACGCTGGCGGGAGCGGTGGCGCATGAGCTGATCGCCCGTCACCAGAAATCGGTGATCTTCCAGCAGTGGGCCTCCATCGTCGATCGGCTGTTCTTCAACGTCATCCCCGACCAGGATGAGCGCAACCAGTACCGCCGCGCACTGGAAGAGGTGGATCTGCTGATCATCGACGAGGTATCGGCCAACCGCGCCAAAATGGCGGAGAGCCAGTCCAGCTTCCTCGGCCACCTGCTGCGCCGCCGTCGCAACCTGTCAAAGAGCGTCATCATCATCACCAACCACACACCCCAGAGCCTGCATCAGGCGATCGGTGATTTCAGCTATGAGGCGATCAAGGCGTTCAATCCGGTGGATATCCACCTGAGCGGCCCAAGCCGTCGCCCCAGCATCGGCAACTACAACGGCTGATCCCTCTCAAAGAGTGCGAGTCGCTGGAGGCTCGCACTCTCTCCTCCCTGCCAGCTCACAAATAGAAACAACTCTCATTTACAGCAAGCGAACAAGCCACTAGGCTAGCCCCTTTTGCCAAGGGAGCTCAGCTATGCCAACCACACTGATTTTCGGAGCCAGCCGCGGGCTGGGCCGCGCCTTTACTCACCACGCCCTGAACATGGGTCACCGGGTCGTTGCGCTGGTGCGCAGCCCCGAGATGGCCACAGAACTAGATGCGCTGGGGGTCGAAGTGATCGAGGGGGATGCGCTGGATCCGGCTGCGGTGCAGCAGGCGTGCGCCCTAGCGGGGCAAGATGCCCACGTTGTCTCTACCCTCGGCAGCTTCCGTCAGACGACGCCGGTGGACTATCAGGGCAACCGTCATGTGATCGATGCCATGGAGCAGGCAGGCCTGAAACGGCTGCTGCTGGTCACCTCCCTCGGCTGTGGTGACAGCTGGCAGTATCTGCCGGAGCGGGCACGCGCCGCCTTCGGTCACGAGGTACGTCTCAAGAGTCTGGCGGAGAGCTGGCTGCAGACCAGCTCCCTCGTGTGGACCATTCTGCGCCCGGCGGGCCTGCAGGATGGCGACGCCACCGGCCGCGCCGAGCTGAGTCAGGGCAAGGAGGTACACGGACTGGTGCGCCGCGCCGATGTGGCCGCCCAAGGGCTGCGCCTGCTGGCGGATGAGACAGCGGTGGGGCAGATCTACGCCATCGGGGATCCCACGCTCCAGCGCGGCTAAAGCAGCAGTAAAATCGCTCATACCCACCACATAACAAAACGGTCAGCCCAAGGGCTGACCGTTTTCGCTTTACCGCACACACCATCTCACGGGCGCTTGCACCATCCCACTTAACCGGCGGTCGTCTCACTCTTTACGACCGGCTGACTGGCCACCGGCAGTGACTGCTGCCGCCAACGCAGCAACAGGCAGGCCAGCACACCGTAAAGCAGCGCCAGACCCCACAGCTGCCACCAGTAGCGGGAGACCTGCGCAAAGTCGGCCCCCATCTGGTTAAGGCGCAGAAAACCCTCGATGGCGGGGATAGTGGGCACCCACTGAGCCAGCCAGTTGAGAGGCGTAGGGATCAGCTCGAGCGGCCAGATAAAGCCCGCCAGAAAGACCAGCGGCAGGGAGGATATGAGTACCACCTGAGTGGGCAGATCCCGCCGGGTAAAGATCGCCCCCAGCACAATCCCGAACCAGCAGGTCGCCAGCAGGAACGGCAGGGCAAACAGCCAAAGCTGCACCGGATCTGCATGACGAGCGATATTGTAGTGATCGAAACAGAAGCCGAGGAAGTAGCTCACCGGCAGCAGGAACAACCCAGCCAGCACCAGGGTTCTGGCCAGCAGCAGCGGCAACACCGGCGCGCTTTGCCAGTAACCATGCTCGCCGCGGCAACTGCGCTGGTTCTGGGTCGCCCCCAGGATCCCCGCCCCCATCAGCAACACCTGATGGAGGATCAGCACGAACACCGCCGGCACCACGTAATTCACATAGCCCATGGTGGGGTTGAACACCGGTACCACGTTGAGGGCCACCGCATTCCAGCCCATGGCCGCTTGTGGCAGCGCCTCACCGTGACTCAACAGCCGCGCCACCTTCACCTGCGCGGCGAGAGTGCCACCGGCCTGCGCCAGCCCTTCGGCAATGGTGCCGTAGACCAGAAAGTAGGAGGCATCACCGGCATAACTCAGGGTGACGCTCTTGCCCTGCATCAGATCCCGATAGAAGTGGTTGGGGATGTGCAGGATCCCGCTCGCCTCCCCGGCCATCATCAGCTGGCGCGCCTCGGCCAGCGAATTGGCTCGCGCCACCAGCTTTACCTGCGGCGTGGCATCGGCCATAAACTCCAGCTGACGGGACAGCTGACTGTCATCGTCGTTGACCACCACCACCGCCTCTTCCCGCGGCAGCTGATGCAGATAGGGCTGGGGATAGAGAAACGAGTAGAAGATCACCCCGCCAAACAGGGTCAGCATGATGGCGCGATCCGCCAGCAGGGTGCGCAGTTCGAGGCGCAACAGATCGACAAATCCCAGCATCACTCAGGCTCCTTTTCGGCGCTCGCCACTGCGGCTGATTGACGGGCCAGCTCGGCCTGCTGCTTGTAACGACGTACCACCAGCAGTAGGGGGAGCAGGAACAACAGCAGCGCCCCCAGTTGCGGCAACGCCGATGCGACTGGCAGACCGTAGTTGCTCTGACCAATCTGCAGCTCGACATAATGAGAGACCGGCAACAGGCTGCGCCAGAAGCGGGCGAAATCCCCCATGGCGCTCACCGGAAAGGTGACGCCCATAAAGGCAAAACCGGGCGCAGTGTAAGCCCCCGCCAGCGACAGGGCACGGGCCGGATCCCGGATGATGCCGTAAAAGAAGGCTCCCATGGTGACGCAGGCGCCCGAGGCGAGCCCCAGACCCACCACCAGCACCAGCCAGCTGCCGTGCATGGGGTAGGAGAAGCCCTTGAACAGCAGCAGCGTCCAGACTATCCCCCAGCCCCAGCCAATCAGCACGTGGGGCAGCAGGGTGCGCCAGAGACCAAACCAGACACCGCGAGTGGTCCAGTCCAGCCCCAGCCGATCGGTACGGGCCAGCGCATTGAGGCCGAACAGCACCACCAGGATCTGCCACACCGCGGGCAGAATGGCGCTCAGCAGAAATTGGGCATAGCTGGAGTTGAGGTTATAGAGCGCAGTGACCTGACTGCTGATAGGCACCGACTGCCCGAGCGCGCCGGGCAGTGCCTTGCCCTCGGCCATCGCCTCCAGCACACCGACCTGACCGTTAAGGGTGCCTACCACCTGCGCCAGCGCCGAGTTGACCAGCTTGGCGATCAGGATGAACTGGCCGTTGTTGAACACTGTCACCTGCGGCTGGGTACCCCGGCGGGCATCCCGCTCCAGATGGTTGGGGATCACCACCAGCGCATAGATGTCGCCACCGCGCAGGGCGTGGGCACCGGCATCGATGGAGTCAAACTGATTGGCCACCTTGAGCCCGGCCGAGCCATCCAGCGAGAAGGCGAGCTGGCGCGACAGTACGCTTCGGTCGAGATCCACCAGCCCCACCTTGAGGTCGCGGGCCAGCCCTGCCGAGAAGATCCAGCAGAGGATCCCCATCAGCAGCAGCGGTACCCAGCTCATCAGGGCACGGCTGAACGGATCCTGCCACAGCAGCCGAAATTCACGTCCCATCAGAGTTCAACCAGCACACTCATGCCAACCCGCAGCCCCTCAACCGGTTGCAGCGGGCGAGCCTCCACCTGGAAGCTCTTCATATCGAAGCCCTGACGGGTATCGGTGGCACGCCAGGTGGCGAAATCCCCCATCACGGCCACATGGGTCACCTTGAAGCGCACCATCTGGTCGCCAAGGCCCGGGATGCGGGCATCAAACTCGGTATCCACGGTGAAACGGGGCAACAGATCTTCACGGATGTGGAACTGGGCCCAGGCATCGCTCATGTCGAGCAGCGTCACCACAGGGAAGCCTTGCGGCGCCAGCTCGCCGCTACGCAGCAGCACCTGACTCACTTCACCATTGTGGGGACTGGTGATGCGGGTGTCGGCCAGATAGGCCTCTACCTCAGCCACGGAACCCGCCGCCATTTTGGCCTTCTCGCGGGCGGCGATCTTGGTCTCTTCCCGCGCCCCTTCCAGCGCCATCTGGTACTGCTGCCACGCCATCCCTTCGCTGTAGCGGGCGGCTTGCCATGCGGTCCAGGCCTCATCGCGTTTTTGCAGCGGCATTACGCCGTCGCGGTGCAGGCTGGCAACCCGCTCATAGGTCTTGCCACGCAGCTGGGCGGCAGCCTTGGCTTTTTGCCACTGATCCTTGGCAGCGGCGATCTGTTGGGCACGGGCCCCCTTCTCCGCCTCTTGCGCCAGCGCACCCGCTGCGGCCTCACCGGCCTTGGCCTGGCTCAGCTTGGCTTCGATCTCGGGGCTCGCCAGGGTAAAGACCAGCTGATCCTTGGTCAGCTGATCGCCCTTTTTAACCAGCACCTCGTCGATGCGGCCCGGCACCTTGGAGGAGACCGAATATTGCTGCGCTTCAATCTGCCCTTGCAGATGCACCGGCTCGGGCTGATAGGCGAGCCAGAAGCGCCAGCCGAGCCAGACCACCAGGATCACCAGCACCAGCGGCAACAACAGCGGTTTACCCTGGCTCATCTTCTTTTTGATGGGGGGATGGCTCATCACTTCACCTCGACAAACGGGCGACCCTTGGCGGTCGAAACAGAGATAGAAAAAGGCACGGACTGGAGTGCGATCATGAGTTCACCTCGATCACCTGACCGTGCTGATATTGATTGAAACTGTTCATCTGGCCGGAGAGCGCCAGCAGGCGGGCCAGCGACACTACATATTGATAGGCCGCCGCCGCGCGCTGAGTCTTCACCCCCGCCAGCTGGTTCTGGGCATCCACCACATCAAGGGAGGTAGAGAGTCCCTGCCCGAAGGCCTTGTCCCGCAGTAGCACGTTCTCCTCTGCCAACGCCTGGGTGGAAGAGAGGGATTGATACTCCTCCAGCCCCTGCGCTGCTTCGCGCCAGGTCTTCTCCACCAGCAGCTTCAGATCATCGCGAGTCTTGGCCTGCAGCAGATTGACCTGCAGCTCGGCGCTCTTGGCTGCCTGCACCGTCTCGGAACGGCCATCGCGACTCACCAGCGGCATGCTGACACCCACCCCCACCAGCCAGTCCGGCGCGGTCTTGGAGGCGAGCGAATCATCTTCATAGAGGTTGTAGTTGCCGAACAGGAACACCTCGGGGGCATATTTGCCCTGCTCGACCCGGATCATCCCCTTGGCCTGCTCCTTCTTGGCAATGAGCAGCTTGAGACCGGGGTGCACCTCCAGGGTCTGGCTCACCAACCCCTCGAGGCGCGGCAGCTCCTTGTTGACGAACAGGCCGCTGCCCGGCTGGGCATTTGGCAACTTCAGCATGCGGCCGAGGGCCAGTTCGGCGATCTCGAGGCTGCGGCGCGCCTTCTGGGTATCGATGCGCGCTCTGTCATAGGCCGACTGGGCGGAGAGACGCTCCACCCTGGCTATCTGGCCCTGCGCTTCTAGCTTCTTGGCATGATCCAGATGGTGGGCCAGCCCCTCTTCGATCTCCTGTTTGGTCTGCACCACCTGAGCAGCCAGCACCACGCCGAAATAGGTCTGGGAGAGGCTCTCGAAAGTGGACTGCTCCTTGAGCACCAGCAGCTGTTGCGCCTCGCTCACCTGCGCCTGGCGGATATCCTGCGCCGCATCGATGCGACCACCGGCAAACAGCGGCCAGAGCATCTTGACCGAGCTGGTCACCACATTCTGTTTGGTCAGGGGGGTGACAAATGCGTTGGCTCCGACCCCGAACAGGCTGCCGAGTGCCAGGATCAGATCTTTCTGCTTGGCCAGCGGATTGAGATCGAGGGCATCAAGTTCAATCGGCTGATCAAGATGGGTATAGCTGGCCCCCAGATCCACCTTGGGCAGATACATATCCTTGGCCGCCTCGCGCAGCTGCTTGGCCCGATCGACCCCGGCCTGCTCGGCAGCCAGCCCTTCATCCTGCTGGATGACCCGGGTCCAGGCTTCGCCAAAACTGATGGTTTGCGCCTGCGCCGACCCCAGCACGGCCCCCATCAGACACGGCCAGAGTGATTTAATGAACCTTGACGTCATAGATCCCCAATCCGCTTTTGTTGCATAAATGTTTGGAGCATTTGCTCGATTTAAGCCAGCTATCATAACGCAAAGCGGGCCTGCAAGTGGACTGACAATTATGCAGGCGTCCGACCCGAATGGTACAGCGCTCACTCTCCGGCAATCTGGCCGTTTTTCAATAACTCCAGAATTTGCAAGCCTTGGCGCGACGTTTTTTTCAGAAAAAAATGGCTGACGCTCAAATACTAACCTTTTCTCCTGCCTAAAAAATGCGTAATATACGCCGCCCTAAGCCGATGGTAACCGTGGAATGCAGATAGGTCCCCACACGCTTGAAACTCCCTTGATTGTGGCTCCCATGGCCGGTGTAACTGACCGACCATTCCGTGAACTTTGTTTGCGATTGGGGGCTGGCATGGCCGTTTCCGAGATGCTGCTGGCCAACCCGGATGTCTGGGATACCCAGAAAACCCGGATGAGGATGGATCACTCTGCAGAAGGCGGATTGCGATCGGTCCAGATTGCCGGAGCCGACCCCGAGATGATGGCGTTTGCTGCCCGCTACAACGTGGAGCAGGGCGCACAGATCGTCGACATCAACATGGGATGTCCGGCAAAAAAAGTGAATAAGAAGTTGGCAGGTTCTGCCCTGCTGCGTGCCCCCGATCAGGTCAAAGCAATTTGCCGGGCCGTGGTGGATGCAGTGGAGGTGCCTGTCACCTTGAAGATCCGCACAGGATGGGATCCGGATAACCGCAATGGCGTGGAGATCGCCCGAATCGCCGAAGATTGCGGTATCGCGGCCCTTGCCGTGCATGGTCGTACCCGTGCATGCCTCTACAAGGGCGAAGCGGAGTACGACACGATCAGGGCGATTAAGCAGGCCGTATCGATTCCTGTTGTCGCCAATGGTGACATCAACAGCCCGGAGAAAGCCCGGTATGTCCTCGACTATACCGGTGTAGACGCCGTGATGATCGGCCGAGCTGCGCAAGGACGACCCTGGATTTTCCGGGAAATCCGTCATTTTCTTGAGACGGGCACCAAGCTGCCGCCTCCCGAGAGGGAAGAGGTTCGCACCCTGATGAACGAGCATGTAACCAACCTGCACCGGTTTTATGGTGCATATCTGGGAGCGCGCATAGCCCGTAAACACGTGGGCTGGTATCTGGATGAAGAAGAGACGGGCCGAGAATTCCGTAAGCACTTCAATGCCCTGGATTGCGCAGACGCGCAACTTGAGGCACTCGAAGCGTATTTCGATGGATTAGGTTAACAAGATAACTAAAGAGCCGACCGAATATGTTCGAACAAACCCTGACTTCTGATGCATTGGTAACAACTACTCACAATCACGCTGCCGAGCCGACCCAGCGCCCCCTGCGTGACTCTGTGCAACAGGCCCTGCGTAACTACCTGGCCCAGTTGAACGGTCAGGAAGTGATTGATCTGTACGATATGGTTCTCTCCGAAGTCGAAGCGCCGATGCTGGACGTGATCATGCAGTACACCCGTGGTAACCAGACTCGCGCTGCCGTGATGATGGGTATCAACCGTGGCACCCTGCGCAAGAAGCTCAAGCGTTACGGCATGAACTGATTGCTGGCCGCGAGCCGCGACGGCGGTTCAAGGCAGATGCGAAAGGCGTCAGGTAGCAATACCTGGCGCCTTTCCTTTATGCTCTCCCCTCCATTTCACCATGACGACCCCGATGAACCGCACTCCCCTGCTGCTGATGGTACTGGTCACCCTGCTGGCCGCCGCTGGCTGGCTCTTCTCGAAAGAGGCGATCCGCGAACTGCCCCCTGCCGCCTTTATCGGCAGCCGCTTCCTGCTGGCGGCGCTGCTGTTGCTCCCACTCGCCTGGCTGCGTGAACCGCCGCCGACCCGCGCCCAGCTGGTGCGCGCTGCCGGTTGCGGCACATTGCTCGGTGCCAGCCTGCTGCTGTGGGTCACCGCCATCAGCCAGAGCGATGCGCTGGGCAGCGGCGCATTTATCATGAGCGTCGCCACCCTGATGGCCCCGCTGGCCGCATGGGGAGCCTTTCGGGCCAAGCCCAGCCGCCACTACTGGCTCACCCTGCCCATCGCCATCGCCGGTTTGCTGCTGCTCTCCAGCAGTACCCACTGGGGCGTGTCGCTCTCGCTGTTCTGGTTTCTGGCGGCGGCCACCACCCTCGGCATCCAGCTTGCCGTCCATCGCCACTTCGCCCAATCCATTGCACCGACCTGGCTCACCTGTATCCAGCTGGCGATGACCGGCCTGCTCGGCACCCTGCTCTCCCTGCTGACCGAGCAGTGGCCCGAGGCTGGAGTCAGCCACGGCATCTGGGGCTGGTTTGCGGCGAGCGTCTTGATCGCCACCACATTGCGCTACTGGCTGCTCACCCATGCACTGAGCAAGATGACTACCGCTCACGCAGCCCTGATGATGCTGCTGGAACCGGTCTGGACCCTGCTCCTGAGCACCCTCTTCTACAACGAACCCCTCGGCGGCGCCAAACTGGCCGGAGCCGGACTGGTGCTCGGCGCCCTGGTGCTCTACCAACTGCCCCTGCTGCTGCGTAGTCGCACGCTGAAACCGGCACGCTAACTGCCCACGGCAAACACCTCTATGCGGATGAAACAACCAACGAAAAGGGGCCTGCAGTTGCAAACCCCTTTTGTTGCATTGCCACGGCGAACTGCTTGGGCCATTCTCTCGGCTCGCCCCTGTGCGCCAGCTCCCTTCTTGAACGTCCCTTGGCACCCAGTTAGCGGCTTGAAAGAGCTAGCTTGATCCCGAGTCCGACAAACAGAGTGCCGATGCCCCGGTTGAGCCAGCGACCAAGACGCTGTGACAACCGAACCCTGTGGCTGGCATAGACGGTGGTAAAGACCAGCAGGTGGCACCAGATGATGCCGCCCAGATTGAAGATGCAACCGAGCAGGATAAAAGCGAGCGCCTTGTCGGGAGCCTCCGGTGCAATGAACTGGGGCACAAAGGCAAGGAAAAAGAGCGCCACCTTGGGGTTGAGCACATTGGTCAGTACCCCTTGCCGGTAAATCTGGCCATAGGAGAGGGCGGGTAAAATAGCCCCCCTCTCCATTGCTCCTGTTGCCTGCTGGCGCAGCAGAGAGAGCCCCAGATAGATGAGGTAGATGGCGCCAGCCAGCTTGATGAGGGCAAACAACTCGGCCGACGCACTGAGCAGGGCCGACAGACCCAGCGCCGCCGCCAGCACATGCACCATGACACCTGTGCCGATGCCAAGGGCCGCGACTGAACCGGCACGCCACCCTTGCGAGCCGCTGCGCAGCATAACCAGCAGGGAATCCGGCCCCGGCATGATGTTGAGCAGCAGCCCCGAGACCATAAACAGTGCAAGATCATGAATACCGAACATCATCCCTCCCCTCGTAAAGCAAAACCAAACAAAGAGGGCTCCGCAGAGCCCTCTTTACTTTCACTCTGCGGCAGCTGACGCGTCATCAGCTGTCCCGCCAGCCATCAGGGCCGCAGCGCCTTATCCGCCCGGGAGATACCGCAGACGCCGGAGCGCACCACTTCGATGATCTCGTTGGTCTGGGCTGCGGTCTTGATAAAGGCATCCAGCTTCTCGCTGGTGCCCACCAGCTGTACCGTGTACTGCTCGGGGGTAACGTCGACGATCTGGCCGCGGAAGATATCTGCCAGCCGTTTCAGCTCGTCACGGGCCCCACCGGCGGCGCGCGCCTTGACCAGCGCGATCTCCCGCTCGATATGCTCCCCTTCGCTCAGGTCGCACACCTTGAGCACATCCACCAGCTTGTGCAGTTGCTTCTGGATCTGCTCCAGCACCCGCTCGTCACCCATGGTGACTATGGTCATGCGCGACAGGGTGGGATCCTCGGTCGGCGCCACCGTCAGGGTCTCGATGTTGTAGCCACGCTGGGAGAAGAGACCCACCACGCGGCTCAGGGCGCCGGATTCGTTCTCCAGCAGTACTGAAATGATGTGTCTCATCAGGTTCTCTCCGTCTTGCTCAGCCACATCTCATCCATGGCGCCAAACTTGATCTGCATCGGATAGACGTGCTCATCCGGGTCGACCGAGATATCCATGAACACCAGCCGATCCTTCATGGCGAAGGCTTTCTCCATGGCGCTCTCCAGCTCGGCCGGATCGCTCACCGCGATGCCGACGTGGCCGTAGGCTTCCGCCAGTTTGACGAAGTCCGGCAGGGACTCCATGTAGGAGTGGCTGTGACGGCCGCCGTAGAACATCTTCTGCCACTGCTTGACCATGCCCAGTGCACGGTTGTTGATGGAGATGATCTTGATGGGCACTCCGTACTGCATGCAGGTGGAGAGCTCCTGAATGTTCATCTGCACCGAGCCGTCGCCGGTGACGCAGCAGACCACCGCATCCGGGTTGGCAAACTGGGCCCCCATGGCTGCCGGAATACCAAAGCCCATGGTGCCGAGGCCCCCCGAGTTGATCCACTGGCGCGGTTTGGCAAACGGGTAGTAGAGGGCCGCAAACATCTGGTGCTGGCCCACGTCGGAGGCAACAAACGCCTGACCCTGAGTCACCTTGTAGAGGGTCTCGATCACCTGTTGCGGCTTGATCTGGGTAGCCGACTTTTCGTAGGCCAGACAGTGACGGGAGCGCCACTGGTTGATCTGGCTCCACCAGTCCGCCAGCGCCTCCTTGTCGTTATCGAAGCCACACTCGCGGATCACTTCCAGCATCTGCTCCAAAACGGTCTCCACCGAGCCGACGATGGGCACATGGGCCTGCACCGTTTTGGAGATGGAGGTGGGGTCGATATCGATATGGACCACGGTCGCATTGGGGCAGAACTTGGCCACGTTGTTGGTGACGCGGTCATCGAAGCGGGCACCGACAGCGAAGATGAGATCCGCGTTGTGCATGGTCTTGTTGGCTTCGAAGGTGCCGTGCATCCCCAGCATGCCGATAAATTGCGGATGGACGCCGGAGAAGGCCCCCAGCCCCATCAGGGTGGTGGTCACCGGCAGGTTCAGCAGCTCCGCTAGTTTGGTCACCAGATGGTCCGCATTGGCGTTGATGGCGCCACCGCCCACGTACATCACCGGGCGCTGGGCTTCTACCAGCAGCTTGGCTGCCCGCTTGATCTGCCCTTTATGGCCAGACTTGGTCGGGTTGTAGGAGCGCAGGGAGACCGTCTCGGGATACTGGTAGGGGAATTTCTCTTTCGGGTTCTGCACATCTTTGGGCAGATCCACCACCACCGGCCCCGGGCGGCCGCTGGCGGCAATGTAGTAGGCCTTCTTGATGGCCTCGGGAATATCGCTCGCCTTCTTGCACAGGAAGCTGTGCTTCACCACCGGGCGGGAGATACCGATCATGTCGGTCTCCTGGAACGCATCCTCACCGATCATGCTGGTCGGCACCTGGCCGGAGAGGATCACCAGCGGAATGGAATCCATATAGGCGGTGGCAATACCGGTAATGCAGTTGGTCGCTCCCGGGCCTGACGTTACCAGCACAGTCCCCACCTTGCCGGTGGAACGGGCGTAACCGTCAGCCATGTGAACCGCGGCTTGCTCGTGCCGCACCAAGACATGCTCCATCTTGCCGTTTTCGAAGAGAGCGTCATAGATGTCGAGCACTGAGCCACCAGGGTAGCCGAAGACGTGCTCAACTCCCTGATCTTCCAGCGCTCTAACCACCATCTGGGCGCCTGATAACATCTCCATGATAAAGCCCTCCAGGCTTTGCTCCGTTTAGCGAATCCCGCCGACGATGCCGTGCTTCCCGGCACGGCCCGATCCGTTTCTTGTTGTTATCTGAATGCAGATCGGCCCAATTCAGCCCCGTCGACAGTAGAAAAAAAGGATTTTTCCGTCATTCACCCGAAAATAGGGTGAAAAACCAACTTAACCCGCTTCATAACGCTTGTCCACGGCTTTATCTGACCAGAACAGTCATACATTTCAACCGGCTATTAACATTCAATGACTTGCCGCAGCGACCATGAGACAAAAGGGAAGGAAGTCGGGGAATGGCCAGCGGATCATTCCGCAGAGGGGAAAAACAGCCACAAAAAAGCCCACCGTTCAGCGGTGGGCTTGATGCCGGATGATGACTCAGTTCTCCTGATCCGGCTCCGCCAGCCAGATCTGCTGATCCGGATCGGTCTCTTCACTGACCGAGATGCTGACACCCATATCGAGCAACTCGTGCAGGGTGAGATTGTCAGCCAGGTTCATGACTTCGCCGTTTTCATTGGTAAAGCGCATTTGCTCCGTCCTCTCCTTGGTGGGATCGCCTTTCAGTCTAGTCAACAACGCTCACTTGCGATAACCAGCAACTGGATAAACAGTCGCCCCCATCCAGCTCGCTCAGGCGATCACTCACCTCCTCCGGAAACAGGGTGCGCGCCCAGAGCCGCCGCGACAGAGAGGCCACGCTCTCGTCAGCGCCCGCCGCCAGCCAGCGGGCCAGCTCCCCTGCTACATCGGGGTAACAGACCGCCCCGGGCGAGGCGCTGTCGAGCCAGGTACGCACCAGATTGGCATCGAGCACATCCATCAGGGTCGCCAGCCCCATCATCTCGAGCGTCTTGCCGTTGGTCAGCTGCTCGAACTGGCCGCCGAGGGGCTTGACCAGCAGCTTCTTGCCGAGGGTGAGCGCCTCGGAAGCCAGCTCGAAACCCGCGTTGGAAATAACACCGCGACAACCGGCCAGCACGGCGATAAATCCGTGCCGCGACGGCGGTTCGAAGCGCAGGTTGCGCCACTGGCTGGGGGTACGAATGGCGGGGTGAAAGCAGACAAAGCGCTGCTGACCAAAGCGCGACAACAGGGCGGCAATCGCCTCGGTCTGCTCGAACGGCAGATAGACCAGGATCTCGCCGTTATCCGGCGCGGCGGCGATGGGGTCGATCACCGGTGGCAGCAAGGGGTGACCGAAGTGAAACCAGTGCAGCCCGAGCGGCTGATCCACAGGAGCAAAGTGGCGCATCAGCTGGCGGCTGACCCCATCCTCCCCCCAACGCGGTATGGGCCAGTTGAAGCTGGCCTGATGACTGACGGTGAGGCTCGGTTTGCCATAGCGGCGGGCGGCGTGGGCGGTCAGCGGCTCAAAATCGCTCACCACCAGATCGTATTCGCTGCAATCGAGGGCCCGCAGATCCCGCCAGAAGGTGAGCGGCGAGGCGGCTTGCAGGGTGCGCCACGGAGAAACTCGCCCCTCGTGACTGACAAAAGTGAGGCCGGGAAAGACGCGGTAGGCGCCGAACTCCTCCATGTCAAAGTAGCGGTCGGCAGGACGGCCGCTAAAGAGATAATCCACCTCGACCCCTGCCGTGCGCAGCGCCCGCGCCAAGGTGCGACTGCGACTGATATGACCGTTGCCGGTGCCTTGCACCCCAAACAGTATCCTCATGAGTGGCTCCAGCCGAGCGCCAGCACGGCGCAACCGCCACCCAGCAGGGCACCGGCAACCAGATCGCTCAGGTAGTGCACCCCGAGCAGCAACCGGGATGCCCCCACCAGCGCCGCCCAGCCAAACAGCAGGGGTGCCCAGAGCGGAAAGCCGGTGGCCAGTATGGTGGCCATCAGAAAAGCGGCAGCGGTGTGGCCGGAGGGGAGACTGTAACGATCGGAAGGAGTGATAAAGACCGGCAAGCCGACCGGCCGTTGCCGTTTCAGGCTGTTTTTCAGCAGCAGATAGAGGGGCAATTCGATGGCGAAGGCTAGCAGCGCCAGTCGCACCAGCTCCCGCTCTGCCTCCCCCTGCCACCAGAGCAGGGCGGCCAGCACGGCGTAAAGCGGGCCATCGCCGGTGCGGGAAATGAGACGACTCACCCTCGCCTGCTGCCGGTTGTAGCCGTGAAGCAGGCAGACCCGGCACACCTGCAGGTCCCATTGCTGGATCTTGTTCATATCCCCTCCTTCCCTGAATTCTGCTTGCAGAGTAAAAAAGCGGGATGACGTTACGTTGAACAAGGGATAACAGATTTATGAAAAAAGGGCCGAATGGCCCTTTTTAATCTCGATGTTGCGGCAAAATCAGTGGCTGCCGCGCAGACCGGTCTCCATCAGACGGCAGTTGTGGTCCGCCAGACGGGCCATGAAGTGCTCATCCACTTTCAGGCCAAACACCTGCTCGTAGAGATCTTTCATCACGAACGGCTGCCACATCATGCTGAGGAAGGAGATCTTCAGCATGTCGGGATCCAGGTTGTCACCCAGCTCGCCGTTGGACTTCATGGTTTCCAGCAGGGCATCGAACTGCGGCAGCTGGCGTTCCAGCAGGCGGTTCAGCACAAAATCCCGGCCCGGGCTCTTCTCGGTCGACAATGCGCTGGAGATGGCAGAGGTCAGCTCGCTGTTGGGCGCCATCACCTGATAGTAGGTGTTGAGCAGCTCGTTGAGGCTGTGATTGCTGTGTTCATCTTGCCAGGCATGGTCGAGGGGCTCGGCGACATCGCCCAACACAGCTTTGTAAAGACCCTCTTTACTGCCGAAGTAGTAGTGGATCATTGCCAGATTGGAGCCAGCAAGCTCCGCGATTTCGCGTGTAGTCACCTTGCTATAGGGAGTATTGAGAAAACGCTCACGGGCGGCAGCAAGCAACTTGTCACGAATGTCAGAACGTCCGACCGGACGACCAGGTCTACGTTTTTCCATTTAACACCTCAGATAATTCAGCCAATGCTGATAAGTCGATCTGGTTGTGCAGAGAATAGAGCACAGCAGGAATGACCAGATAATCGGTCATGGGCCGAATATGGGACAAGGAAATTTGCAATCCTTTACAATCCGATTAAATACGTCAGCAGATTGCCCCTGACCTTCCGTGTTGACACAGCATAAAAATCTCGATATTGGTAAAAGCGTTATCGACTGGAAGGAATAACAACGTCATGCATATCGCCACCCCGCTACTACTAATCTCCCTAATCGCGTTAACTCGCGCGGGATCCTTGTAGCCGGGCTAAGGCATAGCCGGAATTTACAAAAACCCGTGCACCCTGCACGGGTTTTTTTATGCCGCCGCAGGATGCACGTTACCGAACTTAGGAAGAGGGAAGTCACATGTCAGATCGGGTCATCATATTCGACACCACCTTGCGTGATGGTGAGCAGGCCCTGGCGGCCAGTTTGACAGTCAAGGAGAAGCTGCAGATCGCCCAGGCGCTGGAGCGGCTCGGTGTCGACGTCATGGAGGTGGGCTTCCCGGTCTCTTCTCCCGGCGATTTTCAATCGGTGCAGACCATCGCCCGCCACATCAAGAACAGCCGGGTCTGCGCCCTCGCCCGCGCCCTGCCAAAAGATATCGATGCCGCCGGTGAAGCCTTGCGGGTCGCCGAGGCGTTTCGCATCCACACCTTTATCTCCACCTCCTCCATCCATGTGGAGAGCAAGCTGAAAAAGAGCTTCGAGGATGTGCTGGAGATGGGGGTCGGCGCCATCAAGCACGCGCTGCGCTACACCGATGATGTGGAGTTCTCCTGCGAGGATGCAGGCCGCACCCCCATCGATAACCTCTGCCGCATGGTGGAGGCCGCCATCAAGGCGGGGGCCCGCACCATCAATATCCCCGATACCGTGGGCTACACGGTACCGACCGAGTTCTCCGGCATCATCCACACCCTGTTCAACCGGGTACCCAACATCGACAAGGCGATCATCTCGGTCCACTGCCACGATGATCTGGGGCTCTCGGTGGCCAACTCCATCGGCGCGGTGCAGATGGGGGCCCGCCAGATTGAGTGCACCATCAACGGCATCGGCGAGCGGGCGGGCAACTGCTCGCTGGAAGAGGTGGCGATGATCCTCAAAACCCGCGCCGACCTGCTCGGGGTGCAAACCAATATCCGCCACAACGAAATTCATCGCACCAGCACGCTGGTCAGCCAGCTGTGCAATATGCCGGTGCAGCCCAACAAGGCGATCGTCGGGGCCAACGCCTTCTCCCACAGCTCCGGCATCCATCAGGATGGGGTGCTCAAGGCGAAAAATACCTACGAAATCATCACTCCCGAGAGCATCGGCCTGACCCAGAACAACCTCAACATGACCTCCCGCTCCGGCCGCCACGTTATCAAGCACCGGATGGAGTCCATGGGCTACGCCGAGAGCAGCTACGACCTCGACCACCTCTACGGCAAGTTCCTGACCCTGGCCGACAAGAAGGGGCAGGTATTCGACTACGACCTCGAAGCGCTGGCCTTCTTCAGCCAGATCCACGAGGAGCCGGAGCACTTCAAGCTGGAGTACCTCGGGGTGCAGAGCGGCAGCTCGGTACTGGCCACCGCCTCGGTCAAATTGAAGGTGGGACAAGATCTGATCTGCGAAGCGGCCACCGGCAATGGCCCGGTGGATGCGGTCTACCAGTGCATCAACCGCATCACCGGCTATGAGATCCGCATCGACAAATATGCCCTCAAGAGCAAGGGCGAAGGGGAAGATGCCCTCGGTCAGGTCGATATCGTCGCCGAGTACAAAGGGCGCAAATTCCACGGCATGGGACTGGCCACCGACATCATCGAATCCTCGGCCCACGCCCTGCTCCATGTGATCAACAGCATCTGGCGCGCCGATCAGGTGGCCGAGCAGATGGAACGCAATAACAGCATCAAATCAGAAACCGTCTGAACAGGGCTCGGAACCAAACAGACGGAATGGAATGACAGCATCACATCGGAAACCGTCTGAGCAGGGCTCGGTGCCACACAGACGGCATGGAATGACAACATCAGGACGGAGAACGTCTGAACCGGCATCCGCGCGCAGCGTCGGGGAAACCGGGCAGAGGGATCTCAAAGACAATATCAGGATGGAGAGTGTATGAGCAGTTATCGGATCGCAGTATTGCCGGGTGACGGCATTGGCCCGGAAGTGATGGCCGAGGCCGTCAAGGTGCTGGAGAAGGTGCAGGCCAAATTCGGCCTCGCCTTCGAGTATGATCGCCATGACGTGGGCGGCATCGCCATCGACAACCACGGCACCCCGCTGCCACAAAGCACCATCAAAGGCTGCGAAGCGGCCGACGCCGTGCTGTTCGGCTCGGTCGGCGGCCCGAAATGGGAACATCTGCCCCCCAACGATCAGCCGGAGCGCGGAGCCCTGCTGCCCCTGCGAGCTCACTTCAAACTGTTCTGCAACCTGCGTCCGGCCCGTATCTATACCGGTTTAGAGCAGTTCTCACCCCTGCGCGCCGATATCTCCGATCGCGGTTTTGACATCGCCTGCGTGCGCGAGCTGACCGGCGGCATCTATTTCGGCCAGCCCAAGGGGCGCGAGGGAGAAGGGGCGAACGAGAAGGCGTTCGATACCGAGGTGTATCACCGCTTCGAGATTGAGCGCATCGCCAAGATTGCCTTTGAGTCGGCGCGTGTGCGCCGTGGCAAGGTCACCTCCATCGACAAGGCCAACGTGCTCGCCTCCTCCATTCTGTGGCGCGAGGTGGTGACGCAAGTCGCCAAGTCCTATCCGGACGTAACCCTCAATCATATGTATATCGACAACGCCACCATGCAGCTCATCAAGGATCCATCCCAGTTCGATGTGCTGCTCTGCTCCAACCTGTTCGGTGACATCCTCTCCGACGAGTGCGCCATGATCACCGGCTCCATGGGACTGCTCCCCTCAGCCAGCCTCAACGAATCGGGTTTCGGCCTGTTCGAACCGGCCGGTGGTTCGGCTCCGGATATCGCCGGCAAGGGTATTGCGAATCCCATTGCCCAGATCCTCTCAGCCGCCCTGATGCTGCGCTACAGCTTAGGGATGGAGGCTGCCGCCCAGGCCATTGAGCAGGCCGTGGCCCAGACCTTGGCCGAGGGTTACTTCACCGCCGACCTGCATCAGGCCAGCGCCCGCCATCCGGTGCAGAGCACGTCCGAGATGGGTAGCCAGATCGCCGCCCGGATCTGAGCCGCATAACAGAGAACAAGGAAGAGAGAAGCAATGGCCAAGACCCTCTATCAGAAAGTATTCGACGCCCACGTGGTACGGGAAGTGGAAGGGGAGACCCCCCTCATCTACATCGACCGCCATCTGGTGCATGAAGTGACCAGCCCGCAGGCATTCGACGGCCTGCGCGCCATGAATCGCCAGCTGCGCCGCCCGGACCTGACCTGGGCCACCATGGATCACAACGTCTCCACCACTACCAAGGACATCGCCGCCTCCGGCGAGATGGCTCGCATCCAGATGGAGACGCTCGCCGACAACTGTAAAGAGTTCGGGGTTCGCCTCTACGATCTCAACCACAAATATCAGGGGATCGTCCATGTGATGGGCCCCGAGCTCGGCATCACCCTGCCCGGCACCACCATCGTCTGCGGCGACTCCCACACCGCCACTCACGGCGCCTTCGGCTCGCTGGCGTTTGGCATCGGCACTTCCGAAGTGGAACATGTGATGGCGACCCAGACCCTGAAACAGGGCCGCGCCAAGACCATGCGCATTTCGGTCAACGGCAAGCTGGCCGAGGGCATCAGTGCCAAGGACGTGGTACTGGCCATTATCGGCAAGGTCGGCCACGCCGGTGGTACCGGCTACGTGGTGGAGTTCGCTGGCGATGCCATTGCGAGCCTCTCCATGGAAGGGCGGATGACGGTGTGCAACATGGCCATCGAGCTGGGCGCCAAGGCGGGGATGATTGCCCCCGACCAGACCACCATCGACTACATTCGCGGTAAGGAGTTTGCTCCCAAGGGCGAGGTACTGGAGCAGGCCATCGCCTACTGGCAGAGCCTCAAGAGCGACGATGGTGCCCGTTTCGATGCCGAAGTGGTGCTGGACGCCGCCGATATCGCCCCGCAGGTCACCTGGGGTACCAATCCGGGGCAGGTGATTGCCGTCAATGAGCCGATTCCTGCGCCGGAATCCTTCAGCGATCTGATGGAGCAGCAGTCCGCCCGCAAGGCGCTCGCCTACATGGACTTGCAACCGGGTCAGAAGCTCTCCGACGTTGCCATCGACAAAGTATTTATCGGGTCGTGCACCAACAGCCGCATCGAGGATCTGCGCGCCGCCGCCGCCATCGCTCGCGGTCGCAAGGTAGCCGCTGGCGTGCAGGCGCTGGTGGTGCCTGGCTCCGAGCAGGTGAAGGCACAAGCCGAAGCCGAGGGGCTGGACAAGATCTTCATCGAGGCCGGTTTTGAGTGGCGCCTGCCCGGCTGCTCCATGTGTCTGGCGATGAACAACGATCGGCTGCAACCGGGGGAGCGCTGCGCCTCCACCAGCAACCGCAACTTCGAAGGGCGTCAGGGCCGCGCCGGCCGCACCCATCTGGTGAGCCCGGCCATGGCCGCCGCTGCCGCCGTCACCGGCCGCTTCGCCGATATTCGCGCACTGTAAGAGGACATTTCGATGACAGGATTCAAACAGCATAAAGGGATCGTCGTCCCCCTCGACAGCGCCAACGTCGACACCGACGCCATCATTCCCAAACAGTTTTTGCAAAAAGTAAACCGCATTGGTTTTGGCAAGCACCTGTTCCACGACTGGCGCTTCCTTGACGATGCCGGCCAGCAGCCAAACCCCGAGTTTGTACTGAACCAACCACAATTCGCCGGTGCCAGCATTCTGCTGGCCCGCGAGAACTTCGGCTGCGGGTCGAGCCGCGAGCACGCCCCCTGGGCGCTGGCCGACTACGGCTTCAAGACCATCATAGCCCCGAGCTTTGCCGACATCTTCTACGGCAACGCCATCAACAATGGCATGGTGCCGGTGCGCCTGAAGGAGGAGGAGGTCGACGCCCTGTTCCAGCTGGTGGCCGCCAAACCGGGCATCGAGATCGAGGTGAATCTGGAGGCCAATCAGGTACGTGCAGGTAGCCTCTGCTTCGGTTTCGAGATCGATGAATTCCGCCGTTACTGCCTGCTCAACGGGCTGGATGCCATCGGTCTGACCCTGCAGCACGAGGCAGCTATCAGCGCCTTTGAGGCGAAGCAGCCGAGCTGGATTTAACGCGCCAATTGCAAAAAAACGAGTAGAATCAACAGGGAGCTTCGACTCCCTGTTTTACTGTCCGCTACGCTTCCCACTTTGGGCCACCGGAACTGGCCCGTGCCACAGGAAAGGATGATGAAGAGACCGACGGCAATTCCTCTGCTCTGTGCCCTGCTGCTTGCCCTGCCTGCGGGTGCCAGCCAAACCAGCTTCAACAACAGCCTCGGCCAGATCAGCGTCGGCTGGCAGGATAGCGAAGGTAAACCCCAACAGCTCACCTACCGGCTCGAACAGGGCAAGTTGCCGCCCCTTATCGCCTATCGCCCGGCGAGAATGCAGGAGGAGGTGTTGCAGGTGTTGCTGCGGGAGGTGCGCCAGAACTACCCCGAGGTGCAGTTCACCCTCGCCCGTCCCTCGCTGGAGCTGCATCTGAAAAGCCGCAATCAGGACAAGGCGCGCGAGGCGATGGCCTTTCTGCAGTCCAAGCGGAGCAAAGAGGAGCAGGCGTGGCTGACCAAACACTACTTCCAGTACTTCAACACCCCGGACGGGCAGCTGGCGGTGAAGCAGGACCATGTGCGCATCGCGCTGGAGAGTCGCAGCGGGCTGGCTCCGCTGGCGGATCAACTCAAGCAGCAGGGCAGCACCGAAACGGAAGCGCGCCAGAAAACCGTGGCCCATATGCTCACCTTTATCCAGAGCATCCCCTACCAGCAGCTCGACAGCCTGAATGGAAGGCAGGGCAAAGGATTTCTCCCGCCCCGTCAGGTGCTGGAGCAGAACCGGGGTGATTGCGACAGCAAGGTAACCCTGATGGCCGCCATGCTGGCTCAGCTCTTTCCGGAGCTGAAACAGGCCATGGTGTTCGTCCCCGGCCATGCCCTGCTGGCCGTTGACCTGCCCGCCAAGCCGGGGGATGTGACCCTCAACTGGCAGGGGCAGAACTACCTGCTGCTCGAACCTACCGGTCCCGCCACCTTGCCTGCGGGCCAAATAGCATCGACCAGCAAAACGCTGGTCGATAGCAAGCAGTTGAGTGTGCAGCCGGTTCAGGAGAAAGGTTAATCCCCTCCCTCTGCCGATGGGGAGAGAGGATTAACCTTGAGGCAGAAACTCTACCGCCAGCAACAACCCGCTCTCCTCCTCCAGCACCCGGATAATACGGGCATGGGCTTCAAAGGGAGGCAACAGATTGTTGTTGGTGGCAAGACTGATCCGGATGGGCTGATTGATGTCGAGCTGGTGTTCAGAGACCGCAATCCCCATGCCGTTGGCACTGAGATCCCGGCAGATCCCCTCCAGCACCAGCTGCTGCTGATAGACGGTGACCGGAGCATTGATGACCATGCGCGCAAAGGCACGCCTTTCCTTGGTATTGGTAAGCACGCGAACATCCTCTGTTGGGTGGGCGTCATCTCATGGGTATTGCACAATTGTGCTGGTCTACCCAAAAGAACGTTAATACAATGCGGTTCGTTTCTCAAACGGGGTGCGGTTTACCGCTGAGATTATACCCGTGTACCTGATCCAGATAATGCTGGCGGAGGAATTTGAGGCATGGCGCTCATTTTTTGCGCCCTCACCCGCTGGCACCTCGTTATTAACAAGTAATAGGGAGTGCCACCCATGAAGACCCTGCTGCTGGTCACCACCGGCCTGCTGTCGGCCAATGTGTTCGCCGCCGACACCCTCACCGTCTACACCTACAGCTCCTTCACTGCCGAGTGGGGGCCGGGGCCCAAGATCAAACAGGCCTTCGAGAAAGCGTGCGATTGCACCCTCAATCTGGTTCCCCTCGAAGATGGGGTCGCCATCCTCAACCGGCTGCGGCTGGAGGGCAACCACAGCAAGGCCGATCTGGTGCTGGGGCTTGACGATGCCCTCATCAGCGAAGCCAAACAGAGCGGCCTGTTCGCCCCCCATCCCGCCAAGCTCGACAGCATCAAGGTGCCGGGTGGCTGGCAGGATGACACCTTCGTACCCTACGACTACGGCTACTTTGCCTTCGTCTATGACAAGGACAAACTCAAGCAACCACCCAAGAGCCTGAAAGAGCTGGTGGAGCGGCCCGATCTCAAGGTGATCTATCAGGATCCCCGCACCTCCACCCCGGGGCAGGGGCTGATGCTGTGGATGAAGTCTGTCTACGGCGACAAGGCGCCTGCCGCCTGGGCCGAGCTTGCCAAAAAGACGGTCACCGTCACCAAGGGGTGGTCAGAAGCTTATGGCATGTTCCTCGATGGCGAAGCGGACATGGTGCTCTCCTACACCACCTCTCCGGCCTATCACCTGATTGCCGAGAGCAAGCCCCAGTATCAGGCTGCCGCCTTCGAGGAGGGTCACTACCGTCAGGTAGAAGTGGCTGCCAAGCTGAAGAGTGCCAAACAGGAGAAGCTGGCTGACCAGTTCCTGCAATTTATGGTGAGCCCCGCCTTCCAACAGGAAATCCCGACCGGCAACTGGATGTATCCCGTTATCGACACGCCGCTGCCCAAGGGCTTCGAGCAGATGATCACCGTAGCCAAGCCGCTCGCCTTCAGCAGCGATGAGGTGGCCGCCAATCGCAAAGGGTGGATCCGCGAGTGGCTGCAAGCCGTCACCCAGTGAGCCGTCATCTGAAACCACAGGCTCGTCCCCTCTGGTGGTTGCCGGGCAGTGCGGCCACCCTGTTGATCCTGTTGTTGTCCCTCGGGCCGCTCGCGGCCCTGCTGTGGCAGGCCGGTTCGCTGGCCCCCCGCACCCTGCTCTCAGATCCTTATCTGCGTCATGTGCTGGGCTTCAGTCTGGGGCAGGCACTGCTCTCCACCCTGCTCAGTCTCGGGCTGGCCATTCCGGTGGCCCGCGCGCTGGCGCGGCGCCGTTTCATTGGCCGAACCCTGCTGATCAAGTTGTTTGGCCTCTCGCTGGTACTGCCGGTCATCATCGCCATCTTCGGTATTGTGGCGGTACATGGCAAACAGGGGTGGCTACCGCAACTACTACGGTCACTGGGGCTGGATCCCGGCAATTATCTCTACGGCCTGTTCGGCATCCTGCTGGCCCACGTCTTCTTCAATATGCCACTGGCGGCCCGTCTGATGCTGCAGAGCATAGAGAGCATCCCCGAATCGAGCTGGCGCCTTGCCAGCCAGCTTGGCATGCGCTCATCCCATATCTTCCGGCTGCTGGAGTGGCCGCTTATTCGCGGCATATTGCCTGGGCTGGCCAGCCTCATCTTCATGCTCTGCTTCACCAGCTTCACTACCGTACTGGCGCTGGGGGGCGGGCCGAAATCCACCACTCTGGAGGTGGCTGTCTATCAGGCGCTGCGCTTTGACTTCGATCTCGCCACCGCGGGCGGATTGGCGCTGGTGCAGCTCATCCTGACCGCCGCCCTGCTCGCCCTGCAGCACAAGCTGCAGAGCACCCCGGCCAGCAGGGTGACGCCTCGTCGCCCCTGTCTGCGGCCGGATCGCCATCAGCCGGGAGCGGCCGTGGTGGATCTGCTCTCGCTCTGTATCGGGCTCACCATCTTTCTGCCACCACTGCTGGCTATCGTGGTGGCCGGCCTCCACCCCGGCCTGCTGACGGCGCTCACTTCCACCAAACTGTGGCAGGCGAGCGGCCAGTCGCTGCTGATTGCACTGGCGGCGGGCACCCTGGCGACCCTGCTTGGCAGCGGCCTGCTGCTCACCAGCCGTCACCTAAAGGTGCGCACCCGCCAGCGGCGAGCTGCCGCCCTGTGGGAGGCAAGCGGCTCGATGATCCTGATGATCCCGGCAGTGGTGCTCTCTACCGGTCTCTTCATCCTGTTTATGCCGTTCGCCGATGTGTTCGCCCTCGGCCCCTGGCTGGTGGTGCTGGTCAACGCCCTGATGGCGCTGCCCTACGTGCTGCGCACCCTCTCCGCCCCCATGCAGCTGGTGGTGCGCCAATACGACCGGCTGGCGGATAGCCTGGGGGTACGCGGCCTGCATCGCCTGCGGCTGGTGGAGTGGCCGCTGCTGCGCCGCCCGCTGGCACTGGCGATGGCGCTGTCGATGATCCTCTCGCTGGGGGATCTCGGCGCCATCGCCATGTTTGGCAGTCAGGAGCTCACCACCCTGCCCTGGCTGCTCTATCAACAGCTCGGCAGTTACCGGCTGACCGAGGCGGCCGCCACCGCCCTGCTGCTGCTGACACTCTGTTTCTCCCTGTTCTGGCTGGTGGAACGGGGGCTTGGAGGAAAACATGCTGAACATTGATACGCTGGTGACCAGCTACCCCGACTGGCGCGTCAGCTTCAGCGCGACCCTGCCCAAGGGGGAGATCACCGCGCTGATTGGCCCAAGCGGCGCGGGCAAGTCGACCCTGCTCGGGATGATCGCCGGCTTCGTGCCGGTGGAATCAGGCCGCCTCAGTTTCGATGGCGAAGATCTGCTGCCGCTGGGCCCCGCCGAGCGACCGGTCACCACCCTGTTTCAGGATCACAACCTCTTCCTCCACCTGTCGGTGTTCGACAATATCGCTATCGGCTTGCACCCGGGTCTGCGCCTGAGTGCCGCCCAACGGGCACAGGTGATCGATGCAGCCGGGCGGGTTGGCCTTGGCGAGATGCTAAGCCGTCTGCCGGAGCAGCTCTCCGGCGGCCAGCAGCAGCGAGTCGGGCTGGCTCGCGCGCTGGTGCGCGGCAAACCGCTGCTGCTGCTGGATGAGCCCTTCTCTGCCCTCGATCCCGCCCTGCGCCGGGAGATGCTGGCCGAAGTGGCGCGCCTCGCCTGCGAACAGGGCATTACCGTACTGATGGTCTCCCACAATCCGGAAGATGCCCAGCTGATTGCCGATCAGGTGCTGTTTGTCGACGAGGGCCGCATCGCCCTGCAAGGCAAGCCGGATATCCTGCAAAATAGCGACCACCCGGGGCTGCTGCGCTACCTTGGCCAATAGCCCTTGGGAGTAAAGACTGCGCCATGATCAAAAAAGGAGGCCGATTGGCCTCCCTTTGTATCTGGAAATATTCATTTAAATCAGAGGTTTTCCTCGGCGAACGAAGCCAGTCGGCTGCGCACCACGCCATTGAGGAAGATGTTGGCACTGCCGTCAAAATCCTTGAAACGCTCGACGATGTAGGTGAGACCCGAGGTCACCGGGCTCAGGTAGTTGGAGTCGATCTGGGCCAGGTTACCGGAGCAGACGATCTTGGTGCCCTCGCCGCAGCGGGTGATGATGGTCTTGATCTGGGACGCGGTCAGGTTCTGGCACTCATCCAGCAGCACGAAGGTGTTCTGGATGCTGCGCCCGCGCATGAAGTTAACCGATTTGAACTGGATATTGGCCTTCTCCATGATGTAGCTGAGCGAGCCGCTCATGTTCTCGTCCTGCTTGTGCAGTACCTCCAGGGTGTCGGTCACCGCCGCCAGCCAGGGCATCATCTTCTCCTCTTCAGTGCCGGGCAGGAAGCCGATGCTCTCGGCAATTTCCGGGGTATTCCGGGTGACGATCACCTTCTCGTAAATGCCCTTCTCAATCACCAACTCCAGCGCAGCAGCCATGGCCAGCAAGGTTTTGCCACAACCCGCCGGGCCGGTCAGGATCACCAGATCGATGTGCGGATCGAGCAGTGCATCCAGCGCCATCCCCTGATAGACATTCTTGGGATGGACACCCCACGCCTTGCGGGACATCAGCCGCTCGCGGCCCAGATCCTTGATGCGGATCTTGTTGCCATCGTGGCTGAGTACCCGGGCGGCGAAGAAATTCTCCTCATCCACCAGATACTGGTTTACGTGAACCCCTTCCAGCAGATTGGCATCGATCACATGGATGGTGTCGCGGCCATGGGTCTCGCTCTCGCACTCGCCAACCCGCTCCCAAAAGCTGCCGGGCACCACCTGAAAACCCTTGGCCAGCAGGCGGATATCGTCGATCAGCTGGTCGCTGCGATAATCTTCGACGTGAGCAAGACCGGCCCCTTTGGCTTTGAGGCGCATGTTGATGTCTTTGGTGACCAGCACCACCTGACGCTTCAACTCGTGCTTTTGCAGATAGAGGGCCGCGTTGATGATGCGGTTGTCGGCCTCCTTGTCGGTAAAGACCTCGGCATCCTGCGGCAGATGGTGATCGCTGAAGATGCAGATATTGCCGCTCGCTTCGCCAGCCAGCGGCACGCCCTGGGTGATCTGATCCGGGGTTGCATCGCGGAACACATCTTCCAGCGCACGAATGGCCACCCGCGCGTCGCGGCTGACATCCTTGTTGCGATCCTTGATGTTATCGAGCTCTTCCAGCACCGTCATGGGGATGAGCACGTCGTGCTCTTTGAAGGAGTAGATAGCGAGGGGTTCGTGAAGCAGAACGTTGGTATCCAGGATAAACAGCTTTCGGTCCGTATTGTCCATAAGCATCCTCCTTGGCACTGAAGGGCCACGTGTGTGAATCTCAGATGTCATTGAAACCACACGGCCGTGACAGTTTTATTACCCTCAACGCTACGCCCGATTTTACTATCGCGCAACAAATCACTTGGCCGCCTGATTTGATTGAGCATAAAAACAGCAATAAAAAGACCGACGCTATGGCCGGTCTTTTTTCTATCGTTCAACTACTTGGGCATGTCTGTCAGCCGCACTTGGAGTCGCCGCAGTTGAGGCAGGTCATGCAGCCATCCTTCAGCACCAGCGCCTTGGTGTGGCACTTGTAGCAGAGCGCGGCATTGGCCGGAAAACCACTGCTCGCCTGCTGCTCTTTAGCCTCCTGAGCGGCTTTCAACTCGGCTTGCTTCTCGGCCAGAAATGCCTGCTGATGCTCGTCCAACCCCGGCGCCTTGAGCATGCCTATCTCGGTGAGATGGCTCTCGATCACGTTGCCAATTTCAGCGATCAGCGATGGAACGTACTTGCCCTTGTTCCAGTAGCCGCCCTTGGGATCAAACACCGAGCGCAACTCCTCCACCAGGAAGGTGACATCCCCACCCTTGCGGAATACGGCGGAGATAATGCGGGTCAGCGCCACGATCCACTGGTAGTGTTCCAGGCTCTTTGAGTTAATGAAGATCTCGAACGGGCGGCGGGTTTCGTGAACAGTACCCTCGTTGAGAATGATGTCGTTGATGGTGATGAACAGCGAGTGTTCGGAGACATGCTCCGGCGTCTTCAGCTTGTAGGTGGTTCCCATCAATCGCTCCGGGCGCAGCACGGTTTCGTGCATGTGCACTACGTCATCCTGCACAGAGAGATCTTCTTGCGGCTCATCCTTGGTACGCACCTTGTAGGCGACGATTTTCTTGTCGATCTTTTTGACCATAATGTCGTTCTCAGAATTTACCGTAATAGCCTTCTTTCAAGGCGTCGTAGAGGTTGGCGGCAGTGTGCAGCTCACCATCGTATTCAATCTCTTCGTTCCCCTTGACGGAGATGACGGAGCCATCCTCCAGGGTGAAATCGTACAGGGTGTTCTCCAGATCCTTCTCCTTCACCAGCACGCCCTGGAAGGCCTCCGGATTGAAGCGGAAGGTGGTGCAGCCCTTGAGGCCGGAGTCCGAGGCATACATGTAGATGTCCTTGAACTGCTCGAACGGAAAATCGGTCGGCACGTTGGCAGTCTTGGAGATGGAGGAGTCAATCCAGCGCTGGGCCGCAGCCTGAATGTCCACATGTTGCGCCGGGGTGATGTCATCAGCAGTAATGAAGTAGTCCGGCAGACGACTCGCCTCATCATCGGCATAGGGCATGGCGGCCGGATTCACCAGCTCGCGATAGGCCAGCAGCTCGAAGGAGTAGACATCCACGCTCTCCTTGCTCTTCTTGCCCGGCTTGATAACGTTGCGGCTGTAGTGGTGGGCAAAGCTCGGCTCGATGCCGTTGCTGGCGTTGTTGGCCAGAGACAGCGAGATGGTGCCGGTCGGCGCAATACTGCTGTGATGTGTGAAACGCCCGCCCACTTCGGCCAGCTCGGCGACTAGCGCAGGATCCACTTCGGCAACCTGCTGCATGTAGCGGCTGTAGCGCGCATGCAGCACCTTGCCCTTCACCTTGTCGCCCACCTTGATGCCATCAGCCGCCATTTCCGGGCGCAGACGCAGCATCTTGCCGGTCACTTCGAACTCCTGCTCCATGATGGGGGCTGGGCCCTTCTCCTTGGCAAGACGCAGGGACTCCTGCCAGCCGGTCATCGCCAGCTCCTGGGATACCTGCTCGGTAAAGGCTACGGATGCCGCAGAGCCGTACTTGATCTGCAGCATGGTGAGGGTCGAACCAAGACCCAGGAAACCCATGCCATGCCGGCGCTTGGCTGTGATCTCCTCGCGCTGTTTGGCCAGTGGCAGTTGGTTGATCTCCACCACGTTGTCGAGCATGCGAGTAAAGATGGCCACCACCTTGCGAAACGCCTGCCAATCGAATGCCGCGTATTCAGTAAAAGGGTCGCGCACAAACTTGGTCAGATTGACCGAGCCCAGCAGACAGGCACCGTAGGGCGGCAACGGCTGCTCACCACAGGGGTTGGTCGCGCGGATCTCTTCACAGAACCAGTTGTTGTTCATCTGGTTGACCTTGTCGATCAGGATGAAGCCGGGCTCTGCATAGTCATAGGTGGAGGTCATGATGACATTCCACAGCTTGCGGGCTGGCATGGTCTTGTAGACCTTGCAGGCGACCTGCCCCAACTCGTTGAATACAACCCCTTCCTTGTTGGGCCAGTCGGCCCATAGCACCTGAGCAGGATCGTCCAGCGCAATGCCATCCTGCTCTACCTCTTTGGCGGTGTAGGGGAAGATCAGCGACCAGGGAGCATCCTCTTTCACCGCCTTGACGAAATCTTCGGTGATGAGCAGGGAGAGGTTGAACTGGCGCAGACGGCCATCTTCGCGCTTGGCCTGAATAAACTCGATCACATCGGGATGACGGATATCCATGGTGCCCATCTGGGCGCCACGACGGCCACCGGCTGACGAGACGGTGAAACACATCTTGTCATAGATATCCATAAAGGAGAGCGGGCCGGAAGTGTAGGCACCGGCACCGGAGACAAAGGCACCGCGCGGGCGCAGGGTCGAGAAGTCATAGCCGATACCGCACCCGGCTTTCAGGGTCAGACCGGCCTCGTGCACCTTGCCGAGGATATCGTCCATCGAATCTTCGATGGTGCCGGAAACAGTACAGTTGATGGTTGAAGTCGCAGGCTTGTGCTCAAACGCCCCGGCGTTGGAGGTGATGCGGCCCGCCGGAATGGCCCCATTGCGCAGCGCCCACAGGAACGGCTCATACCAGGCCTCCGGCTCCTGCTCTGCCAATGCACGGGCTACCCGCTGGTAAGTCTCATCGATAGAGCTGTCGATGGGAGTGCCATCCTTGCTCTTGAGGCGATACTTGCTATCCCAGATCTCGAGGGACGTTTCCTGCATGGGGATAAGGCGGGAGCCAAGCTCACTCTCCAGCACCGGGTTCGATTTAGCCATTTTCAATCAACCTTATGTGAATGCATCAACATCATGACAACAGCAGAAAACACAACCAATGGTGCCATCTAAAATTAATGGCACAACATATAGTACACCTGATGCCATGAGGGCGCCGATTCTAACCTAAAAAAATGCCCCGGCCAGCAGATTTCTGGGCCAGGGCGCTTAACTGATTAATTTGCTGAGAGATTTAACACTCAGAGATAGATCAGGGCTTCTTGACGTAAACGGACGGCGTTTCACCCGCCATATTTAGATAGAACTCGTAGACGCCATCAGCATCCGGTGAGAACTTCATGTCCTCATACTTGGAGCAGGGGTTTACCGGCACCGCCTCACCACCCAACACGGCAACACCATCACTCGGGCTCTTGTAGCCAAAGTTGGTACCGCAGCTCCAGCCTGAATCAGCAAACTTGAACTTGTAGGGGGCCCACTCTTTCTTGAGAGTGCCTTTGGCCATATAGAGTTTGTCGGCCACCTTGACAACCTTGCTTTCATCAGTCGCCATCCAGTCGTTCATCTCCCCGCGCAGGTAGATGGACTTGCCACCGAAATCGCCGTTATCTGCCCCAGCCTGCTCTGCACCACCATTGGATGCGCAACCGCCTAATACCAGGGTTCCCGCCGCCAGCATCATCGTTACTGTTCTTTTGAACATGGGTCTATTCCTTAAATTATTGTGATTCCTTGGTCCATCCATGTGGACTGAAGAATTAAACCAGAGCAGGCATCACAAGAAAGGTAGAGGCATCACATTCTGTACTTTTTGTATCCAACACATTGAACTGGTGAGCAAATATCGAACAGAAAAAGAGGTCGTTTTGGGGCTTTAGAAGGGTAATCAATGAATGACAAGAAGGGGAAAGTCTAATAATCCGGTGACGTGCTGAATTGCAGGCAATAAAAAACCCCGCTCATCGAGCGGGGTTTCTTGTATTGGGTGCCTGGCAGTGTCCTACTCTCGCATGGCGAATGCCACACTACCATCGGCGCTACCGCGTTTCACTTCTGAGTTCGGCATGGGATCAGGTGGTTCCACGGCGCTATGGCCGCCAGGCAAATTCTTCAATCTGAGAAAGCTGACGTGAGTAGTGATGTTGCGCTTGGCTTGTCACTATCACTGAATTTGAGTAGTTCGCTTGGTATCTGTTACAAGCCTTAGAACACTTCTTGGGTGTTGTATGGTTAAGCCTCACGGGTAATTAGTAT
>NZ_JBFOCU010000010.1:0-106354 GCF_040907945.1 Aeromonas sp. s11 | reverse complement strand
TATTGCTAAGAAATCGTCTTGGTCACTTCACCAGACATTGAAAATCAAAAATTGTTTTTGATGCTCGATGCTGTGAGTGCCCACACAGATTGCTTGATTCAAATTGTTAAAGAGCGTCACGCTTGTCGCGTTGAGGAGGCGCATAATACGCTTCTCACTTCGAAAGTCAAGCGATTGTTTTCGCTTTTCTTTCGGCGCCCACTTCGCTAGGAAGCTGGCTCATCAGTTCGGCGTGTTCCGCCGTGCTGGTAGGGGCGCATTATAGGGAGCGGCGCTGCGATGACAAGACTTTTTTTGAAGAAAATCACGAAAATTTCAAATTATTCAATTAGAAACAGCTTATTCAGTGTATATATACAATGTTATCCACAATCCGGTTATTTCACTCCCATTTTAGCGTCATTTATGTCGCCTTCAGTGACCTTGGGAATGCCATACTGGAGCCGATAACCTCTCCCGAGTGGTCCATGGTAGCGCCAATCAGGAAAGCTGGTTACCATGGAGGTGAATATAGTGTTGCACCTTTTTTGCTTTCATTTACAAAAGGTCTTTTAAGATGAATTTATCCAAGTTTCCCGTATATATGCAGGCCGCAATCCTTGCTCTGGTATTGGCAGTGGTTGGCTACCTGGTTGCCCAGGCCCTGCAGTTCTCTTTGAAAGCGGAAGTGATTTTTGCAGCAGGTCTGGCCATCGGCGGTTTCGTGGTACCGCTGTTCCTGAAGCGAACCCCGGCCAATGTCGCCGAGTCGATCGCCAATCAGGAGACTTGCACCTTATATGTAGGCAACCTGCCATATCGCGCCAATGAGATTGCAGTGCGCGAATTGTTTGCCGAACAGGGCCAGGTCATTTCCGTGCGGTTGATGAAGGACAAGGCAACCGGCAAGCGCAGAGGTTTCGGTTTCGTGGAGATGCCCGCCGCCGATGCCGCCAAGGCGATTGCCGCGTTGAATGATAAAGAGTACCAGCAGCGCACCCTCAAGGTGCGTGAAGCGAATGACAAACGTGATAAAGAGGAAAGAGAAGGTAGCGAAACTGACGCCTAACCGCTCGTCAGTACTTCACCTCTTCCAGTGATGACAGCCCCCATGCTTGCAAGGGGGCTGTCAGTTTTTGGGCCTCCCCATCCAGCCGGGTACAGTAAGCCCTGGCAATCACCTCTTCTATATGTACAGGCTGCACGGCGGCGTGCCCGCCATTGCTCAGCAACCAGGCCACCCGTTTGGCAACTGCACTGCCCGAGTCGATCAGCTGGCATTGCGGCATCAGTTGCCCAATCTCTTCATTAAGTAGCGGGAAGTGAGTACAACCGAGCACCAGCGTATCCGGCTGCTCTTCCCCATCCAGCCAGTCGGCCAATACCTCGCGCAGCAGCGCCATATTGACCGGCAAGCCCGCCAGCTTGTGTTCGGCTTCTATGACCAGCTCGGTGGTGCCCTTGAGCAGCACACGCTTGCCGGGAGCAAACTGGGCGATCAGTTCGTGGGTATAGTCGCGGCTCACAGTGCCTGGCGTAGCCAGCAAACCGATACAACCGTTGCGAGTCTGTGCAGCGGCGGGCTTGATGGCTGGCACCACCCCCACCACGGGAACATCCAGTGCCTCACGCAAGGCCGGCAGCGCTATGGTGCTGGCCGTGTTGCAAGCAATCACCACCAGATCGATATGATGACGGGCCACCATGGTGGTCACCAAGCGGGTGCAGGCAGCAATCAGGGCGGGCTCGCTCAATTCACCATAGGGGAAGTTGGCGTTGTCGAAGCAGTAGAAATAGTTGTGTGCCGGCAGAACGCGGCGGATCTCGCGGTAGATGGTCAGGCCACCCATACCGGAATCAAACACGAGAATATTGGCCACTTGAGCTCCCCTTTGGTGCAAGGCGGCGATCATACTCCCGCCTGCCGCCAATAGAAAAGGCCCTGCCAATGGCAGGGCCCCTGATTTTTCCGCTTAGCCGGGTCCGGCTTAGAGTGAGTAATCCATTGTCACGTAATAAGCGCGCTCATCGGCAGGGTAACCCACCGACGTCTGATAGTGCTTGTCCAACAGGTTGTTGATCTTGCCCGATACCTTGAGCGCTGGCGTCACCTTGTAACCAACAACCAGATTCCACACGCTGTAGCCACCCAGCTTGGTGGTGTTGGCCACATCGTCATAGCGCTCTCCCTGATAGATCCAGCTCAACGAGCCATCAAACTGTTGCCACTGCGCCTGCGTAATCCACTTGGCCCCTTTGCGGGAGACCCGCTGCAACTGCTTGTCGGTCACCTTGTCTTTGGGATCCTTGTACTCGGCAGAGACCCTATGGCTCAACCAGCCGGTGTCGAACACCCCTTCCAGTTCGACCCCTTCAATGCGCGCCTTGCCAACGTTCTGCGGTGTCCACATACCCTGACTGTTGGGTGCCCACTGGATCATCTGTTCGAAGTCGTTGCGATAACCGGTGGCTCGCCACTCCACACCAGCAGTTTGACCATCCAGCATCAGCTCGCTGCTCTTCGACTCTTCCGGCTTCAAGTTGGGATTGCCTAACCCCGGATAGTAGAGATCATTAAAGGAGGGGGCGCGGAAACCGGTGCCATAACGGGCACTCAGGCGGTAATCCTCCGCGAAACGCCAGCCAGCACCAGTCTGCCAGGTGTTGTGGCGGCCATACTGTTCGTTGTCATCACTGCGCCCGCTCAGCTCACCCTGCCATGTCTGGTTGTCGAATTGGGCCAGGGCATAGACCCCGGTATTGTCCCGCTCCTTGGCCCCTGCCGGATAGGGGGAGCCAGAAGAGCGCGAGCGAGCGTCCAGCATGTCGCGCTGCCAGTCAGCACCGCCGCCGAGCGTCCACAACTCGTTCAGCTTGAGGCTGTTGACCCAGTTCAGGCTGTATTGACGGGTATAGCCACGATTATTGGCCTGATCACGGCCGCTATTGTCGAGATAGTCGTAGGCATCCTGTCTGGAGAAGGCGCCGCGCAGTTCGCTCAGATAGCGATCATCGTGATAGCGCGACCCCAGCTGATAGCTCTGGTTTTCAGTCCACGTTTCGGCTCGATGCGGCGCATAGTTTGCATCAGACCCCGCATACTGGGCCACATTGCGGAACCAGCGGGTCGTACCGAACAGATCCCAGTTGCTGCCGAGCGCCTGCTGATAATCGAGCATGGCGTTGTAGCCCTGATGCCCGTGACGGTCACCATCGTTGATGCCGGGCAAGGGGTGTACGTTGTAACCCTCTTCATCATCAAAACCGCCAGCCACCTTGAGCTGACCCGCCTCGCCCACCTGGCTGGCGCTACTGAAAGCAGCCTGGCGCTGTTGATGGGAACCGGCACCGATATTGAACTTGTGCTGATTGGTCCCCTTGTCGGGGCGGGTAATGATGTTGATCACCCCGCCGATGGCGTCGGAGCCGTAGATGGTGGCGCGTGGGCCACGAATGTATTCAATGCGCTCCACCTGATTGAGCGGCAGATTGTTCAGTTCGGTCATCCCGGCGGTCAAAGAGGCACTGCGCACCCCGTCCACCAGCACCAGCGTCTGAGAAGAGGTGCCACCACGCACCCGCAGCGAGCTGAGCTGGCCTCGGCCACCATTGCTGACCACTTCCACACCGGGCAGGGTTTTGACCACATCGGTCACGGTCTGGGCTTGCAGGCGATCGATCTCGTCCCGGGTCACCACATTGACCGGGGCAAGCACGCTGGAAGCAGGTTGGGCGACGCGGGTAGCGGTCACCACCATGGTGGGATTGACGGGAATGGTCAGCTGCTGGGCAAACGCCGCCGTCGGCAACAGGGCAGCCGCCAGAAATTTCTTCGACATGAGAGATCCTTAAGTTCGCGTAAGTATCTACTTCGTGGCCGGTTTCTCTCGGCCCGAAATACGAACTCTGGCAGGTCTTCGGGCTCGGGGGCTGATAGCCTACGGCGACGGCTTCCCGCCTGACGGCAGTGCCCTGATGTCGCTTCGTTCCCCCTTACCGCTGCGCGCCAGCTCCGGATTCTCACCGGATTCCCTATTAAGCATGATGCGCCAAAGCGGGAGGATTATAGGCAGAGCCAAGCTGGATGTATAGCCATCCAGATTTCTATTTCTTGCCAGCCAGCACCGCCAGCCTCTGCTGGGCCCCCTCCATTACCGCCTGTACCCCGGGATGGGAGAGATGGCGCCCTGCCGAAACCAGATAGTAAGAGAGAGTGACGTCGGTGAGGGTCGCAATTCGCTCCACCCCGTAGAGGCGACCAATTTCGTCAGCCATTGCCAGCGGCGCCGGGAAGATCCCCATCCCCGCCTTGCCGAACGACTTCATCAGGGTGGAGTCATCAAACTGCCCCACCAGATGGGGATGAATGCCCTGCTGGCGATACCACTCCAGCAGCCGATCGTGGGTGGCAGACTTCTCTCCGGGGATCAGCAGCGGCAAGCCCTCCAGCGAGGCGGGAAAACCGTCCCGCGCCCGAGCCGCCAGCTCGGGGCTGGCAAACAGCGCCAGCGGGCTGCGCCCCAGCTCGTGGTTGTAGCCGCGCACGCCGCTGTCGGGGGGAAGCGGGCGATCGATCAGCACCATGTCGAGCTTGTGACGGGCCAGCTCGCTGAACAGCTGCTCGGCCCGCTCCTCGTGACACACCAGCCGCAGCGGGGTCGCCAGCGCCATGGCGGGGGCCAGCAGCTCGAACGCCAGAGTGCGGGGTACCGAATCGGCGATCCCCACCTGCATGGTCAGTTCCTGACTGGCGTGGCGCAGGGTGTGCTCCAGCTCGGCGCCGAGCGAGAAAATCGCCCCCGCCTGCTCCTGCGCCTGCCGTCCGGCTGCGGTCAGCACCAGACGCCGCCCCACCCGGTTGAACAGCGCCACTCCGAGGGACTGCTCAAGCTCGGCGACCTGACCGCTGATGGTCTGCGGCGTGAGATGCAGCTGTTCGGCGGCCTGCGTCACGCTGCCGCTGCGCGCCACATGCCAGAAGTAGTAGAGCTGTTTGTAGTTGAGCATGCCGTTCCCTATCAGTTTTTACCGAACAACCATCAGCGAGAATCTGATTTTATCGAAACATTGCGGGCTCTAGCATGCAACCATTATCTGAACTGCCCTGCGAACCATCATGCTGGACGTTGTTGTACTCTTCTTTCTGTTTGGTCTGCTGGCAGGTCTGGTGCGCTCCGAGCTCAAACTGCCGCCTGCCCTCTACGACACCCTCTCCCTCTTTCTGCTTCTGGCCATCGGCCTCAAGGGCGGCGTCGGTCTGGCCCAGCAATCCCTGCAACCTCTGCTGCCACAGCTGGCGCTGGTGATCCTGCTCGGCGTGGTGCAGACCCTGCTCGGCTTTGCCGTGCTGCGCCTCAAGATGAACCGGGTCGATGCCGCCGCCACTGCCGCCCACTACGGTTCGGTCAGCGTCGCCACCTTTGCGGTCGGGGTGAACTGGCTCACCGAGCGGGGCATCAGCTTTGAATCCCAGCTCTCCATCTTCCTGGCTGTGATGGAGATCCCGGCCATTCTGGTGGGCATAGTGCTCGCCCGCGGCATCAGTCGCGAGACCCGCTGGCGCATGCTGGCCCACGAAACCTTCCTCGGCAAAGGGGTAACCCTGCTGCTGGGCGGCATGGCCATCGGCTATCTGGCCGGGCCGGATGGAATTGCTCCGCTCAAGCCGCTGTTTGTCGACCTGTTCAAGGGAGCGCTGGCGCTGTTCCTGCTGGAGATGGGCCTCATTGTCGCCCGTCAGTGTCAGGACTTACGCAAGCATGGCTTCTTCCTGCTCGGCTTCGCCCTGTTGATGCCGCTCGCCTCGGCGGGACTGGGATTGGCAGCTGGCCAGCTGATGGGGCTCTCCCTCGGCGGACTGACCCTGCTGGCGACCCTGGCGGCCAGCGCCTCCTATATTGCCGTGCCGGCTACCATGCGCATCGCCGTGCCTCAGGCCAATCCGGGGCTGTCCCTCAGCGCCGTGCTGGGGGTCACCTTCCCGTTCAACATCATGCTGGGGATCCCGCTCTACCACAGCTGGGCCCGCCACTTCACGGAGTAGCCACATGCAGACCGAGACCCGCACCCTGCTGACCGTCATCACGGAAGCCAATCTGGAGCCGACCCTGCTGCGCACCCTCACCCGCGAGGGGCTGCGCGGCTACACCATCACAGATGCCCGCGGCAGGGGGGATCATGGCGAGCGCAACGCCAGCTGGAGCGAGAGCGGCAACATCCGGCTGGAGGCCATCTGCAGCCGGGAGCAGGCGGAGCGGCTGCTGGCCCACCTGCAGAGTCGCTACTACCCCGACTACGCCATGATCGCCTTTCTGCAACCGGTAGAAATCGTGCGACCCGAGAAATTCTGAGCCGGCTTGCCGGCTCTTTTTGCTTACCAAAAGCAAACGTTTAACAGCAAGGAACCAATACACATGAACACCCCTCCGATGATCGGCCTGGTAATGGGCTCCGACTCCGACTGGCCCGTGCTGCAGGCCGCCGCCCGCATCCTCAAGGAGCACGGCGTACCCTACGAGGCACAGGTGGTTTCGGCCCATCGCACCCCGGATCTGCTGTTCGAGTATGCCGCCACTGCCCGCGAGCGCGGCCTGCGTGCCATCATCGCCGGAGCCGGTGGCGCCGCTCACCTGCCGGGCATGGTCGCCGCCAAGACCACTCTTCCGGTGCTGGGGGTGCCCATCCCATCACGCCATCTCAAGGGAATGGACTCGCTACTCTCCATCGTGCAGATGCCCAAAGGGGTGCCAGTCGCCACCTTCGCCATCGGCGAGGCGGGGGCTGCCAACGCCGCCCTGTTTGCCGTCTCTCTGCTCTCCGTTGCACAAGACGGCGACGCCCCCCGCTACCGGCAGCAGCTCGACGACTTCCGCACCCACGAGCGAGATCGGGTGCTGGCACTGCAACTGGAGGAGCCGACATGATCCTGCCTCCCGCCACCCTCGGCATGCTCGGCGGCGGCCAGCTCGGACGCTACTTCGTGATGGCCGCCCACCGCCTCGGCTACAAGGTGGTGGTGCTGGATCCCGATCCCGCCAGCATCGCCGGTGCCGCCGCCGATCACCATATTGTCGCCCCCTATGACGACACTGCGGCACTGGTCGAGCTGGCCAGCCGCTGCGAGGCCATCAGCTGCGAGTTCGAAAATGTGCCCGCCACCACCCTCGCCCTGCTCGAAAAACAAAAGCCGGTGCGTCCGACCGCCAGCGCTGTGCGCATCTGTCAGGATCGCCGCGAGGAGAAAGCCTTTCTGCGCGGGGCCAACATCACGGTCGCCCCCTATCTGGCGCTACTGCCGGAAGAGCCCATCCCCGCACAGGCCAGCGAACTCTTGCCCGCCATTCTCAAAACGGCCCGCGAGGGGTACGACGGCAAAGGGCAGTGGCAAGTGAGCGACCTGGATGAGCTGGCGACGGCGCTGGCAGCCAGTGGCGTGCCCTGCGTGCTGGAAAAACGGCTGGCACTGGAGGGGGAGTTTGCCCTGACCCTGGCCCGCAGTCCGAGCGGCGCCATCAGCGCCCTGCCGCTGGTGCAGAACTGGCACCGCGGCGGCATCCTCGATCAGACTCGCTCCCCGGCCAATGTGCCAGCGCTCGAGAGCGAAGCCAAAGGAATCGCCGAACACATCATCGCAGCCCTCGATTACGTCGGGGTGCTGACGGTGGAGTTCTTTCTGGTGGAGGGGCGACTGCTGGTCAACGAGCTGGCGCCCCGCCCCCACAACTCGGGCCATCCCAGCCTCGACAATGCCGCATGCAGCCAGTTCGAGTTGCAGGTGCGGGCCCTGTGCAATCTGCCGCTGCCAGAGCAGATCGCCGTGCGCCCCGCCCTGTTAATCAACCTGCTGGGGGATCTCTGGCAAAACGGCACCCCCGACTGGGCCGCCCTGCTGGCGCTGCCCGGCCTGCATCTGCACCTCTATGGCAAGGGCGAACCCCGCCCCGGCCGCAAGATGGGCCATATCACGGTAACCGGTGACGACTGGCCAATGGTGGAAGAGAGCTGCCGTCAGGCCCGCCAGCTGCAGGGGTTAACGCCGCGCTGATCGACCATCGGAAATGCAAAGACCCGGGCATGGCCCGGGTCTCTGTTTTTGCTTGCTGTGGCAGGGAGACTTATCAGGCCCGCTCGACCGCTACCGGTGCCGGCAGGCGGATGGTGAGGGAGAGCACCAGCGCCACCACCAGCAACACCAGGATCAGGTGGAAGGTCGCCATAAAGCCGCCAAACAGAGAGGCCACGATGGAGCCGATGATGCTGCCCAGACCAAAGCCCAGATAGATGACGCCGTAGTTCTTGGTCAGGTTGTTGAGACCGAAGAAGTCGCTCACCAGCGAGGGGTAGACGGTGATGGTGCCACCGAAGCTGAATGCCACACAGGCGACCGCCACGAAGAACAGATTGGCATTGAGCGGCACGAACAGCAGTAGCGCCATGCCCGCCAGGGTAATCAGCTGGGCGATGGTGATGACCCGGATGCGGGACATCTTGTCGGAGAGGATCCCCAGCACCAGACGGCCACCCAGGTTGGCCATGGCGATGATGGCGACGGCGTTGGCGGCGACCACGGCAGGCAGACCCACCATCTTCTCGCCGATATCCTTGGCCACGCCGATGACGTAGAGGCCGCTCATGCAGGCGGTGAGGAACATCAGCGCCAGCATCCAGTACTGCGGCTTGCGCATCGCTTCGGCCAGGGTGAAGTCACGGCTCTCGCTCTGCTGCACGGAAGCGGCCTGCTTGGGCGCATCCTTCATCAGCATGCCGCCTACCAGCACCATGGACATGGCAATCAGCCCCCACAGCTGGAAGGTGGTCTCAAGGCCGGAGCTGGAGAGCAGCAGCAGGTTGATGTATTTGAAACCGAGACTGCCGAGGCCATAGGCCCCGATGGAGCAGGCGGAGATGAGCCCCTTGCGCTCCGGGAACCACTTCACGCAGTTGGAGAGGGTCATCAGGTAGCCGGTACCGTCGGCAAAACCGACCAGAATGCCCGCACAGAGGTAGAGCATCGCCAGATTGCTGGCGTGGGCGGTGAGGAAGAAGCCGATGCCGAGCAGCACACCGGCGCCCAGGGTCACGTTGCGCACCCCGAACCGCTCCTGCAGCTTGCCCGCCATGGAGGAGGCGACTGCCAGCGAGAGGCTGAGCAGGCCGAAAGCGAAAGCGACCTGACTCACCGGCTCGTCCAGCTTGTCGGAGAGCTGGGCGTTGAACAGGCTCCAGGTGTAGACAGAACCCAGTGCGAACTGGGTGATGATGGTACCGATCAGTGTCAGGTACCGGGTGCGATTCATCTCTTTGGTCATGATGCGTCTCGGTCGATGGCCTTAAGGAAATTGAGGCCACTATAGGCAAGACGCAGCTCGCGCCGATCGATTAAGGCATGAAATGCAGATCGGCGGGAATGAATGACAATCAGAGCCGCATCAGCTGACGGAACGCCTTGATGTTGCTGCGACTGACCGGCACCTCGAACGGCAGATCATGGAGCCGGATGAGATAGGTGCTGTTAAACCAGGGGACGATTTCACGGATCTTGTTGATGTTGACGCAGTAGGAGCGGTGGCAACGGAAGAACCCCTCGGCAGGCAGCCGGCTGACAAACTCGCTGATGGTCATGGTCATCACGTAGCGGTCATCGCGGGTATAGACATAGGTGAGCTTCTCGTCGGCTTCCGCGTAATAGATCTGCTCGCAGGGGGTGACGATGATGCGCTCCCCCTTCACCAGATTGACGGTGCGATTGTGGGGGCTGCTCCCCTCGCCGCTCGCCTCCCCTGTGGTGGCTGGCTGCGACTTGCCCGCATGCTCGAGCTTTTGCAGCAGATTGATGATGCGGGGCTCGTTGTAGGGCTTGAGGATGTAGTCGAACGCCTCCAGCTCGAACGCCTCCACCGCAAACTCCTTGTAGGCGGTGACGAAGACAATGTGGGGCGGATGGCTCGACTTGTGCAGGTTCTTGGCCAGCAGCAGGCCATCGATGGAGGGGATCTGGATATCCAGAAACACCACGTCCACCTCGTGATCCTGCAGATATTTGAACGCCTCCAGCCCATCCTCAAAGCTCGCCACTATCTCGATCTGGCTGTGCTGATTCACCAGATAGATGAGCTCCTCGCGAGCCAGATACTCGTCTTCCACAATGATCGCTTTCAGCATGACAACACCTCTCGCGGCACACACTTATCCTCAGCCATGATGGCACTCAGCATGGCATCGACTCCTGATCCGGCAGATAGAAACTCACTTCGGTACCCGGCTCCAGCCGCTTGAGGTGCAGGCCGTCGCCATAGAGCAGCTTGACCCGCTGATGCACGTTCATCAGGCCGATGCTGCGACTCTCCACCCGCCCGGCGGCGACCCCGTCGATCACCTCCTGACTGATGCCGTAACCGGTGTCCCGCACCGCCACACGGATGCCGCCAGCCAGCTGCTTCACCTCGATGGTGACCCGACCCGGCGCACTGCGGGGCTGGATGCCGTGCAGGATGGCGTTTTCCACCAGCGGCTGCAACAGCAGGCTCGGCACCTCGATATGCACGTCATCCACATCGAACACCACCTCCAGCTTGTCGCCAAAGCGGGCCTGCTCGATGGCCACGTAGTCGCGCACCTGCTGCAGCTCCTCCTGAATGTCGATCAGTTCATCCCCCTTGTTGAGGTTGTAGCGCAGGTAATCCGCCAGATTGGCGATCAGCTGGCGCGCCTGCTGGGGCCGAATGCGGATCAGCGACGAGATGGCGTTGAGGGCATTAAACAGGAAGTGCGGGTTGATCTTGCTCTGCAACGCGGTGAACTCCGCCTTGCGAGTCATCTCCTTGAGCTGCTCGATGCGCGACACCTCCATCTGGGTGGAGATGAGCTGGGAGAGGCCCACCGCCATCTCCCGCAGGGAACTGGTGATGCTGTGGGTGCGGCGGTAATAGATCTTGAGGGTGCCGCTCACCGAGCCGTTTTCCCGCAGCGGAATAATGATGACCGAGTGAAAATCGGAGAGGTGATACTGGCGCAGATCGTTGTTGATGATGATCTGGTCGAGCAGCACCGCCTGCTGGGTCATGCCGCTGATGGCGTGGTGCTCATCCAGCTCGTAGTAGTCCTTGCCCACCCCGACATAAGCCAGCACGTCATGGGTATCTGTGATGGCCACCGCATCGGCGCTGATGTCGCGCCGGATCACATCGCACACCTGACTGAGGGAGTGGCGATCGATGTTCTGGAAGAAGGGCAGCGTCTTGTTGGCGATATCGAGCGCCAGCTTGGCCTGCTTGGCGGCAATCAGCTCCTTCTCATCATCCAGATCCTGCACCAGCTTGATGATAAGGCCGATGCAGAGCGCCCCGGCGATCATCGGATAGGCGATATGGTTAACGATCTCCACCCCGACTTCGTGGGGCTCGGTCAGCAGCCAGATCAGCAGCATGGTCAGCCCTTCGCAGAGCATCCCCGCCAGAATGCCGTAGAGCCAGAGCCGCGACTTGCGACAGCGCAGGTGCAACCAGGTGGCGAGCAGACCGGCGATGATGCTGGCAATCAGGCAAGGGATGGAGGTGTGACCATCCATGTCGATGAGGTAGCGGTGCAGGCCGGAGATGACCCCGGCCGGAATGCCGACCCAGGGGCCGAACAGGATGCCGCCGGAGATGATGGCGATGATCCGCACGTTGATCAGCGCCCCCTCCACCGGAATGCCGGTGTAGGTACTGAACACCGCAAACAGGCCGAAGATGGAGGCCACCAGCACCAGCTCCGCCGGGGTGTGATCCCGCTTCTGGAACAGCCGCTGGAACGGCCGGGTGCGGGTCAGGAAGAAGAGGGTCATCAGCATCAGCGCCGCCCGCTCGAACACCGCCAACAACATCATCTGATTCTCAAGCATCTGCGCCCCCTTGCGGCAACCCAACCGATCACCATAACCCTGACCAATAAATCGGGGCCGGATAAACCAGCCCCTGTGACATCAACAGTACTGACCGGCCACCCAGCCGGAGGACCAGGCCCACTGGAAGTTGTAGCCACCCAGCCAGCCTGTCACATCCACCACTTCGCCGATGAAGTAGAGGCCCGGTACCTTGCGCGCTTCCATGGTCTTGGAGGAGAGCTCGTTGGTATCGACGCCGCCCAAAGTCACTTCGGCGGTGCGATACCCCTCGGTGCCGTTGGGCAGGATCTGCCAGTCACCCAGCAGATTGGCCACCGCTTCCAGCTCCCGCTCGTTGTACTGGCGCATCGGCTTGCTGACCAGCTGGCCCAGCTCCACCAGTTTGTCGACGAAGCGCTTGGGCAGCTCGCGCCCCAGCACGGTTTTCAGCTCCTGCGCCGGGTGCGCCTGCGCCCATTCGCGCAGGGCAGCCGGAATATCCAGCTCCGGCAGCAGGTTGATGTGGATCTTCTCACCCGCATGCCAGTAGGAGGAGATCTGCAGGATGACGGGGCCGGAGAGGCCGCGATGGGTGAACAGCATCGCCTCCTTGAAGCGAGTGCCATCCTCGGCGGTCACCGCGACCGGCAGGCTGATGCCCGCCAGATCGGCGAAGGCCTCTTTCTCCGCCTGATGGAGAGTAAAGGGCACCAGACCGGCGCGGGTCGGCAGCACCTTGAGGCCGAACTGCTCCGCCAGTTTGAAGCCATAAGGGGTAGCGCCCAGCTTGGGCATGGAGAGACCGCCGGTCGCCACCACCAGCGAGTGACAGCCGATCTCCCCCTTGCTGGTGGTCAGCACAAAGCCTTCGTCCTGCTTGCTGACGGTGAGGATCTCGGTCTGGAACTGCAGGGTCACCCCGGACCAGTCACACTCGGTGAGCAGCACATCGACGATATCCTTGGCGCTCTCGAGACAGAACAGCTGCCCCAGGGTGCGCTCGTGATAGTTGACCCCGTGGCGGTCCACCAGATCGATGAAGTCCTGCTGGGTGTAGCGAGCCAGTGCCGACTTGCTGAAGTGGGGATTTTCCGACAGGTAGGCGTGAGCGCCAGCCTGATGGTTGGTGAAGTTGCAGCGACCACCACCACTGATGAGGATCTTGCGGCCCGGCTTCTTGGCGTTGTCGAGCACCAGCACGGAGCGGCCACGGTAGCCCGCCTGCGCCGCACACATCAATCCGGCCGCACCGGCCCCGATCACCACCACATCGACCTGCTTCATCATCACTCACTTATCAAAATAGAAACGGCACCTGGCCAGAACCGAGATTGCCTCTGACGGAACACAACCATAGTGGCTGCCCACCAGAATAAATAACGGCCCTTAAAAGGGCCGTTATTGTACTGGCTGAACACTAAGTGTCCACGACTATCAGGCGTTGCTGTCCATGATGCTGGCAGGGGCGCCCTTGGCCAGTTCGGCCAGCTCCTTGTCGATGAAGTAGAGGCCTTTGCCATCTTCACCCACCAGACCCAGACGGTCGACGATGCTCTTGAACAGCTTCTCCTCTTCATGCTGCTCGGCCACATACCACTGCAGGAAGTTGAAGGTGGAGTAGTCCTGGGTGGTGAAGGCTACGTGAGCCAGACCATTGATGCACTTGGTGATGTGATACTCGTGCTCCAGGGTGGTACGGAACACGTCGCCCAGCGACTTGAACTCGTGGGGAGGGGCATCGATGGCACCCAGTTTTGGCATGGCACCGGTCTCGCTCACGTAGGTGAACAGACGCTCCATGTGCTGGCGCTCCTCGACCGCGTGCTGGCGCAGGAAGGTCGCCGCCCCTTCAAAGCCCTTGTCTTCGCACCAGGCGCTCATCTGCAGATAGAGATTGGAGGAGTAGAACTCCAGGTTAATCTGCTCGTTCAACTTCTCGATCATGGCTTGGGCCAGCATCTTGTTTCTCCTCAGTGATTTGGTATCGATTGTCGCCACACTCCCGCCGCGAATCAACCCGCCAACGAGAGGGAGATCCCGTTTCTTTCAGCTCAGGGGGTCAGCTCGCCAAGGGAGGCGACATCCACCGGCGCAGCATAATCGACGCCCGGCAGCTCGAAGCCGTTGAGCTGCATGAAGTCCTGCCGCAGCCCTGCAAAGTCCCCCAGCCCGTGGAAATTGTTCGGCGTCACCTTGGGCCAGAGCGCCGAAACGGCGGCCTGAATGGCCGGGTCGAGCTCGTGGTCATCCATCCGGATCAGCCGGTTGCCATCGGCCACCACCCCATTGGGCCCGTACATCTTGGCTGCAAACAGCCGCTGCATCTGCTCGATGCAGCCTTCGTGCACACCGCGCTCCTTCATTACCCCCATCAGCAAGCCCAGATAGACCGGCAGCACAGGAATATAGGCGCTCGCCTTGGTCACCAGCGCCTTGCAGACCGATACCCAGGCGTGGCCGCCAATCTCGGCCAGTTGCAGGTTGATGGTCTCGGCGGTGGCGTGCAGATGCTCCTTGGCATAACCGATGGTGCCATCCCGATAGAGGGGATAGGTGGATTCGGGGCCAATGTAGGAGTAAGCGACAGTCTGCGCGCCGGGGGCGAGACAGTCGGCCTGCTGCAACGCCTGCATCCAGAGCTGCCAATCCTCGCCGCCCATCACGGTGACGGTATCGCGGATCTCCTCCGGGGTGGCGGGCGCCAGCGACTGCTGCACCAGCGTATCGCGCTCCAGATCCAGCCCCCAGCCGCTGAATGGCTGGCCGGTGGTCTTGAGCACCGAGCGCACTTGCGTGCCGTCCGGTAGCACCCGGATGCCGCTCGCCAGCGAATAGATCACCAGATCCACCTGCCCCAGCTGCTGGCGGATGGTATCGATGGCCTGCTGGCGCATCGCATCGGAGAAGGCATCACCGATCAGGTTGATCGCGATACGCCCCTCCTGCTCCGCCTCCTTGCGAAACCAGATGTTGTTGTACCAGCCGGCACTGCCCAGCCCCTTGTCGGAGGGACCACGCTCGAACGAGATGCCAATGGTGTCGGCACCGGCACCGAAGGCGAGCGCAATTCGCGACGCCAGCCCGAAACCGGAGGAGGCCCCCAGCACCAGCACCCGCTTGGGCCCGCTGAACGGGCCAGCGGCCTTGATGCGTTCGATCTGCTGTTGCACGGCGGCGCGGCAGCCGATGGGGTGACAGTTGCGGGCAACACAACCTTGAATCTGGGGATGAATGATCATGAGAAGGCCTCCAAAGAAACTGGCTACAGCATAACCAAGTCGCGGGAGATTAACTTGATGCCGGATCTCTATCAGCAAGAAAACGGCAAGAAAAGCAGCAGGAAATGAGGCAGAAAAACAAAAGGGAGCACGTGGCTCCCCAAAGCGGTATTCAGATGCTTTTTGTTGTTTTGTGTTCATTGCGAAGCACGGGCACATCCTATGCCTCTCACCGGCTGCGGGCAATAGAGTGGGTGTGACCTGGCTCAAACTCCTGTTTAATTTACGAGCAAAAAGTGATTATTAATTGAGTCAATTGCAACCGTCAGCTGGAAATTAAACTCGTTCAAATCCCTAAACTGTGCCCAAGGCACCATTTTAGTTTCAGCAGAGATTGGTATAGTGAGTGAAGGATCGGTAAGGAGACATCCCATGAGTGGTACAACCTATTACAAGCACATTCTGGCCGCGATCGACTTGTCGGAAGATAACCGCAAGGTGATCGACAAGGCGGTGGACAGAGCCCGTTCCAACGGCGCCAAGCTGTCGGTTATCCATGTCGATGTGGACCTCAAGGATCTCTACACCGAGATGATCGATATCGACATCGACAACGTGCAGGATCAGGTGATCGCCGAAGCGAAAGAGAAGCTGGAGGCCTTCCTCGCCTCCGTGGACTACCCCATCGAGAAGAAGCTGGTTATCTGCGGCGATCTGAGCGAGCGGGTCAATCAGGCGGTCAAGGAGTACGAGATCGATCTGCTGGTGTGCGGCCATCGCCAGAGCTTCTGGAGCCTGCTCACCTCGAGTGCCCGTCAGCTGATGAATACCGTGCCCTGCGATCTGCTGGTCGTTCCCTTGCAGAAGTGATCAAACAGGCGTAGTGTGATTTGCCATGAATATGACCTCATTCAATCACAACTACTGGTGGTGCTGCTCTTAAACAGGCGGCACCGCGTTTCTATTGTAAATTTCCCAAAGAAAACACCGTGACCGCCGAGAGGCGGTCAACTGTTTTTATCCCTTTGTCGCCTCCCGGCTCACCCAACTGGAGAGAGTGACATGCACAACCCCGTTATCCTGACTGGCGATCGTCCCACCGGCAAACTGCACATCGGCCACTATGTCGGCTCCCTGCGCCAGCGCGTCGAAGCCCAGCACCATTACCGTCAATTCGTGATGATCGCCGATCTGCAGGCGCTGACCGACAACGGCCACAACCCGGCCAAGGTGACCGACAACGTGCTGGAGGTAATGGCCGACTATCTGGCGGTCGGCCTCGACCCGGCCAAGACCACCTTCTGCCTGCAGAGCGCCCTGCCCGCCCTCGCCGAACTCACCTGCTACTACCTCAATCTGGTCAGCGTCGCCCGGCTGGAGCGCAACCCCACCGTCAAGGCAGAGATCCAGCAAAAAGGGTTCGAACGCACGCTGCCAGCCGGTTTTCTGGTCTATCCGGTGAGTCAGGCCGCCGACATTACCGCCTTTCGCGCCAGCCATGTGCCGGTCGGGGAGGATCAGCTGCCGATGCTGGAGCAGACCAACGAGATCGTCCGCCGCTTCAACTCACTGGTAGGCAAAGAGGTGCTGACCGAGTGCCAGCCGATCCTGAGCGACACCGGCCGCCTGCCCGGCATCGACGGCAAGGCCAAGATGTCCAAATCCCTCGGCAACACCATAGAGCTCGGCATGTCGGCGGAAGAGGTCAAACAGGCGGTGTTCGCCATGTATACCGACCCCAACCACCTCAAGGTGAGCGATCCGGGTCAGGTGGAGGGAAATACGGTGTTCGCCTATCTCGATGCCTTCCATCCGGACAAGGAGCTGGTCGCCGAGATGAAGGCGCACTACCGGCGCGGCGGATTGGGCGATATGCGCTGCAAGCAGGTGCTGAACGACTGCCTGCAGACCCTGCTCGCCCCGATGCGAGAGCGCCGGGCCGCGGCCATTGCCGACAAGAAGATGCTGCTGGAACTGCTCTATCAGGGCACCGAGCAGGCCCGCATCATCACCGATGAGGTCTTGGCTGAGGTGAAAAGCGCCATGGGACTCGACTACTTCGCCAGCATCCGCTGAGTCGGCGTACCGAGGGCATCGGCGCCGTAGAGGTCGTACACCAGCTGATGCAGCAGGCTCTTGAACCAGCTGATCGCCTCGTCATGGGCGGTCAGCGGGTGGCCCGCCATCAGATAGACGATGGGGATCTCCGGATCCAGCTGATGCATCCGCAGCGGGTAGTAGCGGCAGAAGTGGCGCCCGATCATCTCGGGCACCACCACCAGATAGCGGCCGGTCGCCATCAGCGGCGGCACCGCCATAAAGCTCGGTAACCTGACCCCCAGCTCCCGCTCCACCCCGAAGCGGGCCAGCCAGAGCTCCACCATCGCCTGGCTGTGGCCCCAGCTGGAGGTGTGGATATGGGGGCGGCTGACCAGCTCGACCGGAGTCAACACATCGGGCAGCTCGCTGCCAAGGGGCGACAGGCAGACCAGCGGATTGCTGAACCACTCCTCGCGCCAGAGACGGGGCGAGAGGTGGTTGGCACCGGCAAAACCGATCACCAGATCCAGCTCCCCCTTCTCCAGCTCCCGCTCGTAGTCGCTGTCGGCCAGTTCGCACACCTCCAGCCGGCAGTGGGGCGCTGCGCGGAACAAGCGATCCACCAGCAACGGCACCAGCCCGTGCTCTACCGAACCCGGGGTGGCGATGCGGAAAATCCGCCGCGCGCTGGCGGGTTCGAATCCCTTGGCCTGCCGCAACCCCTGCTCCAGCATCGCCAGCGCCTGCCGCACCGGCCCGGCCAACGCCTTGGCCCGCTCGGTCGGCATCATCTCCCGTCGGCTCATCACGAACAGCGGGTCATCCAGCGCCACCCGCAGCCGCCCCAAGGCGTGACTGACGGTGGATTGGGATAGATGCAGCCGTTCGGCGGCACGGGTGACGTTGCGCTCCTGCATCAGCATGTCGAATACGGCGAGCAGGTTGAGGTCGAGACGGGCGAGCGAGCTATCCATCGATATTAGCCATAGTTAAATGCCAACAATTCATTTTTACCATAGTAACAGATTGCCTAGAATGCGCTGGCTTAATACATCGGAGATTCAAATGCGTAGCTATCTGTTATTGCTGGCCATTGGCCTGCTGTGGGGTTCCCAATTCATTTTCATGCACCAGGCCGTTGCCGAGTTGCCACCCATTCTGGTAGCTGCCGGTCGTGCCCTGTGCGGCAGCCTGACCCTGGGTCTGCTCTGCCTGTTCATGCGGCTCAAGAGTGAGCACACCCCGTGGCGCACCTATATGCTGATCGCCCTGCTGGATGCCACCATCCCCTTCATCATGGTCGCCTGGGGCCAACAGTATGTGGATAGCGCCATCGCCGCCGTGGTCATGGGTTGTATCCCGTTTGTGACCATTCTGGCTGCACCGCTGTTTATTTCTGGTGAAAGAATCACCAAAACCGGTCTGCTCTCCGTGATTATCGGCTTTGCCGGTGTGCTCACCCTGTTCTGGCCGAAACTCTCCCAGGGCATGAACGCCGGTCTGCTCGGTGCCATGGCCATTCTGCTGGGCGCCAGCTGCTTCGCCATCGGTCTGCTGATGATCAAGCGCTTCGCCAAGGACCATCCCGTCGTGGTCGCCCGCAATATCCTGATCTCCTCGGCAACCCAGTTGCTGCTGGTCGCCCCCTTCATGGTTGACCTGAGCAGCCTGACCCTGCCGAGCAGCCAGGCCCTGAGCGCCATTACCGTGCTGGGTACCCTCTGTACCGGTCTGGTCTACTTCCTCTACATGGCGCTGATCCAGAAGGCCGGCCCGACGTTCGCCTCCTTCAGCAACTATCTGGTGCCGCTGTTCGGCGTGATGCTGGGCGCCCTGTTCCTCGGCGAACAGATCCACCCCACCACCGGCGTGGCACTGGCCCTGATCCTCGGCTCGGTCGCCATGAACCAGTGGGCCCAGCAGCGTCGTGTACAGCGTGAGGCAACCCTATGTCAGGCATCTTGACCACCCTGTGCGGCGGTCTGGTCCTGATTGCCGGCTGGCAGTATCGCCAGCGACTGGCGGGCGTGCTGGGGCTGTTGATGGTACTTCTACCCTGGTTCTTCGATAGCAAGCTGCAAGCCATGCTGAGCTATGCCCTGAGTGCCTGAATCGCTTTTCTGAGTGTGTGAAGAGAGTACATCTCTCCTGTTTTTTGGGACTGTTTTAAAAAACCTCCGATTTGTCCCCCGCTACCGGCGCTCTGCGCCGGTTTTTTTATGCCCGCTTGCCGCCACTCACATCCGGTAGCGGTAGTCGATCCGCTCGTTCTTGCGCGGCCCGGTGATCTGCCAGCTCAGCAGAAAACCGCCGTCAATCTCGGTCAGCTCGGCGCGGTAGTGATCCGCCCCGCACAGATGGGGCTCGGCGGTCAGCCAGCGGCCATCCCCTTGTGGCAGCAGCTCGAACAGTTCGACCGGCGCTTCATAACGCAGGTGAGAAAGGCGGATCCCCCGCTCGCTACGTTGCCACCAGAAACGGTTGTGCATGGTGAGCACCCGATCATGGGGAGTGGTGTAGCGCCCCTGCTCGCTGAAGAGCCAGCCACCCTGATGATCGGTCACCGCCACAACCCCTTCGCCGCGACCATTCCAGTCGGTCGCCGACCCCTCGCCATTGCTGGCGGTGAAGCCAAATGCTCCGACCTGTGGCAATCGTGCCCATAAACGCTGGATTGCCGCTTCCATCTCGGCCATCATAGCCCCCTCAAAAATTGACAACTGATGACAAATCAACCACATGAACTACTTGATAGGGGTCACCCTGCTCTGGTCATTCTCCTTCAGCCTGATCGGGGTCTACCTCGCCGGTCAGGTGGATGCCTACTTTTCGGTGCTGACCCGCATCGCCCTCGCCACCTTGGTATTTCTGCCCTTCCTGCGCCGCCGCTGGCTGCGACCCGCTCTGGTGGCCAAACTCATGGCGCTGGGCGCCATCCAGCTCGGCATCATGTATCTCTTCTACTACCACTCCTTCCTGCTGCTGACGGTACCGGAAGTGCTGGTCTTTACCATCTTCACCCCCATCTACGTCACCCTGCTCCACGACCTGCTTGAGCGGCGCTTCAACCTCGCCTATCTGTGGGGAGCCCTGCTGGCCGTCGCCGGTGCAGCCGTGATCCGCTTTGACGGGCTGACCGAGAGCTATGCACTGGGCTTTCTGGTGGTGCAGGGAGCCAACCTCTGCTTTGCCATGGGTCAGGTGGGCTACAAGGTACTGCTGGCGAGGGAGGCTGAGCAACCGCCACAGCTGGCGATTTTCGGCTGCTTCTATCTGGGAGCACTGGTGATCGCCCTGCCCGCCTGGTGGTGGCTGGGCAAACCCCAGTACCCGACCAGCGGGTTGCAGTGGGGCATTCTGCTCTGGCTCGGGGTGGGCGCTTCGGGGCTGGGCTACTTCCTGTGGAACAAGGGGGCAACGCTGGTCAGCAGCGGGGTGCTCGCCATCATGAACAATGCGCTCATTCCGGCCGGTCTGCTGGTCAATCTGCTGATCTGGGGCAAGGATACCGATTTGACCAGATTGGCCATCGGCGGCGTGCTGATGCTGGCATCCCTCAAGGTGTGCCAGCATCGCAAGGTCACTTCATCCTGAGTGGCAACTAGCCGACGACGGCGTTGCGCTCCCGTCTGGCCTGACCGTGGCAGGTGGCCAGACGGGCCAGCAGATGGTCAAGCTGCTCGCCGGGCTGGCTCTGTACCAGCCCGATACTGACGGTCACCGGTCGCTGTGGCAGCAGGCTGGCGTCGGCAATCTCGAGGCGCAGCCGTTCGGCAATCTCCAGCCCCTTCATCCGCTCGGTGCGGGAGAGCATCAGAATAAAGCCATCCTCATCCCAGCGGGCGAAGGGATCTTCGCGGCGCAGCTCGTGACGCACGATGCGCGCCAGTTTGGCCAGCATGGCGTCGCAAGCCGCTTCACCAAACAACTGCTGGATTTTGGCCATGTGATCGACCGAAAACTGCAGCAGGCTGAAAGTGCCGCTCTCGTTCGCCAGCCGCTCTTCAAGCAGTTGCTCGAAACGGCCACGGCTCTCCAGTCCGGTCAGCGGATCGGTGCCATGTCGCTCCTCCACCAGCACGGCAGCGGGATCGAGGTGACGGACGACCCCCAGCAGATAACCCCGCTCATCGCGACGCATCCGCTCTTCCAGCCGGATGTAGTGGCCGTGGTGGTGAAGAATGCGATATTCAAGGCGCAGACCGCTGCTGCGGCCGCTCTGGCAGGCGCTCAGGGCATCAGCCAGCCGGGCAACGTCATCGGGATGCACCCGCTCCAGCCAGCCGAGATCATCCGGCCAGCTATCGCCAAGCCCCAGCAGGCGCAGGCAGGAAGGGTCGCGGCGCAGTCCCTGTTGCGGAGACCAGGTCCAGATCCCCGCCTCCAGCAGCGCCATGGCATCGAACAGCAGACCCGGATCAAGCCGGGCGGTGACATCCACCAAAGGTGTCTTGAGCATTTCCATGGGGCACCTCGAAACCGAATCTGAAGAGCTGATTCATAAGTAACATTGGCCATGGCGGCGAGCAACAGGGTCAGCTCGCTTTTCCGTGATAACCCTCCATCAGGGTCTGCCAGTTGTCCGGTACGAAGTGAAAACTGGTGTGCAGTTGGGACTCCTTGTTGAAGGAGCGCAACAGCCGCTCCAGATTACCCTTCTGCCACTCACCGGGGGAGCGGATCGCCCCCTTGTCGAAGTCGATCACCCACACCTTCTCATCCTTATCGAGCAGCAGGTTGTGGCTGTTGAGATCGGCGTGGTAAACCCCGGCATCGTGCAGCTGGCGCACCGTCTGGCCAATCTTGTGCCACACCTCGCTGGCCACCGGCCCCTGCTTGAGCAGGGCGACCATGTCCTTGGCACCGCGAATACGCTCGATCAGGATGTCGGCGCGATAAAATGGGCCCTGTTTGGCCATCCGCGCCCCGAACGGACGCGGCACCGGCAACCCCAGTTCGCACAACTTGGCCAGCAGGGTGTATTCCGCCATGGCGCGGCTCGATTCGACCCCTTCGAACCAGAAGCGATCCCGCACCACCTTGCCCACCATGCCGCCACGATAGTAGTGGCGCAGCACCAGATGGCGGGACTCATCCTTGACGAACCAGGTCACGCCGCGACCGATGGAGGTTCCCACCACCTGACGGTTGTTCTGCCACCAGGCCGGTTCGAATAACTGGGAAGTGGGGTCGCGAAAGGCCCCTTCGGCGAACCAGCAAACCTGGTTGTGTTCGGTCTGTATCAGCATCATGAAGATCCCGCTCGGTGGGTCGTTGATCGCCCCTATGTATGGGCGATGAGGCTGCGACTGTGGCATGCCCGCAACATGTGCCAGCCATGGCGGCTATTCGGGTGGCAAAGCCCGGCTGACGATTGCGCGCAATTTTACAATCCAGAGGGGAGTTTGCATAATGCCATCCACCCTTTTTGCCAGCCGTGCGCCACATCATGCCGCTATTTCAAACGCCTCCCTCCTCCATCTGCATTCTGCGGCTCTCCGCCATCGGCGACTGCTGCCACGCGCTGGCACTGGTACGGGTCATCCAGCGGGAGTGGCCGCAAACCCGCATCACCTGGATCACCGGAAAAATCGAGGCCACCCTGTTTGCCGATCTGCCCGGTGTCGAGGTGATCGCCTTCGACAAGAGCAAGGGGTGGCGCGGCTATCGCGACCTGTGGCAGACCCTCAGGGGACGTCAGTTTGATGCCCTGCTGCATCTGCAGGCGGCCATGCGCGCCAGCATCGCCACCCTCGGCATCAAGGCCAAGGTCAAACTCGGGTTTGATCGGGAGCGGGCCAACGACGGCCAGTGGCTGTTCACCAACCACAAGGTGCCCTCGCCCGCCTCCCCCCACGTGCTGGACGGTTTCCTCGCCTTTGCCAAAGAGCTCGGCATCAAGGATCTGACCCCGGATTGGCAGCTGCCCATCAGCGCCGAGCATCAGGCCTGGGCGAAAGAGAAGATTGGTGGCAAACCGACCCTGCTGATCTGCGCCGCAGCCAGCAAGGCCTTCAAGAACTGGACGGCAGCGGGCTATGCCGCACTGGCGGATCACGCAGCCAGCAAGGGTTTTCAAGTCTATCTCTGCGGCGGGCCAGCCAAACTGGAGCGGGATCTGGCCGCCGAGATCCGGCAACTCAGCCAGAGCAAACCGGTCGATCTGGTTGGCCAGACCAACCTCAAGCAGCTGTTGGCGCTGATTGGTGAGGCGAGTCTGGTGCTGGCCCCCGACACAGGCCCAACCCACATGGCCACCATTGTCGACACACCGGTCATCGGCCTCTATGCCCACCACAATCCGGCCCGCACCGGCCCCTATCTCTGCCGGGATTATGTCGTCAGCGTCTATCAGACCCTGATTGAGCAGGAGACCGGCAAGCCGCTGGCCGAGCTCGGCTGGCGCACCCGTCTCAAGGATCCCGATGCCATGAGCAAGATCACCAGCGAGCAGGTCATCGCCGCCTTCGATCGCCTCTGCGCCGATCGCCACCTGCCTGACTGAAAGCAGCTCGGAAATCCCGAGCAGTGAGGCAGGGATAACCTGATGGCCCCATGCCGGAGCGACAGGCAGAATAACGACCGATGTGGGTTACGCTCCCGCAACAAGCTACGAACACTTTGATCGGCCGGAATATGATTCCGGCCGTTTTTTTATTCGCCACCTTCTGTTAAAATTCGCCGCCTTTACATCCCCCTGATCCAAGAATTTATCCGCATCATGCGTTTGGCTGTCTCCCTTTCGGGCACAAGACGGCGGCCTCTGCTACAACCAAAATGCGGGTTCCGATTAAAGGTAATAACATGGCGCAACAAGGCACTCTCTATATCATCTCCTCCCCGAGCGGCGCAGGTAAGTCCAGTCTGCTCAACGCCTTGCTGACCAACCACAATCAAGCTGGCAAGATGCAGCTGTCGGTCTCTCACACCACGCGCGCCACCCGTCCCGGCGAAGAGCACGGCGTCCACTACCACTTCGTCAAGGTGGAAGAGTTCAAGGAGCTGATCGAGCGCGGCGATTTTCTGGAGTGGGCCGAGGTATTCGGCAACTACTACGGCACCTCCCGCGCCGCCATCGAAGCCTGTCTGGCCAAGGGGATCGACGTATTCCTCGACATCGACTGGCAAGGTGCCCGCCAGATCCGCGAGCAGATGCCGACCAAATCCATTTTCATCCTGCCCCCCAGCCGCGAAGAGCTGGAACGCCGCCTGATTGGGCGCGGTCAGGACAGCGCCGAAGTGATTGCCGGCCGGATGGCGAAAGCCATTGCCGAAATGGTGCACTACGACGAGTATGACTATGTCATTATCAATGAAGACTTCGAGCAGGCGCTGTTCCAGCTCAGGTCCATTATTGAGTGCCAACGGCTGGAGATGCGTCACCAGCAACAGGCTCAAAAAAACTTGCTGCAACAGCTACTGGCAGAGTAAGCCAAAAACAAGTAAACTTTTGCGTCATTTTTAAACACTGCTTTTCTAAATACAGAAAGCCCAAACACTGGAGTCCTGCATGGCACGCGTTACTGTAGAAGATGCTGTAAAACAGGTAGGTAACCGTTTTGACCTGGTGCTGGTCGCCGCGCGCCGCGCTCGTCAAATCGCGGTACAAGGCAAAGATCCCCTGGTCGACGAAGAGAACGACAAGCCGACTGTGATCGCTCTGCGTGAGATCGAGCTGGGTCTGGTGAACAATCAAGTGATGGACACCCAGGACCGCTACGAACAGCAAGAGCAGGAAGCCGCCGAGCTGGCTGCCGTTGCTGCCATCGCCGAAGGCCGCGGTTAAGTTATTCCTCCGGTTGGCACCCGCCCGGGTGCCGACTGTTCATCCCCATTTACAACCGCTCGAAAACCTCGCAAACTCAGGGCTATACCCTCAATTCCACGAATTGCCGTTTCACCGCTGCGGGGACTGTCTTGTATTTATTTGAAAACCTTAAAGAAATAGCCAGTTCCTACCTGCCGCCAGAGCAGGTTGAGAAGCTCAAGCAAGCCTATGTGGTGGCCCGTGATGCCCACCAGGGTCAGATGCGTTCCAGTGGCGAACCCTACATCACCCACCCTGTTGCCGTTGCCCGGATCCTGGGTGACATGCGCCTCGATCATGAAACCCTGATGGCCGCCGTGCTGCACGACGTCATTGAAGACACCTCTGTCACCAAGGCCGATCTGGCCGAACAGTTTGGCAATGCGGTTGCAGAACTGGTGGCCGGGGTCTCCAAGCTCGACAAGCTGAAATTTCGCGATCGCAAAGAGGCGCAGGCCGAGAACTTCCGCAAGATGGTGATGGCAATGACCCAGGATATCCGGGTCATTCTGATCAAGCTGGCCGACCGCACCCACAATATGCGTACCTTGGGTTCCCTACGACCGGACAAACGCCGCCGCATCGCCCGGGAAACCCTCGAAATCTTTGCACCCATCGCCAACCGCCTCGGTATTCACACCATGAAGAACGAGCTGGAAGAGCTGGGCTTCGAGGCGCTCTATCCGATGCGATCCCGCGTGCTGCGCGAATCGGTGCGCCGCGCCCGTGGCAATCGCCGCGAGATCATCGACTCCATCCAGAGCGAAATCAGCGGTCGCCTGAAAGAAGCGGGGATCGAGCATCAGGTCAGTGGCCGCGAGAAGAATCTGTTCTCCATCTACAACAAGATGGAGAAAAAAGAGCTGCAATTTCATGAGGTAATGGATATCTACGCCTTTCGTGTCAAGGTGAAGGACATAGATACCTGTTACCGGGTGCTGGGACAGATGCACAGCCTCTACAAACCGCGCCCCGGCCGCTTCAAGGATTACATCGCCATCCCCAAGACCAACGGCTACCAGTCCCTGCATACCTCGCTGGTGGGGCCGCACGGGGTGCCGGTGGAGGTGCAAATTCGCACCGAGTTTATGGACCAGATGGCCGACAAAGGGGTTGCCGCCCACTGGGCCTACAAGCAGGATGGCGACAGCTCGGGCACCACTGCCCAGATCCGCGCCCAGCGCTGGATGCAGAGCCTGCTGGAATTGCAGCAGAGCGCCGGCAGCTCGTTTGAATTCATCGAAGGGGTCAAAACCGACCTCTTCCCCGACGAGATCTACGTGTTCACGCCGGAAGGACGCATCATGGAGTTGCCCGCTGGCGCCACGCCGGTGGACTTTGCCTATACGGTGCACACCGACATCGGCCACGCCTGCGTCGGTTCGCGGGTCGACCGCCACCCCTACCCGCTCAGCAGCCCGCTGCACTCGGGCCAGACGGTGGAGATCATCACGGCACCGGGCGCCCGTCCCAACGCGGCCTGGCTCAACTTCGTGGTAACCACCAAGGCTCGCTCCAAGATCCGCCAGTTCCTCAAGAACCTGCGCACTGAAGAGTCGGTGGTGCTGGGTCGCCGCCTGCTAAACCATGCGCTGGGCGCCAAGAATATCGAAGACATCCCCGAGCCGCGCATCAAGCAGGTGCTGGCCGATACCAAGCATGAGAACCTGCAGGGGCTGCTGGCCGATGTGGGCCTCGGCAACGCCATGAGCGTCATGGTGGCACGCCGCATGCTGGGGGATGAACTACCGCCGGAAGAGCAGCCCAAGTCCAGCAGCAAGAAGATGCCGATCAAGGGTGCCGACGGCATGCTGGTCACCTTCGCCAACTGCTGCCGTCCGATCCCGGGGGATGCCATTATCGCCCACATCAGCCCGGGCAAGGGTCTGGTGATCCACCAAGAAGCCTGCCGCAACATCAAGGGCTACAGCAAGGAGCCGGACAAGTACCTGCCGGTGCAGTGGGAGGTGGACAAGGAGCAGGAACAGGAGTTCCGCACCGGCATCAGCATCGAGATCGTCAACCATCAAGGTGCGCTGGCCGAGCTGGCCAACGTGATTGCCGCCACCGGCGCCAATATTCACGCCATCAGCACCGAAGAGAAGGATGGCCGGGTCTATCAGGTCAGCCTGCTCATCACCACCAAGAGCCGCATCCACCTGGCCAACATCATGCGCAAGATCCGCGTGATGCCCAACGTGCTCAAGGTGAGCCGACAGAAGAACTGAACACAGGCGGCGCAAGCCGCCTGCTGCTTTTATTGAGACAAGCCATGACCCCCGAACGCTTCAAGCGCATCACCGACATGCTGGCCCAGCGTCAGCTCGATTTGACCGTCTGTATGGAAGAGGTACACAAACCTCACAATCTGGCCGCCATCGTGCGTACCGCCGATGCCATCGGCATCCACCGGGTACACGCCGTCTGGCCCAAAACCTGGATCCACAAGCGCAAGGGCACCGCCCGCGGCAGCCAGAACTGGGTGGATGTAAAACTGCACCCGGATATCGGCACAGCCGTTGCCGAGCTTAAAGCCTCCGGCATGCAGATCCTGGCGACTCACCTCTCCGACAGCTCCGTCGATTTTCGCGCCATCGATTACACCAAACCGACCGCCATTCTGGTGGGTCAGGAGAAACACGGCATCGGTGAAGAGGCGCTGGCGCTGGCCGATCACCATATCGTCATCCCCATGGTGGGCATGGTGCAGTCCCTCAACGTCTCGGTGGCTGCCGCCGCCATCCTCTACGAGGCGCAGCGCCAGCGCGAGCTGGCCGGTTGCTATCAGCGCGGCTGCCCGCTCACGCTGGAGGAGCAGAACAGCATCCTGTTCGAGGGGGGTTATCCTATCTATGCCCAACTCTGCAAAGAGAAAGAGATGCCCTACCCCCAGCTCGGCCCGGCCGGTGAAATTCTGGCGGACGAAGAGTGGTGGCAGCGGATGCAGCTGACCCGCAAAGGGTGGGCGCAGCAGAGCGAGCAGGACGACCTACAGGAGGAGTGATGGAGAACCCTTTTGGCAGCTGGCTGGAATCGCAAATCATCCGGGATCACCTGACCAACCCGAACATAGAGGCCGGCGACTACAGCTACTACTCCGGCTACTACCACGGCAAGCCGTTCGAGGATCACTGCGTCCGTTACCTGCTCGGCGATGGCTCGACCCGCGACACCTGGGAGAGCGGCCTCTGGGGCGAGGTGGATCGGCTGATCATCGGCAAGTTCTGCTCCATCGGCTCGGGCGCCACCTTCATGCTGGCGGGCAATCAGGGCCACCGGCTGGATTGGGTTTCCACCTTCCCGTTCAACCCCGACACCTTTGGCGAAGGTGCCCGCAGCGGCTTCCAGCGCAAGGGGGACACCCGGATTGGCAACGATGTCTGGATCGGCTCGGAAGCGATGATCATGCCCGGCATCTCCATAGGCGATGGTGCCGTCATCGCCACCCGCGCCGTGGTGACCAAGGATGTGGCCCCTTACACCATAGTCGGCGGCAACCCGGCCCAACCGATCCGCCGCCGTTTCAGCGATGAGCAGATCCTCATGCTGCAAGAGATGCAGTGGTGGGACTGGCCCCTGCCTCGCTTGCAAGCCTGCATGGCGCTGCTCTGCTCGGGGGATATCGCCGCCCTTTATCACCATTGGCAACAGGAGTGTGCCTGATGAAACCCCTCTCTCTTTCCCTGTTGGCCCTGACCCTGTTTTCTGCCGGAGCCCTTGCCGTGACCAATACCTATCAGCTCACCAGCGAAGCCGATGTACCCAGCCTCTACCAGCAAACCCTGCCAGACTTCTGGCGCCAGCATGCGGTGGAAGGAGAGTTCAAGGGCAAGGATGGGGTGACCATCCGCTATGCTGCGCTGCGGCAAGCCAAGGTCGATCACGCCATCCTCATCGTCAATGGCCGGGTCGAGAGCTACCTCAAGTATCAGGAGCTGGCGTGGGATCTCTGGCGTCAGGGCTACAGCCTCTATCTCATCGACCATCGCGGTCAGGGGATGTCCGATCGGCTGCTGGATGACCCGCAGAAGGGATATGTCGACCAGTTCGACGATTATGTGGTCGATCTCAAGCAGTTTCACGACCAGATCATCATGGCGGACCAGCCTGACAAGCTGTTCCTGCTGGCCCACTCCATGGGCGGCGCCATCTCGGCCCGCTATCTGGAGCGCTGGCCCGATGATATCAAGGCGGCCGTGCTCTCCTCCCCCATGCTGGGCATCAATCTCGGCGGTCTGCCCAAGTGGCTGGCCAAGGGATTGGCGAGCACCATAGGCACGGTCGGCGGCTGGCTTGGCGAGCCTCCCTACGGCCCCGGTCAGGGTGCCTATCAGGATCACGGCTTTGCCGATAACGAACTGACTCACAGCCAGCCCCGCTATCAAGCGTTCCGCCAAATCTACGAGCGGCACCCGCAGATCAAGCTGGGTGGCGCGACCGCCCACTGGATTTATCAAGGGATCACTGGTGCCGATGCCGCCATCGCCGATGCGGGCGCCATCAAAACCCCGCTGCTGGTGCTGCAAGCTGGCAGCGACAGCGTGGTGGACAATGCCGCGCAGGATCGCTTCTGCACCATTGCCAAGTGCGAAGGGGGCAAACCGCTGCGCATCGAGGGAGCCTGGCACGAACTGTTTATCGAATCCGATGACAAACGCCAGCCCGCCCTGACCGCGATGGTCGACTTTTTCGCCCGCTTCTGAGCTGGCTATTTTTTGTAACCCTAAATAAATGGGGTGACAGTGCGGGCTAAGGTAAACTGCCCCTGTTTTCAATCGATGCCGAGGTAATGATGTTCAAGGTAGTTGTATCCGATCTCGATGGCACTCTGCTCAACAAGCAGCACCAGATCTCTCCCCGTACCCGGGATACCCTGCACCGCCTGGTAGAACAAGGTGTGAAATTCGTGGTCGCCACCGGCCGTCATCATGTTGACGTTCGCAGCTTCCGCGATGCGCTGGGGATGGACATCTACCTCATTACCTCCAATGGCGCCGTGGTCCATGACAAACAGGATCAGCTGATTTTCAACCAGCCGCTGCCGACCGAGATCGCCGCCGAACTGATTGCACTGGAGCGCGACCCCTCTATCCACCTCAATGTCTATCAGGGTGATGACTGGGTGGTGGAAGAGGAGCTGCCCTGGCTGCTGCAGTTCCACGACGAGTCAGGGTTCACCTACCGTCTGGTCGATGACCTGAAGCAGGAACCGAAAGAGCAGATCAACAAGGTGTTCTACATCGGCGACCACGAGAAGCTGCTGAAGATCGAGGCGCACCTCAACCAGCGCTATGGCGATCAGCTCAACGTCACCTTCTCCCTGCCGGACTGCCTCGAAGTGATGCACGCCGGGGTGCACAAGGGCAATGCTGTGCGGGCCGTGCTGGAGCAGAACGGGTTCGATATGTCCGAGGCGATCGCCTTCGGCGATGGCATGAACGACTTCGAGATGCTGACCATGGTGGGACGCGGCATCGTGATGGGCAACGCCCATGACCGCCTGAAAATGGCGCTGCCGGAGTATGAGCAGACCCTCACCTCCGACGAAGATGGCGTCGCCGTCTATCTGGAGAAGCTGTTCGAGCTGGAGAACGTCAGCGCCGCCTGATCCTCTTCATCCCGACATTCGATTCAACAAAGCCTCACCATGTGAGGCTTTGTTTTTTCAGAGTCTCCAGCCAGGGATTGGGCCGCTGCCAGCTGAAGCTCTGGTTCGCTCCGCCGTAGCATTCAGCCAGCCGCAGCGGCGTGCCGGGGGTATGGCGTCGCCCGGCCACATCGAGGCAGCGGGAGACCTTGCTGTTGAACAGCCTGTCTTTCTGCCACTCCCACTGCGCCTGACCGTCACAGGGTGCCAGCATCACTTCGCTGTCGTTTTTGGCTTGCAAACAGAGCTCCTGCAGGCGCAACTCACCCAGATCCCACTCGAACAGTTGATCGTCTTTTCCGCTGCAAGGTTGTGCCAACACCTTCTGTTGGGACACCGCAACGCAAAAATCACCGCTGGTCAGCAAGGGGGAGCGCGCATGCTCCTCCTGCGGTTGTGAAGCAATGGAGCCCATCATCACATCGGTGGATGGCGGCTTGATGGTACAGCCACCCAGCAGCAAGGCAGCCAGCAGGGCAGGAGAGCAAGCAAAGGAAATTTTGTTATTCATGGAAAAATGCCTGAAATGGGCCGATGACATCCGGTTGTCAGTGACTCGAGGCTGAAGCATAACCGAAAGGCGGGGCGCGCTGCCCAAATAGAGTGTAAACAGACGTAACAGGGAGAGAGTGCTGGCCCAACGGAGGCCAGAAAGCAAAAAACCTCGCCGAAGCGAGGTTTTTCTAAATTTGGTCGGTGATAAAGGATTCGAACCTTTGACCCTCTGGTCCCAAACCAGATGCGCTACCGGACTGCGCTAATCACCGAGGCTATTTCTTTCAAAATAGTTTACTTCAAAAAAACAAAGACGACCTGATGGTCATCCTCGTCATACAGCAAGTATGGTGCGAAGAGAGGGACTCGAACCCTCACACCCGGGGGGCACTAACACCTGAAGCTAGCGCGTCTACCAATTCCGCCACCTTCGCGTACCTGACAAGCTGTAAAATGGGGTGGCTGATGGGGCTCGAACCCACGACAACCGGAATCACAATCCGGGACTCTACCAACTGAGCTACAGCCACCACAGCTGTTTTCGTTCCACAACAACGCCCGTTTAACCGACGCACTTTTGATGGTGCGCCCGACAGGATTCGAACCTGTGACCTCTGCCTCCGGAGGGCAGCGCTCTATCCAGCTGAGCTACGGGCGCTACGCTGTCGAACGGGGCGCATTATTAATGATGGTTGCTGGTTTGTCTACACTTTTCTGTCACCGAAACACTGTTCGTTGTTTTTTCAAGCACATTGCGCACTTTTCTTCCACTATTCCCCTGCTGACAGCCGAAAAGGGGCAGATCGCAGTCGCAAATCACCTTGCTGCCTTGACTTGATTTGATGCCCATCTAGAATGAATGAACGTTCATTCAATCGAAAGTCACACTGATGATTCTGGATAAAAAAGAGAGCATCTTCAACGCGGCCCATGAGGTGCTGGGTGAACGGGGTTTTCATGGTCTGTCGATTGCAGAAGTTGCCAAGAAGGCCAATGTTGCCACCGGCACCATCTATCGCTACTTCGGCGACAAGGATGATCTGATCCGGCAACTGCACCAGCACACTATCTTGCAGTGTGTGCCCATGGTCATGGCCGATGTAGCAATCGATAAAGTTTCATTTCAACAATTTCGCCAATTATGGCTCAATATTCATGCCATTTTTGTTAACGAACCCAACGCTATCCGGTGCAAATTGCAGTACGAGAGCTCTCCGCTAGGGGCAGAATTGGAGACCAATCCTGCCATTCTGGCTGCCTGGGAGCCTCTGGACCGATTTTTTGAACAGGGCGTTGAACAAGGATTGTTTATTGATTTACCGATACGGGCACTCCAGGTGTTGAGTCTGGACAGTGTCATGCATCTGGCCCTGCAGTGCAGGGTGCACAACATCACGCTGACCGAATCGCAGTTGGAAACCGCGATCCGTGCCAGCTGGAATGCCATTTTATCCCCCAATCTTTCCACCTCAGGAGCCTGTTCATGAAAAAGTGGATGGCCATTATGTTGCTGATAGCGATCGCCTTGTTTGGCAGCGTCATCGGCTTCAATTTGTTCAAACAGAAGATGATTGCCCAATATATGGCCAACCGGCCGGAACCCGAGTTCCCCGTCACAGCCATGGTGACCAAGGCGCAGGATTGGGTACCGACCATCGAAGCGATCGGCTTCATCGAGCCGAATCAGGGGGTGACCCTCTCTACCGAACTGGCCGGCACCATTGATGCCATCACCTTCGAGTCGGGCAAACCGGTCAAGGCTGACCAGCTGCTGCTGAGCCTGGACTCCACCGTGGAGCGTGCCAATTTGCGGGCCTCCCAGGCCAAACTGCCGGCGGCAAAAGCCAAGTTCGATCGTTTCCAGAACCTCTACAAGACCAGCTCCATCTCCAAAGAGCAGCTGGATGAAGCCGAAGCGGCCTATCGCTCGCTGGAAGCGGATATCGAGAGTCTGAAGGCGACTATTGCCCGTCGTGAAGTCCGTGCGCCCTTTAGCGGCGTGGTCGGCCTGCGCAATGTGTTCCTCGGTCAGTATCTGCAACCGGGCACCGATATCGTGCGCCTGGAGGATACCAGCGTGATGCGCCTGCGCTTCACCGTGCCCCAGACCGATATCTCCAAAATCAAGCTGGGCCAGACCATCAAGATCAATGTAGATGCCTATCCGCAAACCCAGTTTGACGGTCATATCACCGCCATCGAGCCTGCGGTCAACTTCCAGAGCGGCCTGATCCAGGTACAGGCAGACATTCCGAACAACGACGGTCAGCTGCGTTCCGGTATGTTCGCTCGCGCCAGCATCATTCTGCCGACGGTGAAAGATCAGATCGTGATCCCGCAAACCGCTATCTCCTTCACCCTTTACGGTCAGAACGTCTACGTGCTCAAAGAGGGCGAAGAGACCGACAAAGAGGGTAACAAGGTGAAAGTGCTGCGAGCCAAGCAGGTTGTGGTCAAGGCTGGTGAGCGCCGTGGCAACGATGTGCATGTGCTCTCCGGCATTCAGGCCGGTGACCAGATCGTACTGTCGGGTCAGGTTCGCCTGAGCAACGACACCAAGGTGCATGTGGTCGAGAACGATGCCCTGGCCGTTCCGGCACAAACCCCGATGCTGTAAGCGCGGAGATCTGCGATGCGATTTACTGACATATTTATAAAACGGCCTGTGCTGGCGATCTCGCTCAGCTTCCTGATCGCCTTGCTGGGCTTTCAGGCCATCTTCAAGATGCAGGTACGGGAATACCCCGAGGTGACCAACACGGTGATCACCGTCAGCACTGGCTACTATGGCGCCAGTTCTGATCTGATCCAGGGGTTCATCACCCAGCCGCTGGAACAGGCGGTCGCGCAAGCCGACAACATCGACTTCATGACCTCCTCCAGCCAGCTGGGCAGCTCCACCATCACTGCGTACATGAAGCTCAACACCGACCCCAACGCCGCGCTGTCCGACATCCTGGCGAAGGTGAACTCGGTGCGCTCCCAGCTGCCGAAAGAGGCGGAAGACCCTTCGGTCACCTCCTCCACCGGTTCAACCACGGCGGTGCTCTACCTCGGCTTTACCAGCCCCGAGCTCAATTCCAGCCAGATCACCGACTATCTGGAGCGGGTTATCAAGCCGCAGCTCTTTACCGTGGGCGGGGTCTCCAAGGTTGACCTCTACGGCGGTGTCGAGTTTGCCCTGCGGGTATGGCTGGATCCGGCCAAGATGGCGGCCTTCAACCTGACGGCCAGCGACGTGATGACGGTGCTCAACAGCAACAACTATCAGTCCGCGACAGGTCAGGCGACCGGTTACTTTACCCTGTTCAACGGCAACGCCGAGACCCAGGTCAAGGATGTCGACGAGCTGAAGCGTCTGGTGGTTGCTACCCGTGACGGCAAGGTGATCCGCCTTTCCGACATTGCCAAGGTGACCCTCGAGAAGAGCCACGACATCTATCGCGCCAGCGCCAACGGCCGCGAAGCTGTGGTCATGGCGGTCAACGCCGCGCCAACAGCCAACCCCATCAACATCGCCCACGATGTGCTGGCGTTGCTGCCAAGCCTTGAACGCAATATGCCGAGCACCATGCGTCTCAACGTGATGTATGACTCAACAGTGGCGATCAACGAGTCCATCCACGAGGTTATCAAGACCATCCTGGAGGCAGCCGCCATCGTTCTGGTGGTCATCACCCTGTTCCTCGGTTCGTTCCGCGCTGTCATCATCCCGATCATCACCATTCCGCTCAGTCTTATCGGCGTGGTGATGATGATGGATATGTTCGGCTTCTCGATAAACCTGATGACTCTGCTGGCGATGGTGCTGGCGATCGGTCTGGTGGTGGATGACGCCATCGTGGTGCTGGAGAACGTCGACCGCCATATCAAGGAGGGGGAAGAACCGTTCCGGGCGGCCATTATCGGTACCCGCGAGATCGCGGTACCGGTTATCGCCATGACGGTTACCCTGGCGGCGGTATACGCCCCTATCGCCCTGATGGGGGGCATCACAGGCTCCCTGTTCAAGGAGTTTGCCCTGACGCTGGCTGGCGCCGTGTTCGTCTCGGGCATCATCGCCCTGACTCTGTCCCCGATGATGTGTTCCAAGATGCTCAAGGCCAACGAGCAGCCAGGCAAGTTCGAGAGCACAGTCCATCACCTGCTGGAGCGGATGACCGATCGCTACGACAGCATGCTGCACGCCGTGATGAAAAAGCGCCCCGTCATCGTGGTGTTCGCCGTCATCGTCTTCGCCAGCCTGCCGCTGCTGTTCAAGTTCATCCCGAGCGAACTGGCACCGTCAGAGGACAAGGGGGTAATGGCCGTGCTGGGTACCGCACCGTCCAACGCCAACCTGGACTACATCGAAAACACCATGGCGGATGTGAACAAGATCCTGGACGACCAGCCCGAGATCGCCTTCTCCCAGGTCTTCTCAGGGGTGTTCAACGCCAACCAGGCGTTCGGTATCGCCTCCATGGTGCCCTGGAGTCAGCGTGAAGCGAGCCAGAAAGAGGTGCTGGATCGGGTCGCCAATCTGGTGAAAGACATCCCGGGTATGGCCATCACCACCTTCCAGTTCCCGGAACTGCCGGGTGCATCGAGTGGTCTGCCGATCCAGTTCGTCATCACCACCCCGAACAGCTTCGAAAGCCTGTTCCTGGTGGCCGGTGAAATTCTGGCAGCGGCGCAGAGTAACGGTCAGTTCGTCTATTCGGATCTCGATCTGAACTACGACTCCGCCACCATGAAGATCCGCATCGACAAGGACAAGGCGGGTGCCTACGGCATCACCATGCAGGATATCGGTATCACCATGGGCACCATGATGGCGGATGGTTACGTCAACCGTATCGACCTGGATGGCCGCTCCTACGAGGTGATCCCGCAGGTCGAGCGCAAATACCGTCTCAATCCGGAGTCCATCAAGGGTTATTACGTGCGGGCCGCCGACGGCAAGTCGATCCCGCTCGGCAGCCTGATCAGCATTGAAGTGGTTGGCGAGCCTCGCGCCCTGCCCCACTTCAACCAGCTGAACTCTGCTACCATAGGCGCCGTTCCGGCTCCGGGCGTGGCCATGGGTGATGCGATCAACTGGTTCCAGACCACCGCCGACGAGAAGCTGCCGCAAGGCTACCGTTACGACTTCATGGGTGAAGCCCGTCAGTTCGTCACCGAAGGCAATGCGCTCTATGCCACCTTCGCGCTGGCACTGGCCATCATCTTCCTGGTGCTGGCAATCCAGTTCGAGTCGGTGCGTGACCCGCTGGTCATCATGGTCTCTGTACCGCTCGCCATCAGCGGGGCCTTGATTGCCCTGGCATGGGGGATGGCGACCATGAACATCTACTCCCAGGTGGGCCTCATCACCCTGGTGGGTCTGATTACCAAGCACGGTATCCTGATCTGTGAAGTAGCAAAGGAAGAGCAGTTGCTGCGCGGCATGAACCGGATGGAAGCCGTGATGCAGGCCGCCAAGGTGCGTCTGCGTCCGATCCTGATGACCACGGCCGCCATGATTGCCGGTCTGATCCCGCTGCTCTATGCCGCTGGCGCCGGTGCGGCACAGCGTTTCAGCATCGGTATCGTCATCGTGGCAGGTCTTGCCATCGGTACCCTGTTCACCCTGTTCGTGCTGCCGGTGATCTACACCTATCTGGCTTCCGAGCACAAACCCTTGCCGGTATTCGATGAAACCATTCCGCCCAAAGCAAACGGCGGACATTAATCATCAATCACATGCAAAGGCCCCGATACGGGGCCTTTTTTATGCTTCGCAGGAAAGACGACATAAGTGCATGAAGCAGTTAAACTAAAAAACACCACATCCAGACCGCAAGGACGCCATGTCAGGACTCTTCACCAAGACCGCCAGGGCCGTAGGCCGCAACGGACTCTCATATCGCCTGCTCTCCTACATTCTGGTCTGCAGTACCGTATTGGCGATGATCATTACGGCGCTGCAACTCGCGTGGGATTACCGCAAGGATGTCGCCGTCATCGAAGACAGCATCGGCCAGATCGAGGCCTCGTTCCTGCAACCCATCGCAGCCAGCTTGTGGAACCTGGATGAAGAGCAGGTCAAAGTGCAAATTGAAGGGATCATGAACCTGCCCAACATGCAGTTCGTGATGGTCAAGGAGATGCTCGGCAACTCCGAAGTCCCGCTGCTGACCCAGGGGGTCGAGCGGGAAAGCTATGATATCTCCCGCGAATTCAACCTCACCTATCAGGGTGAAATCGTCGGCAAGCTGTTCGTTGCCGCCTCTCTCGAGCAGATCTACCAGCGCCTCATCGAAAAATCGGTGCTGATCATGGTCAGCCAGACCATCAAGACCCTGGTGGTCTCATTTTGCATCCTGATCATCATTTACTATCTGGTGGTCAGGCACATCAACCGCATCGCCAACTACGCCCAGAAGTTCAACCTCGATCGGCTCGACATGGCGCTGGAGCTGGAAGGCCGCCCGCAGCCGCGCAAGAAACCCGATGAGCTGGATACCCTGGTCTCCACCCTCAACCAGATGCGAACCCGACTACGTGACGAGCTGGTTGCCCGCCATCAGGCGGTGGAACAGCTGCAAAAGGAGCGGGACTTCTCCGCCACCCTGATCAACTCCGCCAACATGGTCATCTGCTGCATGGAACCGGATTTGACCATCGCCAGCATCAACCCGGCAGCCATACTGCTGACCGGTTACCACCAGCAGGAGCTGTTGCAACACAACTGGCTGGATCTCTTTGTCAGCCCGGCGCAACGGGAAGAGCTGAACGATATTCTGGCAGCGGAAGGTTCACTGGCCGACAAAGAGGTCATCATGCATGACCAGCAGGCCCATGAGCTGGTACTGCAATGGACCTTCGTCCCCTTCTACGATGGCCCCAACCTCAAGTACCAGATCGGCTTCGGCTACGACATCACCCAGCTGAAAAAGGTCGAGCGGGAGATTATCCAGCTCAACGAACAGCTGGAAGGCAAGGTGGTGGAACGTACCCGCAGCCTGAGCGAAGCCAACAACCAGCTCGGCAAGGCGTACGACGACCTGAAACAGGCCCAGCAAACCCTGGTGGAGTCGGAGAAGATGGCCTCCCTCGGCTCGCTGGTGGCCGGGGTAGCACACGAGATCAATACCCCCATCGGCATCAGCGTAACCGCCTCCTCCTACCTGCAGGAGCGGGTCGCCGACTTCAAGTCCCATATCGACTCCAAGCAGCTGTCGCGCTCCTATCTCAACGAGTTCACCGTCAACCTCGACGAGTCGATGCAGCTGCTGCAGAGCAACCTGCGGCGCGCCTCCGAGCTGATCGCCAGCTTCAAGCAGGTAGCGGTCGACCAGTCATCGGAAGCACGCTACAACTTCAGCCTCGCCGACAACCTCCATCAGGTGGTGGTCTCGCTTGGCCACAAACTGAAGAAGAGCCAGTGCGAAGTGGATATCCAGTGCGATCCCAAGCTGTCTATCTTCTCCTTCCCGGGCAGTTTTACCCAGATCTACTCGAACCTGATCCTCAACTCCATCAACCACGGGTTCGACAGCTGGGATAAACCGAAGAAGATCACCATCAAGGTGGAACAGCAGGGAGAGGAGCTGTTTATCGACTATTCGGACAATGGCCGCGGGATCCCGCCCGAAATATTGCCGCGAATCTTCGATCCCTTCGTCACCTCCAAGCGGGGTCAGGGTGGCAGCGGTCTGGGCACACACATCATCTACAACCTGGTGGTGCAACTGCTGAAAGGCCGTATCAGCTGTGCCAGCGAACCGGGCCAGGGCGCCCAGTTCCATATTCGCCTGCCGATCCAACATAACTGAGCGCTGGCTCTTGTGAGCCAGCCGCTTTATCCCCATCATGCTGTGATTGCATTCTTAATGAGCGGAGAACCTCGCAATGGCACAGCATTTTGACTATATCGCCATCGGCGGCGGCAGCGGCGGTATTGCGTCTGCCAACCGGGCTGCCATGTACGGTAAGAAAGTTGCCCTGATTGAAGCCAAAGAGTTGGGTGGAACCTGCGTCAACGTAGGCTGCGTACCGAAGAAGGCCATGTGGTATGCAGGCCAGATCGCCGATGCCCTGAAATATGGCGCCGACTACGGCTTTGACACCACCCTCAACCACTTCAACTGGGCCAAGCTGGTCGAGTCCCGCCAGGCCTACATCGGCCGCATTCACCAGTCCTATCAGAACGTGCTGGGCAAGAACCAGATCACCGTCATCAAGGGCTTCGCCCGCTTCGTCAGCAGCAACACCATCGAGGTCAATGGCGAGCACTACACGGCCGATCACATTCTGATCGCCACCGGTGGCCGCCCGGAAATTCCGGCGATCCCGGGTGCCGAGCTGGGTATCGACTCCGACGGTTTCTTTGACCTGCAAAGCCAACCCAAGCGGGTTGCCGTAGTGGGTGCGGGCTACATCGCAGTCGAGATCGCAGGGGTGATGCAGGCGCTCGGCTCAGAGACCCATCTGGTGGTGCGCAAGCACGCGCCGCTGCGCAACTTCGACCCCATGATCCACGAGACACTGGTCGAAATCATGGCGCAGGAAGGGCCCAAGCTGCACACCTATGCCATTCCCAAAGCCGTGCTCAAGAACGCTGACAACAGCCTGACCCTGCAACTGGAAGATGGCCGCCATCTCACCGTCGACTGCCTGATCTGGGCCATCGGCCGGGTACCGGCTACCGACAACCTGAATCTTGCCGCCGCAGGCATCGCGCTGGACGAGAAGGGCTTTATCCCGACCGACAAGTTCCAGAACACTTCCGTCGCCAACATCTATGCGGTGGGTGACAACACGGGTCGCATCCAGCTCACGCCGGTAGCCGTCGCGGCGGGCCGCCGCCTCTCCGAGCGGCTGTTCAACAACAAGCCGAACGAGCACCTCAACTACGATCTGGTGCCGACCGTGGTGTTCAGCCACCCGCCCATCGGCACCATCGGCCTGACCGAACCGGAAGCCATCGCCGAATACGGCGAGGACCAGGTGAAGGTCTACCGCAGCCAGTTCACCGCCATGTACTCGGCGCTGACCCAGCATCGCCAGCCCACCCGGATGAAGCTGGTCTGTGTCGGCCCGGAAGAGAAGGTGGTCGGTTTGCACGGTATCGGCTTTGCGATGGACGAGATCCTGCAAGGTTTCGGCGTCGCCATGAAGATGGGTGCCACCAAGGCTGATTTCGACAACTGCGTCGCAATCCACCCCACCAGTGCGGAAGAGTTCGTCACTATGCGTTAAGGGCAGATGAAGTTGGCCTGTCATTATCAGGCCAGCTTCAACAACTGCGTTCCCACGCCTCACCCCACCAGTGCTGAAGAGTTCGTCACTATGCGCTAAGGACAGATGAAGTTGGCCTGTCACGAGCAGCCGGCTTCTACAGCCATGTAATCCCTTCATCCAAACCCGGCTCAGGCCGGGTTTTTTGATCCCTCCTCGCCATTTCTCTCGCAGATCCGTCGTTCTTTACGCCGATTTTACGCCTGCCACATGGCGCTTTATGGCGCCTTTACGCCTGTTTTACATACCCTTTTCAGCGTCAATGACACCAACAGAGTCGATATGGTCTTACATCGGCTCTCGCAGCTAATTATCTCAATGGAGTCGATATGAATTGGCTATATCTGCTGCTTGTCCTCGCCTTGATGGCCTATCTGATGCGCGCACTCACGCGCAGTCACGAGTGAGGGACTACCTATATGCAGCAAGAAATTATCTACCCGGTGGCCAGCAAACTGCCGAGCCTCGTGAGCAATCCAATGCGTGCCCTGACGCACCGTGACCACGAGTGAGGAACTAGAACATGTGGCAAGAAATAATCTATCCGGTGGCCTTCGTGCTGCTGGTTCTGCTACCAGCACCGCTGCTGGGCAACTACATCTACCGGGTATTTGAAGGCAAAATCCACTGGCTGGCACCGGTCGAGCGCGCCACGCTGGCTTGCTGTGGCACCGATGGGCGGGAGCAGGACTGGAAGTCCTACGCCCTCAGCCTGCTGGCCTTCAACGGCGCCGGTTTCGGTCTGCTGTTCCTGATCCTGATGGCTCAGGGGTTGCTGCCCCTCAACCCGCAGCAACTGCCGGGTCTGAGCTGGCAACTGGCCTTCAACACCGCGGTCAGCTTTATGACCAACACCAACTGGCAAGCCTATTCCGGTGAGGCCAGCCTCTCCTACTTCAGCCAGATGGTAGGCCTGACCACCCAGAACTTCGTCTCCGCAGGGACGGGCGCTGCCGTCGCCATTGCCCTGTTCCGCGGTATCGCCCGTCAGCAGACCATCAACCTTGGCAACTTCTGGCAGGATCTGGTTCGTTTCTGCCTCTATGTGCTGCTGCCCATCGCGCTGATCATGGCGCTGGTGCTGGTATGGCAAGGGGTGCCGCAAAGCCTCTCCGCCTATCTGCCGTTCCACGGTGTGGAAGGTCAGGAGCAGCTGCTGCCCCTCGGCCCGGCGGCCTCGCAGATCGCCATCAAGCAGCTTGGCTCCAACGGCGGCGGCTTCTTCGGCATCAACTCGGCACATCCGTTCGAGAACCCGACAGCCCTCTCCAACTGGCTGGAGATGGTCGCCCTGCTCACCATCGCCGCAGCCATGGTCTTTACTCTGGGCCGCTATGTGAAAGACATGGCCCACAGTCGCGCCATTCTCGGCGCCATGACCCTCATGCTGGTGCTGGGGCTCTTCGTCTCCCTCTCCCAGGAGCTGAAACCGGATCTCGCCCTCGCCCAGCTCACCACTGACGCCAGCAACATGGCTGGCAACTGGGAAGGCAAGGAGAGCCGCTTCGGCCCTGTGCTCTCCAGCATCTGGGAAGTGGCGACGACTGCCGCCTCCAACGGTGCCGTCAACGCCATGCACGACAGCTTTACTCCGCTCGGCGGCATGGTGGGCATGATCAACATGCTGCTGGGTGAGGTCATCTTCGGCGGGGTCGGCTCCGGTATCTACGGCATGATGCTGTTCGTGCTTCTGACCGTGTTCCTGTGCGGCCTGATGGTGGGACGTACCCCGACCTATCTGGGCAAACGGCTCGGTATCACCGAGATGAAGTGGGTGGTCGCCAGCATGCTGGTCATGCCGGTGGGTGTTTTGGTGATCGGTGGTGTCACCCTGCTGATGCCGGATGCCAGCACCATCATCGGCCATGATGGCCCGCACGGTCTGTCACGCCTCATCTATGCCTACGCCTCGGCTGCCGGCAACAACGGCTCCGCCTTCGCCGGTTTTGCCGCCGGTGACAACTGGCAGTGCATCGCCATCGGTCTGGCCATGCTGCTCGGTCGCTTCGGCTACATCATTCCGGTACTGGCCATCGCCGGTCAGCTGGCCCGTGCGCCCCGTCAGGAGACGAGCGAAGGGGACTTCCCCATCAGCGGCCCGCTGTTCGTTACCCTGCTGATCATCACCGTCCTGCTGATAGGTGGCCTCTCCTTCCTGCCGGTGCTGGCACTGGGCCCGGTGGCCGAACATCTGAGTCTGATCGGAGGGGCACTCTGATGAACCTGACCCTGTCGATCACCATCCGGATGCCAATCGCCAACTATCTGATGCTGGGAGCTTTCCAATGAGCAAGTCCACTGCAATGAGCACCGACACCATGTTGGTGAAGGGCAAAAAACAGAAATCACAGATCATCCAGGCAATGGTTGAGGCCCTCTATCGCTTCAATCCCAAGGCGCTGTTTGGCAGCCCCATCCTGTTCACCCTCTGGCTGGCCGCAGTCATGGCGACGGTGGAGTCCCTGCTGGGGCAGCCTTTCTCCGGCGTCGCCCCCTCGCTGGCCTGGCAGCTGACCGCCTGGCTCTGGCTGACCCTCTGGTTTGCCAACTTCGCGGAAACCCTGGCCGAGGGGCGAGGCAAGGCGCGAGCCGACAGCCTGAAGGCGGGCATGAGCCAGCTGAAGACCCGTCGGGTGGCGAATGCCAAAGATGGTCAGGGCGAATGGGTACCCGCCACCAGCCTGATGAAGGGGGACCTGGTGCTGGTACGCAGCGGCGAGATGATCCCGGCCGACGGTGAAGTGATCGCCGGTATCGCCTCGGTCAACGAGGCGGCCATCACCGGCGAATCCGCCCCCGTCATCCGCGAGTCGGGTACCGACCGCAGCGGCGTGACCGGCAACACGACGGTCGTCTCCGACGAGATCTGGGTGCGCGTCAGCAACAATCCGGGCGAAAGTACGCTGGATCGGATGATCGCACTGGTGGAAGGGGCCAAGCGCCAGAAGACCCCCAACGAGATGGCGCTCGACGCCCTGCTGGTGGGCTTGACCCTGATCTTCCTGCTGGTGGTGGCTACCCTGCCCTGGTTCCTCGACTACAACGGCACCCAGGTCCCGCGTCTCTACCTGATCGCTCTCTTCATTACCCTGATCCCGACCACCATTGGCGGCCTGCTCTCCGCCATCGGCATTGCCGGTATGGATCGACTGGTGAAGCTGAACGTCATCGCCAAGTCTGGCCGTGCCGTGGAAGCGGCTGGTGACGTGCGCACCCTGCTGCTGGACAAGACCGGCACCATCACCTTCGGCAACCGGATGGCCGATGAGTTGATCCCGGCACCGGGTGTCGACCCTGCCCTGCTGGCACAAGCGGCCATGCTGGCCTCGCTGGGTGACAACACCCCGGAGGGCAAATCCATCCTGACTCTGGCCAGCAAGAGCATGGCCAAGCCGAGCCAGCTGGAGAGCGACAAGGTGATCCCCTTCAGCGCCGAAACTCGCCTGAGCGGACTGGATCGCAACGGTCATCAATATCGCAAGGGTGCGGTGGATGCCATGTTGAACTACCTCAGCCTCGACCGCAAGGCGGTACCTGAGCTGGTGCTCAAGTCAGTCGACAGCATCGCCCGTCAGGGTGGGACTCCGCTGCTGGTCTGCACTCAGGAGAAACTGCTGGGGGTGGTCTACCTCAAGGACATCATCAAGCCCGGTATCAAGGCTCGCTTCCAGATCCTGCGCCATATGGGGATCCGTACCGTGATGATCACCGGTGACAACCCGAAAACCGCCGCCGCCATCGCCGCCGAAGCCGGGGTGGATGACTTCATCGCCGAAGCGACGCCGGAGAAGAAGCTCGCCTATATCCGGCAGGAGCAGGCCGATGGTCGTCTGGTCGCCATGTGCGGTGACGGCGCCAACGATGCGCCCGCGCTGGCGCAGGCTGATGTGGGGCTGGCCATGAACGAGGGTACCCAGGCCGCCAAGGAGGCGGGCAATCTGGTGGATCTCGACTCCAACCCCACCAAGCTGCTGGATGTGGTGCTGGTCGGCAAACAGCTGCTGGTGACCCGTGGCGCCCTGACTACCTTCTCCATCGCCAACGACGTGGCCAAGTACTTCGCCATCCTGCCAGCCCTGTTCATCGCCGCCTACCCGCAACTGGGGGCGCTGAACCTGATGCAGCTGGGCAGCCCGCAGAGCGCCATCCTGTCGGCCATCATCTTCAACGCCCTGATCATTGTGGCGCTGGTGCCACTGGCTCTGCGCGGTGTCGACCTGAAAGGCTCGGCCGCCAGCCTGCTGCGCCGCAACCTGCTGATCTACGGTGTCGGTGGCCTGCTGGTGCCTTTTATCGGCATCAAGCTGATCGATCTGGTCATTACCGGCCTGGGTCTGGTGTAACGACATAACCGGGATGCGGGTCAGACCCGCATCCCCAGCCATCCTTTGGAGCAAGCGAATCATGATAGCAATCAGAACCCTGTTGACCCTGACCCTGCTGCTGGGGGTCGCCTACCCGCTGGCGGTCACCGGACTGGCACAGCTGCTGTTCCCCTGGCAGGCCAACGGCAGCCAGCTGACCGACAGTAAACAGCAACTCATCGGTAGCGCCCTGCTGGGGCAGAAATTCGAGCGGGCTGACTATTTCCATCCCCGTCCCTCCGCCAGCGATTTCAACACCATAGGCGGCAGCGCCAGCAATCTGGGGATGAGCTCGCCGCTGCGGGCAGAGTTTGCCGAACAGGTGGCCAAGGCACAGCCTGGAACCCGCTCCCCCGCCATGCTGACCCGCTCCGCCTCCGGCCTCGATCCCCACCTGCCGCTGGATGCGGTGATGGCTCAGGTCAACCGCGTCGCCAAAGAACGTGGACTGGATCCCGCCCAACTGACGGAGCAGGTCAAGTCGGCCACACAAGCTGGTATCCTTGGCCCGCAGGTGGTCAACATTCTCCAGCTGAATCTGCAACTGGAGCATAAAAAGGGCGCCTGATGGCGCCCATTCCGGTTTGGTGATGACCTCGATTTTCGAAACGGGCGGTTGGCTCGATAGGGATAACAATGGCTGATGTAGCAAGCGCTGATGCCCTGCTGACGAGTCTGATGCAGGAGCATGGGGATGCGTGATGAGGTAAGGGCCGACGCCCTGCTGGCGAGCCTGGAACAGGAGCACAAGGGCAAGCTGAAGGTGTTTCTCGGCGCCGCTCCCGGCGTGGGCAAGACCTACGCCATGCTGCAGGCGGTGCGGGAGCAGGCCAAAGAGGGGGTAGACATCCTGATCGGCGTGGTGGAGACCCATGGCCGGCAGGAGACGCTGGCTCTGCTCGACAAGCTCGCCATCATGCCGCGCAAAATCCACATGCACCGCCAGCAGCGACTGGAGGAGATGGATCTCGACGGCCTGCTCGCCCGCAAACCGGCCATCGCCGTGGTGGACGAGCTGGCCCACAGCAACGCCCCCGGCAGCCGCCACGAGAAGCGCTGGCAGGATGTGGAGGAGCTGCTCAACGCCGGGATCGACGTCTACACCACCCTCAACGTGCAGCATCTGGAGAGCCTCAACGATCTGGTGTGGCAGCTGACCGGGGTCAGGGTGAAAGAGACCCTGCCCGATCAGGTGCTGCTGGAAGCCGACAGTCTGGTACTGATCGACCTCCCCCCCAAGGAGCTGCTCGGCCGCCTCAAGGAGGGCAAGGTCTATGTGCCCCATCAGGCCAAGGCGGCGCTGCAATCCTTCTTCTCCCTCAACAACCTCACCGCATTGCGGGAGCTGGCGATGCAGACCGCCGCCAGCCATGTGGAGGGCGATCTGCAACTGCAGTGGCAAGCGGCAGGCAAGAGCACCTTGCCGCTACGGGGCAAGCTGATGGTTTGCCTCGGTGACCTGCACGGCTCGGCGCTGGTGCGCTACGGCCACCGCTTTGCCCAGCGCCGCCAACTCCCCTGGCTGGTAGTGCATGTCGACAGCAATGGCCGCCGCTCGGCCGATGTGGAGCAGGCGCTGGCGCTCGCCTCCCACCTCGGCGCCAAGGTACTGACGCTATCCAGCCCGGCGGTCGCCAACACCCTGCTGGAGACCGCCGAACAGCAGCAGGTCTCCCAGCTGCTGCTCGGCAAACCCCACAAGGCACCGTGGCGCCGCTCGCTGGTGCAGCACCTGCTCAAGCAGGCGCAGGGGCTCGAAATCACGCTGGTCGATACCGAGAAGCAGAAGCCAGAAGTGGGGATGCGCGTCCCGACCCCGAAAGATATTCACCACAGCCTGCTGGCGGTGACCATCATGGGGATCTCCTCGGCCGCCGCCTGGGGGCTCTCCTACTGGCTGCCGCCGGCAGCGTTACCGCTCATCTTCGTGCTGGGGGTACTGGCGACGGCCCTCACCACCAGTCTGGTACCCGCCACGCTGGCGGCGGTGCTGGGCTTTATCGCCCACAATCTGCTGTTCACCGCCCCCTACTTCTCCCTGAGCGTCGCCAACCACAGCGATCTGCTCACCCTGTTTGTGCTGCTTATCGTCGGCATGACCGCGGGGCGGCTCGCCTCCCGCCAGCGGCAACAGCTGATCGGTCTGCGCGAGACCCAGCAGCTGGGCAATGCCCTGCTCTCCCTCAGTCAGGGGCTGGCCACTGCCAGCAGCCCGGAGGAGGTTTTGAGACAAGGTGCCCAGGCCATTTCGCTGGCGCTCGGCCAGCCGACCGTGGTGATCGACAAGGAGTTCAACGATCGGCTCGGCAACGAGAAGCACAGGCCCGGCCAGACCGACAAGGCGGCCATCGACTGGTGTCTGGCCCAGAAGCAGAGCGCCGGAGCCCACACCGCAACTCTCAATGCCGCCGAGGCCCAGTATCACCACCTCAGCGATGATCTGGTGATCGGCATAACGCTGGCCAATCCGCTCTCCTCCTCTGCCGAACACCAGCTACAAGCGCTGCTCACCGACATTCGCGCCGCGCTGGCGCGGATCGACCTCAACGAGCGGCTGGCCGACAGTCAGTTGCAAGCGGAGACCGACCGGATGCGCGCCGCCCTGCTCTCCTCGGTCTCCCACGATTTGAAGACACCGCTGGCCACCATCATGGGGGCTGGCAGCACCCTGCTGGAATATGGTGACCGGATCCCCGCCGAAGACCGTGACGAACTGCTCCACTCGGTGCAGGAGGAGGCGCGCCGCCTGCACAGCTATGTGCAGAATCTGCTGGATATGACCCGCATCGGCTCCCCCGACTTCCAGCTGAAACGGGACTGGGTCGATCTGGCAGATCTGGTGGAGAGCGCCCGCAAGCGGCTCGACTCCTCCTGGCGCCAGCACAAGCTGCTGGTCCATTTCGATCAGCATGTGCCCCAGATCTATGTGCACGGCGCCCTGATCGAGCAGGTGCTGGTCAATATCCTCGACAACGCCTCCCGCTACTCGCCAGCTGGCACCCCCATCGAGTTCAAGGTGATGGTGGCCGAACCCGACCTCATCATCGATATCATCGATATCGGGGTCGGTATCGCCGAGTCGGATCGGGAGAAGATCTTCAACCTCTTCTACACCCAGCCGGTGGGTGATTGCGGCAGCCGTGGCACCGGGCTTGGCCTCGCCATTTCCCGCGCTATGATAGAGGCCCACGGCGGCAAGATTTGGGCCTTCTCCGGCCCCAATGGCAACGGAACCTGCATGCGCATCTCCCTGCCGCTTGCTCTCAATTCACCGGAGGTCTGATAGTTGACCGCCAGATCGGGTCACTCAGCCCCTCCCACCATTCGCCTCTGGAGGTTCGATGGCGCACATTCTGGTCATAGATGATGAAGCGGCGATCCGTCGCTTTCTGCGGATCAGCCTGATTGCCGAGGGCCATCAGGTGAGTGAGGCGGTGGGGGTCAATGAAGGGCTGGAGCAGTATCGCCACCTCAACCCCGATCTGGTGATCCTCGATCTCGGTCTGCCGGATGGCGATGGCATTCAGGTGTTGCAGGCCATTCGCGAACACCACCCCAATCCTGTGCTGGTGCTGTCGGCCCGTGATTCAGAGCAGGAGAAGGTGCGGCTGCTGGATGCCGGCGCCAACGACTACATGAGCAAGCCGTTTGGCATCGGCGAGATGATGGCCCGCATTCGCGTGCTCTTGCGCCAGCGGGCTGGTGTCAGCAGTGGCGAGCGGCGCCACTTCCCCCAATGCGGCCTGACGCTGGATATCAGCAGCCACAAAGTGACCATGAGGGAGGAGGAAATCCCCCTCTCCCGCAAGGAGTTCGCCCTGCTGCAGGCGCTGGTGTGCCACCCCGGCAAGCTGGTGATGCAGACCCAGCTGCTCAACGACATCTGGGGGCCGAGCCACAAGGAGGACACCCACTACCTGCGCATCGTCATCGCCAGTCTGCGCAAGAAGCTGGGGGATAACCCCCAGCAACCGACGCTTATCGAGACCGAATCTGGTATCGGCTACCGCTTTATCGGCAACTGATGTTTCACGTGGAACGGCGCCCGCAGCAAATCAGCGCCAGCAAACCGCAGCCACTCAGCAACAGGCCGAGATCCTGCAATCCGGCCGCTACCGCCAACCCCAGACTAAGCAGCAGGTAGTAGCCAAGCCCGAACAGGGCACCAGCACTGCCCGCTACCTCGCGATAGGCCAGCAGCGCCTGACTCAGCACATTGGGGATCGCCAGCCCGAAGGCCACCACAATCCCCATCATGGGCAACAGGAACCAGAGGCTGGCCTGAGTCGCCCATACCAGCAGCCCGGTAACCAGCGCCAGAGCGCAAGCCAGTCTGACCAGAGATGACGGCAGCCACCCCCTCCCCAAGAGATGCTTGTTGAGCAGGCTGCCGAGCAGAGTCGCCTGCGCCAGCAAGATCCCCGAATAGCCAAACTCGCCGGTGCTCAATCCCAATCCGGCAAACAGGAAGGGGGCCAGACTGTAGTAGCCAAACAGCATGGTGTTGAACAGGGCGACTAGCATGGCACTGCGCCAGAGTCCGCCATCCTTCATCATCCGACACGCCAGCGGCCAGAGCGCGACTCGCTGGCTGGTGGCCGGACGGGTTTCCGGCAACTGCCAACAGGTCACCAGCAGCAAACCTACCGCCAGGACCAGCAGACCGCTGAACACTCCGAGATAGCCGAACCCGCTCGCCAGCTGGCCACCACTGAGCAGCCCCAGCACTGGGCTCAGTGAGAGCGCAATGCCCATCACCGAGAAGACCCGCGCCAGATCGCTACCCTGATAGCTGTCGCGCAGCATGGTCTGGGTCACCACAGAACCCACGGCGGCGCCAAAGGCCGAGATGATCCGGGCCAGCAGCAGGGTTTCAAACTGATTAGCCAGCAGTGCCAGCAAGGTGCCGACACCATAGGTGAGCAGACCCGCCAGCATGGCGGGACGCCGCCCAATCAGATCGCAGAGCCGTCCCCAGCAGACCACACCCACCGCAAACGCCAGAAAATAGACCGACAGGGTCTGGGATGCCTGCCCCTCGCTCACCTGAAACTCGGTAGCGATGTGGGTCAGGACCGGGCTGTAGATGGTCTCCACAATTTGGGGAAACATCATCAATCCCACCACCAGCCAGAGCGGTGGCAACTTGTTGTTCATGACAAACCTCCTTCACAAGAGGTCGCCATTCTAGAGAGATGCCGATTGTCTGATTACAATAAGCAGGACTATAAACATCAAAAATCGGACATATGGCCTTTATTCTTCCCGATCACCCTTTTGACCCCGACCAGCTGACGGGCAGCGTAATCGGCATTGCCTCCGCGCTCGGCTGGCACGACTCGGGTCTGCATCAACATCAACGCCATCAGCTGCTGTTCGCCCAATCCGGCTGCATGACCATGGAGCTGGAAGGTCGGGTCTGCCTGCTGCCACCCACCCGCGCCGCCTGGCTGCCTGCGGGCACAGCCCACCGGGTACTGATGCGTGGTGTGGTGGCCTACCGCTCCCTCTACTTCCAGCCGCACCCCGAGTTGCCCGGCACGGTGGAGGTGCTGGCGGTCAATCCGCTGCTGCACGAACTGATCGAACGGATGGCGCTCTGGCCGTGGGACAAACCGCAAGAGCAGCAGCAACGGACGGTTGCACTGTTTATGGAGGAGTTGGGGCAGGCGCCACGGGAGTCGTGGCAGTTGCCGCTGCCAACCGATCCCAGACTGGGCGACTGGCTACAGCAGTTGAAACGGGGGGATGCCCTGCCCGATCGACTCAACCGGCTGGCCGAACGGGTAGGTGCCAGTGACAAGACCATTGGCCGTATCTTTATGCGGGAGACCGGCATGAGCTATCAGGCGTGGCGTCAGCAGTGGCGGCTGTTGCGCGCCATGGAGCTGCTGGCAGAAAGCGAGTCCATCAGCCGGATTGCCGCTGCGCTGGAGTTCTCCAGCGACAGCGCCTTCATCAGCTTCTTCAAACAACATACGGGACAGACCCCCCTGCGCTACCTCAACTCTCGGGGTGAGTGGCCACAGCCTGACTCGCCTCCACCACCAGGGTATCCAGCGCCAGCGGCTTGAGGTTATGCAACGCATCCTTCACCACGGCATGGGATGCCTGTTGCAACTCGCTCTGCACATCCTGCTCCAGCTGGACACTCTCCAACTCGGGCCGCGGGTTTTCGTTGGCCATCACGTTCAGGCTCAGGGCACTCACTATCAGGGTAGCGATCAGGTTTTTCATCTGGTTTGCTCCGGTATGGTTGAGATGACCAGATAGCTATTCCAATAGTTGTGCCAATCCTCAGGCAATTCATAACATAATGATTTTGTTTAAATTAACTATATCTCGATACCAAATTGAGTCGCAAAATGCATCCCGCTCGGTCATTTTTAAACCAATAGTTGGTGCTTTTAACCACGCTTGATTTTTGCACCATGTTCCACGTGGAACGTCCCATCTTTTTGATCGACACCCGCTTTTAAACTGAGCTATGGTGCTACATCCCCGTAACTCAATTCTGGATCTGTCACTGAATGGAATTTTCCTTGTTCGGCGAGAAATTCACTCGCCACGCCGGTATTACCCAACTCATGGATGACCTCAATCAGGGGCTGACCAATCCGGACGCCATCATGCTGGGTGGCGGCAATCCGGCCCCCATCCCCGCCATGCTGGAACGCTTTCAGGCCGAGGCCAAGAGCCTGCTCGACAACGGCGAGCTGGTCAAAGCGATGGCCAACTACGACGGCCCACAGGGCAAAGACAGGTTCACCAAAGCGCTGGCAGCCCTGCTCAGCAAGGAGCTGGGCTGGGATATCTCGGCTCGCAATATCGCCCTGACCAACGGCAGCCAGAATGCCTTCTTCTACCTGTTCAACCTGCTGGCCGGCGAATTTGCCGATGGCCGCAAGAAGAAGGTGCTGTTCCCGCTCGCCCCCGAATACATCGGCTATGCCGACTCGGCGCTGGCCGACGACTACTTCGTGGCCTACAAACCCACCATCGAGAAGCTGCCCGATGGCCAGTTCAAATACCACGTGGATTTCGAGAGCCTGCAGGTAGGTGACGATATCGGGGTGATCTGCGTCTCCCGCCCGACCAACCCGACCGGCAACGTGCTGACCGACGAAGAGATCGAACACCTCGACCAGATCGCCCGCGACAAGGGAATCCCGCTGCTGATCGACAACGCCTACGGCGTTCCCTTCCCGGGCATCATCTTCAGCGAAGCCAAGCCGTTCTGGAACGCCAACACCATCCTCTGCATGAGCCTCTCCAAACTCGGCTTGCCGGGCACCCGCTGCGGCATCGTCATCGCCGACGAGAAGATCATTCAGGCCATCACCAACCTGAGCGGCATCATCAATCTGGCGCCGGGCAGTCTGGGGCCTGCCATCACCATCCCGATGATCGAGAGCGGCGAGATCATCACCCTCAGCGAACAGGTGGTGAAACCCTTCTATCAGCAAAAGGCAGAGCTGGCGGTGCAGCTGCTGCGCGAAGCGATCCCCGACCCGCGCTTCCACATTCATAAACCGGAAGGCGCCCTCTTCCTCTGGCTCTGGTTTGAAGGCTTGCCGATCCACTGTCAGGAGCTCTATGAGCGACTGAAGGCGAAGAACCTGCTGATCGTGCCGGGTCACTACTTCTTCCCCGGCATTGATGACCCCGAGTGGCGCCACAGCCAGGAGTGCATTCGCCTCAACTACTCCCAGAGCGAGGAGCTGGTGCGTCGCGGCATCGCCATTCTGGCGGACGAGATCAACACCCTCTACGCTGGTTAATCCAATCCAGCGATACAAAACAGAAAGGCCTGCAGATGCAGGCCTTTGTCATTTATCGCGATCCGGTTTGCTTAGCCGGGCAGCGCCAGCTGCTCGGGTTTACCGATGGGGATTGCGCGGGGCTTGAGCGCCTCCGGCAGTTCGCGTGCCAGATCGATGGTCAACAGACCATGCTCCAGCTTGGCGCCCTGCACTTCCACGTGCTGGCTCAGCTTGAAGGCAAGCTCGAAGTCGCGCTCGGCAATCCCCTGATGGAGGAACTGACGCTCACCGGCCGCAGCCCCTTTGCGCCCCTTCACCTTGAGGGTGCCGTTTTCGGTCTCCAGCTCCAGCTCTTCGCGCTCGAAGCCAGCCACGGCGACCGTGATGCGATAGCCATCCTGATCGCGCTTTTCAATGTTGTACGGGGGGTAAGCGGCGGTCTTCTGCTCGAACAGACCTTCCAGCTCACGGGCCATCCGCTCGAAGCCGACGGCGTTGGAATAGAGATGAGAGAAATCGAGGTTACGCATAATCCTATCCTTCTAATAAGCAACAGGTTCAACTCTCCACAGGCCCGTCATCGGCACCCGGGAAATTTTAAAATTTCAGAAAATTCAGGCTATCAGCCGTTGATCTCGATCTTGCGCGGCTTCATCGCCTCGGGCACTTCACGCACCAGCTCGATGTGCAGCAAGCCGTTTTTCAGGTCGGCCCCTTTCACCCGCACATAGTCGGCCAGCTGGAAGCGGCGCTCGAAACCACGTTCGGCAATCCCCTGATAGAGATAGTTGCGCCCGGTGTCGGCCTGCTTGTTGCCCTTCACAGTCAGCAGATTTTCCTGGAAGCTCAGCTCCAGCTCTTCCTGGGTAAAGCCCGCCACAGCCATGCTGATGCGGTAGTCGTTGTCACCCAACTGCTCGATGTTATAGGGGGGATAACCGGCATTGCCATTGCTGGCCGCAGATTCGATGAGATTGGCCAGACGATCGAAACCGATGGCAGAACGATAGAGCGGAGAAAAGTCGATAGAACGCATAGTATTACCCTCTTGTGAGCGATAACAGATTGTTTGCCCTCCTTATGGACGGGCGCCTGGTCGAAACCTCTGTCGAGCGTTCCGGCCTTGTTACCTATATAGGGGCTTACTTTTTTCTTTCAAGGGGATTTTTCAAATTTTTTAAATGGCCGCACCGACCTGTAGAACATCAACCTGTTGGCCCGATAGTGATGATAATCGACCCGTGGGCCACTGATGGCAATGCGCTCCACACCCCATAATTGGTTGCATATCCACCAGCCAACATGGAGCCATCCCATGAAGATTACCCAGGTTCGCAACGCCACCTTGCTGCTCGACTATGCCGGCACCCGCTTTCTGATCGACCCCATGCTCTCGGCCAAGGGTGCCTTCCCCGGCTTTGAGGGCACCGCCAACAGCCAGCTGCGCAATCCGCTGGTCGAGCTGCCGCTACCGATCGATGAGCTGGTCGATGTGGACGCAGTGATCGTCACCCACGACCATCCCGACCACTGGGATGATGCCGCCAGAGCCCTGATCCCCAAACATCTGCCGCTCTTGGTACAACATCAGAAAGATGCCGATGCCATTCGTGCCAGTGGCTTTGAGGATGTGCGCCTGCTGAGCGACCAGCCCGAATTTGCCGGCATTCGCCTGCAGCAAACCGGTGGCCAGCATGGTAGCGACCTGTTGATGGCGGTACTGGGCGAGCGCATGGGAGAGGTATGCGGCGTGGTCTTCTCCCACCCCGATGAACAGTGCCTCTATCTGGCCGGTGACACCATCTGGCATCCCCGGGTCGAGCAAGCCCTGCAACAGCATCAACCCGAGGTCATCATCCTCAACTGTGGCGATGCACAGGTGCCCGGGCTCGGTTCCATCATCATGGGCAAGGAGGATGTCGCCGCCGTATATCAGGCGGCACCGCAAGCCACGCTGATCGCCAGCCATATGGAGGCGGTCAACCACGCCGTGCTGTCACGCCAGGAGCTGCGCGACTATCTGGCGGAACGGGGCATGATGGATCGGGTACGGGTGCCGGAAGATGGCGAGGCGATATCGCTGTGATCCGCAGGAGGGCCATGCCAGACATGGCCCTTCGGCTTTCACTGCCAGACGCTTATGATGAGTGCTCTGCGCACAGAGAAGGAGCCAACATAATGCCCACCCCGATCGTTGCCGTGGTGACCTTCGATCACTTCAGCCCTTTCCACTGCGCCGTCCCCTGCCTCATCTTCGGCGACATCCTGCCGGGCCAGCCACTGTTCGAGCTCAAGATCTGCTGCGGTGATGGCAACCACCACTCACACTCGGCGCAAGGCTTCACCATTCAGGCGCCCCATGGGCTGGAGGTGCTGGCCGAGGCGGAGATCATCGTCATCCCCTTCTGGCACGACCCGGCAGCACAGCCACCCGCAGCGCTGCTCGATGCCCTGATTGCCACCAGAGCCCGAGGTGCCCGGCTGGTCGGGCTCTGTCTTGGCACCTATGTGCTCGCCTACGCCGGACTACTTAATGGTCGCAAAGCATCGACCCACTGGGAGTACGAACAGGATTTCTGCCGCCGCTTTCCCTGCGTGCAGCTCGATACCAACGCCCTCTATGTGGATGACGATGGGCTGGTCACCTCGGCAGGCACTGCCGCCGGGCTGGACTGCTGCCTCTATCTGGTACGCCAGTACCACGGCTCGGCCATCGCCAACAAGGTGGCACGGCGGCTGGTGATCCCGCCTCACCGGGAAGGGGGGCAGGCCCAGTTTATCGAGCAGCCGGTGCCCGCCTCCACTCGCGATGTCAGGATGAACCAGTTGCTCGACCACCTGCGTGCCCATCTGGCAGAGCCTCACACCCTGGACTCTCTGGCGGCCCATACCCTGATGAGCCGACGCACCTTTACCCGCCGCTTTCATCAGGCAACCGGCCTCTCGGTGGGTGAATGGCTGCTGGCGGAGCGGCTCAGGCGCAGTCAGGAACTGCTGGAGGTAAGCGGCCATTCCATCGATCGCATCGCCGAGCTGGTCGGCTTCAAGAGTGCCACCTCCCTGCGCAATCACTTCCGTGCCCGCTTTGCCATCTCCCCCAGCGAGTGGCGACGATCTTTTCGCGGAAACAATGTCTGATGACATCCTCTATACCCGCTCACTCCGCTATGGCAGGCTAACCAGAAATCCCGAGGAGTCATCCCATGTCCCGTTCCGAACGCCTGCTGGCCCTGCTCCAGCTGCTGCGCGGCCACCGTTACGCCATAACTGGCGCGGAGCTGGCCAACCAGCTTGGCATCAGCCTGCGCACCCTCTATCGGGATATCGCCACCCTGCAGGCGCAAGGTGCCCATATCGAGGGTGAACCCGGGATCGGCTATGTGCTGCGTCCCGGCTTCATGCTGCCGCCATTGATGTTTAGTGAAGAGGAGCTGGATGCGCTGGTGCTGGGGTCACGTTGGGTCGTCGCCCACGGTGACGGAGCCTTCAGAGCATCGGCCAGCAGTGCGCTGGCCAAGATAGAAGCCGTACTGCCAGCCGACTATCGCCAGCAGCTCCAGAGCAATGCCCTGCTGATCGGCACCTCCCGCAGCGAGAGCCTCACCGATGAAGCTCCGCTGCGCAGCGCCATCCGCCAACAACGCAAGGTGACCCTGGGCTATCGCGATCTCAAGGATGAGGCCTCTGAGCGCACCGTCTGGCCATTTGCCCTCGGCTACTTCGAACAGGTGCGGGTACTGGTGGCCTGGTGCGAACTGCGTCAGGGCTTTCGCCACTTTCGGGTCGATCGCATCACCCGGATGCAGCCGCAAGATTGCCGCTATCCAAAAAGCAGAGAGAGCCTGCTGAAGGAGTGGCGCACCACCCAGCAAATCCCGCAGCCGAAATTCATTGCTGACAGAAACTGACAGCAGGTAGCGCCATCCTGAGGGGGTCGGCGCAGATGTGCTATTTCATCTGTTAGGTCATGTACATCGAAACGAGGTTGCTCAAAAACATGAACAATAAAAGTGGTTATATCGGCGTCAACGGTGGTGAGTTGTATTACGAACTTTCGGGTAATCCTGATGGTGAGCCTTTATTGATGCTTCATGGTGGCCTTGGTTCCCTTAATGAACTAATACCCATTCAAAGATATGTTGCCATGGATTATCAGTTGATCAGTGTAGATTTCCGTGGCCATGGAAAATCCCCTCTAGGTAGTAAGCCACTGAGTTACTTGCAGTATCAGCAAGATATCCAAACACTCCTCGACTATCTGGGCGTTGATAAATATTCAATATTTGGCTTTAGTGATGGTGGTATCGTAGGTTATCGACTAGCCGTACAAGAACCCGATAGCGTTTCTTGTTTGGTTACACTTGGTGCAACGTGGCGATTAGAGCCTGATGATCCATCACTCGGGTTGCTAAGCGGCTTAACAGCAGACTTTTGGATTTCAAAGTTTGCCGATGATGTCGCGCTATATAAGGTGTCAAATCCCGAGCCTGATTTCCCAAAACTGGTCGATGCTGTAAAGGCTGTTTGGCTTGATACAACACCATCTGGCTACCCGAGTAACCTAGTTGAAAAAATTCGTTGTCCGACATTAATCATGAGGGGTGATAACGATGTCATATTTTCGCTTGAGGAGTCTGTGGCTTTAAAAGCAAAAATCGCAGATTCCAGTTTTGCCAATATTCCACTCGCGGCTCACTCAGCTCATCAAGAATCGCCGGAACTGGTAGGTAAAATGCTTCAACAGTTCATGTCACAGCATAAAAACTATTAACTCTTCCATAGCACACTGCATATAAAGAATCAGCTCTGTGCAAGTGAACTCATCATCAAAATGCCGAACATCAAATTCGGCATTTTCTTTATCTCAGCCCGCTCGCCCATCCTTTCAACTGCCAGTGTTTCACGTGGAACGTCGGGCGGCATCCGGCTGGGCCGTCTGTGCTATCATCCCCGCTCCTTACTCTCTGGAGAAACAATGACCACTCGACATAATCCGCTCGAACTGTACCAGCCGGACAACAGCTCCCCCGATAAACTGAGCGAACGACAGCTGATGCTATTTGCCCTACTACAACAGCGTGAGCAGGAGTTTGGCTTCAACCAGAACGTAATCGTCCACTACCCGGAAGCGAGCTTTCTCACCGCTCCGCTCGATTATCTGGATCTGCTGATCCTGGAACAGCAGCAACAGGGTCACCTCATCAATGAGGTGGTGATACTCACCACTTACCCTCAGGTGCACACCCCACTGGTCGAGCGTGACTATCTGCATGAAGCGGTTCATATGCCCGCAGGCCCGGATCACACTGCAATATTCAGAGCGCATTGCGGTTCTCAGCAAGCAGGCAAAATCCTCTACATCGAAGCGGTCAACGAGCAGGATCCCAAAATCCAGCCGACCTTTGTCTTGATGCTGCGCGATGAGAATGGTGAACTGCAGGGAGGTATGTCCGGGTCTATCTACTCCACAGACAATCAGCGATACGCCTATATCGGCACTGTGGTCGTGCAACCAGGGCAACCCGCAGGAACCGGCACCCTGCTCGCCAATACCGTGCTGGAGTACCTGACGCAGCAAGGGGTTTACGAGGTCAATCTCGGCACCCAGACCGCCGAGTCTTTCTATGCCAAGCTGGGGTTCAGGGTCATCCACCACATAGTGCCAGCGTTGCGTCATCGCACGGCTAGCGATGGTGCTGTGCTACCCCACAACCTGGTCATCATGAGCAAAATGCTCTGATAAAGCAGACTACAAATGTAAAAAAGCCGCTCTTGTGAGCGGCTTTTTATTGCAATCAGCGAGTCTGATTAGACGTCGAGGTTGGCTACGCGCAGGGCGTTGGTCTCGATAAAGTCACGACGGGGCTCAACGGCATCACCCATCAGGGTGGAGAAGAGCTGATCGGCACCGACGGCATCATCGATGGTGACGCGCAGCATACGGCGGGCTTCCGGATCCATGGTGGTTTCCCACAGCTGGTCCGGGTTCATCTCACCCAGCCCTTTATAGCGCTGGATGTAGATGCCGCGTTTGCCTTCGCCCATCAGCCACTCGACGGCTTCCACGAAGTTGGCAACCGGTTTGACCTTCTCGCCACGCTTGATGAAACCACCTTCCTCGATCAGGTTGGCGATCTCCTTGCCCAGCGAGACCAGCTGACGGTACTCACCGGATTGCAGGAAGTCGTAGCTGAGCGGGTATTCGCGATCGACCCCGTGCTGACGCACAACGGCGTGCGGCACGTACAGGCTGCGCTCTTCGTCACGACGAACCTGGATCTGGTACTGGATACCGTGGTTGCTCTCGTTGAGCACGGCTTCCATCCCCTGACACCAGGCCAGCAGATCGCTCTCGCTGTTCAGCAGCGCTTCGTTCAACTCCGGCTGATAGATCAGCTGGGTCAGTACCGCTTCCGGCGCACGACGAGACATACGGGTGATCAGGTGAGTCACCGAGCGGTGCTGGTTGACCAAGCGCTCCAATGCCTCGCCACCGATAGCCGGAGCAGACTCGTTGACGTGCAGGGTAGCACCATCCAGCGCCATGGCGGTCTGGTACTGCAGCAGCGCGTCTTCGTCTTTCAGGTACTGCTCCTGCTTGCCCTTCTTCACTTTATAGAGTGGCGGCTGGGCGATGTAGACGTAGCCACGTTCGATGATTTCCGGCATCTGACGATAGAAGAAGGTCAGCAGCAGGGTTCGGATGTGCGCACCATCAACGTCCGCATCGGTCATGATGATGATGTTGTGATAACGCAGCTTGTCCGGGTTGTACTCGTCGCGACCGATACCGCAGCCCAATGCGGTGATCAGGGTGCCCACCTCTTGCGAGGAGATCATCTTGTCGAAACGGGCCTTCTCTACGTTCAGGATCTTGCCCTTGAGCGGCAGGATGGCCTGGTTCTTCCGGTTGCGACCCTGCTTGGCGGAACCACCAGCAGAGTCCCCTTCCACTATGTAGAGTTCGGAGAGAGCCGGGTCTTTTTCCTGACAGTCAGCCAGCTTGCCGGGCAGACCGGCGATATCCAGCGCGCCTTTGCGGCGGGTCAGTTCGCGGGCTTTGCGGGCCGCTTCACGGGCACGGGCCGCATCGATGATCTTGTTGACCACGATCTTGGCATCGCCCGGGTTTTCCAGCAGGAAGTCGGCCAGCTTCTCACCCATCGCCTGTTCAACGGCGGTCTTCACTTCGGAAGAGACCAGCTTGTCTTTGGTCTGGGAGGAGAACTTGGGATCCGGCACCTTGACGGAGATAACGGCAATCAGGCCTTCACGAACGTCGTCGCCACTGGCGGCAGACTTGGCCTTCTTGCTGTAGTCCTCTTTGTCCATATAGGAGTTCAGAGTACGGGTCAGCGCGGTACGGAAGCCAACGAGGTGAGTACCACCATCCCGCTGCGGGATGTTGTTGGTGAAGCAGTAGACCCCTTCCTGATAGGCGTCGTTCCACTGCATCGCCACTTCAACGCCAATACCATCCTGCTCGGTGGTGAAATGAAACACCTTCGGGTGGATCGGGGTCTTGTTCTGGTTCAGGTACTCAACGAATGCCTTGATGCCACCCTCGTAGCAGAAATGCGCCTCGCGGCCATCACGCTCGTCTTGCAGACGGATGGAGACACCGGAGTTGAGGAAGGAGAGCTCGCGCAGGCGCTTGGCCAGGATCTCGTAATGGAACAGGGTATCGCTGAAAATGGCAGGGCTCGGCCAGAAGCGAACTTCGGTACCGGTGCCGGTGCTGTCGCCAATCTGCTTGAGCGGCGCCTGCGGCTCACCCAGATGATAGGTCTGCTCGTAGACGTGGCCGTTACGACGAATGGTCAGCAACAGCTTGTCAGAGAGGGCGTTAACGACGGAGACACCCACGCCGTGCAGGCCGCCGGATACCTTGTAGGAGTTGTCATCAAACTTACCGCCAGCGTGCAGCACGGTCATGATGACCTCTGCGGCGGAGCGGCCCTCCTCCTCGTGCATGTCTACCGGGATACCCCGGCCATTGTCACGCACAGAGACAGAACCGTCGGAATGGATCTTGACCAGAATATCGGAGCAGTAGCCAGCGAGCGCCTCGTCAATGGAGTTATCGACGACCTCGAACACCATGTGGTGCAGACCCGAGCCATCATCCGTATCGCCGATATACATCCCCGGGCGCTTGCGGACCGCATCCAGGCCCTTCAGCACCTTGATATTCGAGGAGTCGTAAGTATTTTCACTCATAGCTTACTCTCTGCCTTCTCTAACGTTTCGGAGATTTTACCCTGTTCCACGTGGAACAACTTGCAGTCATTCGCATCCATCATGTCTGCGAGCTGACCGGTGTCGATGGCGGTGATAAACACCTGGGACGCACACTGCTTCAGCCTTGCGGCCAGCAAGCGGCGCTTGTCGACATCCAGTTCAGAGGCAAAATCGTCAATTAAAAAAATACAGCCACGGCTGCTATGTTGATTCAAATAGAGCCCTTGGGCCAGTCGCATGGCGCAGACCAGCAACTTCAGCTGACCCCGGGACAAAATATCCTGAGCTGGTACCCCGTTCGCCTTGAGGCGCACATCGGCTTTCTGTGGACCGACACCGGTATAGCCCAGCGCCCGATCCCGCTCAAACCCCGCCTCCAGCAGATCGCCGAGGGGAGTATCTTTCTCCCAGCCCCGGTAAAAGCCGAGACTGATATCGAATTCCGGCAGAAAATCCGCCGTCATCTCCTTGATCAGGGGCGTAATGGCCTGACAATAACTGGCGCGAAACTCGGCCAGCTCACCCCCCAGCCGCACCAGCTCCTGATCCCAGAACGCCAGCTGACGGTACTGGGTGCTCTGGCGCAACAGCGCATTGCGCTGTTTCAGCAGCCGCCGCACTCGTCCCCACAGGGCAAAGAAGGTCGGCTCCTGATGGAAGACCCCCCAATCGAGCCAGGCGCGGCGAGCCTGAGGCCCTCCCGTCAGCAAGTTGAAACCATCGGGATGGATCAACTGCACCGGCAACAGCTCCGCCAAATCGGCAAGCCGCTGGGCCTGTGCCCCGGCAATCTTGAGCTGGGTCTCGCCACTCTTATCTTTGGCAAGACCGATCGGTACCTGACGCCCCTCCAGCTCGCACTGGGCAAACAGGGTAAACGCCCTCTCCCCCTGGCGGATGACCCGCCCGGTCAAATGAGTGCGAAAGGAGCGCCCCAGACCAAGGTAGTGAATGGCTTCCAGCACGCTGGTCTTGCCACTGCCATTGCACCCGACCAAAATGTTGAGGCCGGGCGACAGCTTGAGACTGGCTTGCTGGATATTGCGAAAGTCGCTGAGCTGGAGTTTGACCAGGGACACGACTAGATCCGCATCGGCATCACCACGTACTGAGCATCCTGATGTTCAAAATCCTCAATAATGGCACTGCTGATGGAATCGCTCAGGCTAATCCGAATTTGGTCACATTTTAACGTATTCAGCACGTCGAGCACATAAGAGACGTTAAAGCCGATCTCCATCTCGCCAGCGGCATATTGTACGTCAAGCAGCTCTTCGGCTTCTTCCTGTTCCGGGTTGTTGGCGGTGATGCGCAGCAGGTTTTCCTGCAGATTGAGACGCACCCCACGGAATTTCTCGTTGGAGAGGATGGCGGCGCGGGCAAACGCCTGACGCAGATCCTCACGGCCGGCGATCAAGGCCTTGTCGCTGTTGCGCGGAATGACGCGGCGCCAGTCCGGGAAGCGGCCATCCACCAGCTTGGAGGTGAAGATGAAGCCGTCCAGCGCAGCACGCAGATTACTGCGACCGATCTGCAGTCGTACCGGCTTATCTTCTGCTTCCAGCAGACGCACCAGCTCCAGTACCCCTTTGCGCGGCAGGATAACCTGATGATCGGGTAGCGATTCCCCGACTACCTCGCGGCGGCAGGTAGCCAGACGGTGACCGTCGGTCGCCACGGTACGCAGACCGTGACCTTCACTCTCGAACAGCATGCCGTTCAGGTAGTAACGCACGTCCTGGCTGGCCATGGAGAACTGGGTCGCATCGATCAGCTTCTTCAGCTCCAGCTGGCTGATATCGAACTCGAGCACGGATTCCCAATCCTCGATGTTCGGATACTCGGTCGCCGGCAGGGTCGAGAGGTTGAAGCGGGAACGACCGGAGCGGATGATCAGGCGCTCGCCTTCGGTATTGAGACGGATCTCGGCGCCTTCCGGCAGACCACGGCAGATATCCAGCAGCTTGCGCGCCGGTACTGTGGTGCGGCCATCTTCGCTGGCCCCGTTCAGATAGACCTGACCGATCATCTCTACTTCGAGATCGGTACCGGTCAGTGACAACAGACCGTTGCTGACATCAAGCAGCACGTTGCCGAGGATCGGCAGGGTCGGTCGGCCGCCGAGGGCGCCGGACACCAGTTGCAGAGGACGTAACAGGGCCTCACGGCTAATTTCGAGCTGCATCTGTGCTCTCCGTTGTGATTAGGAGGAAAAGATTCGGATCAGGTTGGAATATTCGCGCTGCATCTGTCCACTCGATTCCGTTATCAGGAAGAAAGGGTACGGATCAGGTTGGAATAGTCTTCCTTGATGTCGTGACTCTCTTCCTTCAGTTGCTCGATCTTGCGGCAGGCATGAAGAACGGTAGTGTGATCACGGCCACCAAAGGCATCACCTATCTCCGGCAAACTGTGGTTGGTCAGCTCCTTGGCCAGTGCCATCGCCAGTTGGCGCGGACGGGCAACAGAGCGGGAACGACGCTTGGAGAGCAGATCCGCCAGCTTGATCTTGTAGTACTCCGCCACCGTCTTCTGGATATTGTCGATGGTGACCAGCTTCTCCTGCAGTGCCAACAGGTCGCGCAGCGCTTCGCGCACGAAATCGATGTTGATGGCACGGCCGGTGAAGTTGGCGTTGGCGATCACCCGGTTGAGGGCGCCTTCCAGTTCACGGACGTTGGATCGCAGACGTTTGGCGATGAAGAAGGCCACTTCGTCCGGCAGATGGATCTGGTTCTCGTCTGCCTTGCGCATCAGGATCGCGACGCGGGTCTCCAGCTCCGGCGGTTCGATCGCCACGGTCAGGCCCCAGCCGAAGCGGGACTTGAGGCGATCCTCGACACCGTTGATCTCCTTCGGATAGCGATCCGAGGTCAGGATGATCTGCTGATTACCTTCCAGCAAGGCATTGAAGGTATGGAAGAACTCCTCCTGGGAGCGCTCCTTGTTGGCGAAGAACTGGATGTCATCGATGAGCAGGGCATCGACACTGCGGTAGTAACGCTTGAACTCTTCAATGGCGTTGTTTTGCAGCGCTTTCACCATGTCCTGAACAAACCGCTCGGAGTGCATATAGATGACTTTGGCATCTTTTTTACTCTCCTTGATGGCATTGCCAACGGCGTGCAACAGGTGGGTTTTACCCAGGCCTGTGCCGCCATAGAGGAACAGCGGGTTGTAAGCACCACCCGGATTGTCCGCTACCTGACGGGCAGCCGCACGCGCCAACTGGTTGGACTTACCCTCGACGAAATTCTCGAAGGTATAGTTTACGTTGGTATTGCTCTTGTGGTTCGGCTCGGGCTTGGCTTCAGCCTTGCTTTCCCAGCTCTTCTGCAAGTTATTCACAGGCGCGGCACCCTGTACCGGCGCTCTGGCGACAGCAACAGGATGGGGACGATTGCCTATATCAAAACGCAGGGCGGGGCCGTCGACCCCGCAGAGTTCGTTGATGATGCCGTTAACCCGGATGAGATACTTGTCTCGTACCCAGTCCAGAACAAAGCGATTCGGTGCATACAGGGTCAGAGTATTGTCACTCAACTCCGCTTGAAGCGGCCGGATCCACATGCTGAATTCTGCCGAGGGCAACTCATCTTGCAGCCGGTTAAGGCACTGCTGCCATAGCGAAGCAGTCACTCTAAACTCCTGTCGATTGATTAACTAAAGACCGGCTATTCTACGTTTTTAGCCGCCGGATCTCCAGCCATCGCCCGGTGGATCCAGCAAATAAGATCCTTGACTTTCAAGGATCCAGCGCCTTTGGATCGGATTTCATCCCCAAAGTTACCCACAGCTTGATCCACCGTCCGGATTGGTCGATCCCGTGCTTCTCTCCTGTTATTTCATATAACCAAATGTCATTTATTTTTTAAATTTTATTCCAATAACATCAGGGCCAAACCAGTTATTACAACTACAAATACAAGACATTGAGAGAGAGAAACACCATGAAAACATCCATCAAACTGATTTCCGGCGCAGCCATCCTGCTCGCCACCCTGTCCGGTCAGGCCATCGCCCAGGAGACCATCAAGGTCGGCATGTCCGGCAAATATTTCCCGTTCACCTTCGTCAAGCAGGACAAGCTGCAGGGCTTTGAAGTTGATATGTGGAACCAGATCGGCGAGCGCACCGGCTACAAGGTCGAATTCGTGACCGCCAGCTTCTCCGGCCTGTTCGGCATGCTGGAAACCGGCCGCATCGACACCATCTCCAACCAGATCACCATCACCGACGAGCGCAAGGCGAAGTACGACTTCTCCCAGCCTTACGTCTATGACGGCGCCCAGATCGTAGTACGCAAGGGCAACAGCACCATTCATGGCATCAAGGATCTGGAAGGCAAGAAGGTGGCCGTGAACCTGGGTTCCAACTTTGAAGAGCTGCTGCGCAAGAATGACCCGAACAAGAAGATCGACATCCGCACCTATGACTCCGCCTTCGAGCAGGATGTCGCGCTGGGTCGCATCGATGCCTTCGTGATGGACCGCGTCTCCACCGCCCAGCTGATCAAAGAGTCCAAGCTGCCGCTGCAACAGGCTGGCGCACCGTTCGAGACTATCGAGAACGCCCTGCCCTTCCTGAAGACCCCGGAGAAACAGGCACTGCTGAAGAAGGTCGACGAGGCCCTGACCGCCATGCGCAAGGATGGCTCCCTGCGTCAGATCTCCGAGAAATGGTTCGCTTCCGACATCACCGACAAATAAATGATGGAATTTGACCTCGAATACACGCTGGGGCTGTTTCCCATCCTGCTCAAATACCTGGGCACCACGATGGAAATGGCCCTGTGGGGATTCGTGCTGGCACTCGTACTCTCGCTGGCCCTGGCGATAGTACGGGTGTTTCGCGTCCCCGCGATTCACTGGCTGGCAATGCTCTATATCTCGTTCTTTCGGGGTACACCGCTACTCGTTCAGCTGTTCCTGCTCTACTACGGACTGCCGCAGCTGTTCCCGATCTTCGTGGGGATGGATGCCTTTACTGCCGCCATCGTCGGTCTGACCCTGCACTTCGCCGCCTACATGGCCGAGTCGATCCGCGCAGCCATCATCGGCATTCACAAAAGCCAGATGGAAGCGGCTCTCAGTATCGGCATGAGCCGTTATCAGGCGATGCAGCGGATCATCCTGCCGCAGGCGGCCCGTATCGCCACCCCGTCGCTGATGAACTACTTCATCGACATGATCAAGAGTACCTCGCTGGCATTCACGCTGGGGGTGGCCGAGATCATGGGCAAGGCGCAAATGGAAGCCTCCTCCTCCTTCAAGTTCTTCGAGAGCTTTATGGCGGTGGCGCTGATCTACTGGGTGGTGGTGATCTTCTTTACCCGCTTGCAGCATCCGCTGGAAGTCCGTCTCAACCGTGCCTATTAAAGGAGGGCTCTCATGATCAAGCTAACCGGCCTCTCCAAGGCATATCACGGCAATCAGGTGCTCAACGGCATCGATCTGGAGGTCAAAAAGGGGGAAATTGTCGTCATCATCGGCCCCTCCGGCACCGGCAAGTCGACCCTGTTGCGCTGCCTGAACCTGCTGGAGACCCCGGATGCGGGCACCCTTGCCATCGACGATCTCGAGCTGAATCTGGCCAAGGCCAGCGAACAGCAGGCGATCGAGCTGCGCAAACGGGCCTCCTTCGTGTTCCAGAATTACGCCCTGTTTGCCAACAAGACGGCGCTCGACAACATCGCCGAAGGGCTGATCACCGTCTGGAAGCAGCCAAAAGCGGAGGCCCGCGCCACAGCGCTCGCCATCCTCAAGGACATTGGTCTTGCCGACAAGCAGGATGCCTATCCGGCCTCCCTCTCCGGCGGCCAGCAGCAACGGGTCGGCATTGGTCGCGCCATGGCAGCACACTCCAAAGTGATCCTGTTTGACGAGCCCACCTCGGCCCTCGATCCCGAGTGGGTCGACGAGGTTTTGGGGCTGATGAAAGAGTTGGCCCGCCAGCACCAGACCATGGTGGTAGTGACCCATGAGATTGAATTTGCTCGTGATGTTGCCGATCGGGTGATCTTCATGGAAGGAGGACGGATCGTCGAGCAGGGCCCGCCGGATCAGATATTGGTCGATCCCAAGGATCCCCGTACCCGGGAGTTCTTGCGGAAAGTCCTTAAATAGCTCTCTCTTTGGCGGCCTGGCCGCCTTTTTTATTGAGGGATCCCTTGTTTAACCCCGGGTTGCCAGTATAATCCGGAGCCCTTGATCCTCTGGATCCTCACGCTCGGCAGTGGCCTTTTCAAGGCCACGGCAGGATGAGAGGGAACGGCGGATTGACTAAAAGCCGAACTCTGTTTAGAATTCGGCCTCTTTTGCTAGTCGTCACACGCTATAGCTGGCGCGTCGGCTAAGTGTGACAATCAAAACTGTACAGAAATACGGAATCGAATCATGAAACGTACTTTTCAACCGTCCAACCTGAAGCGCAAGCGCTCTCACGGTTTCCGCGCCCGCATGGCAACTGCCAACGGTCGTAAAGTTCTGGCCGCTCGTCGTGCCAAGGGTCGTGCCCGCCTGGTAGTCTAATGCCTACCCAGCACACCTTCTCTCGGGAGTTACGTCTGTTAACTCCCGAACACTTCAAACGCGTTTTCGCCGAGCCTGTCCGGGCCGCCTCTCCGCAGATTACCCTTCTCGCTTCTCCCAATTCGCTCGAACACCCTCGTCTTGGTCTCGCTGTGCCCAAAAAAGCACTCAAGCGTGCCGTTTGGCGTAATCGTGTCAAACGGGTGGTTCGGGAAAGTTTCCGCCTCAAACAACATCAGCTGCCCGCTATCGACATCGTGGTAATCGCCAAGGCCGGTGTGAAAGAGATGGATAACGAGGAACTGTTCAAGTTACTGGAAAAGCTATGGCGCACCCTGTCACGCCGTTGCAATGGGTAGCTATCAAACTGATACGCCTGTATCAGCTAATCATTAGCCCTCTGCTCGGGCCGCGCTGCCGTTTTACCCCAACTTGTTCCCAATTTGCGATAGAAGCCATCCGACTTCACGGTTTCATAAAAGGCGTTTGGTTAGCCAGCAAACGTCTATTAAAATGCCATCCCTTATCCGAGGGTGGTTATGACCCGGTTCCGCAACCAAAGCGAAGAAACTGAAAACTATGGAATCACAACGCAATCTACTCCTGATCGGTTTGCTGTTCGTGAGCTTTCTGCTCTGGCAACAGTGGGAGTCCGACAAGGCTCCGAAGCCGGCCCCGACTACCGTGGCCCAAACCGAACATTTCGTACCTGAAGCCGGTCAGACCGGTGATATTCCTCAGGTTTCCGAGCAAGCCAACGCGACTGCCGCACGCAAGCTGATCACCGTCTCCTCTGACGTGCTCAAGCTGACCCTGGACACCCAGGGTGGCGACATCGTGTCTGCCGAACTGCTGTCTCACAAACTGGAAGAGGGCAAGGACCAACCGTTCGTGCTGCTGACCAGCAAGCCTGAGCACCTCTATATCGCCCAGAGCGGTCTGGTGGGTCGCAACGGTCCGGACAGTCAGGCCGAAGGTCGTCCTACCTATGAAGCCGCCCAGACCAGCTATCAGCTGGCCGATGGTCAGGATCAAGTCGTCGTTCCGATGACCTGGACCGACAGCAAGGGCGTGGTCTTCACCAAGGAGTTCATCCTCAAGCGTGGCGACTATGCCGTTGGCGTTGATTACAAGATCGACAACAAATCTGCCGAGCCGGTTCAGGTGCAGTTCTATGGTCAGCTGAAGCAGACCGTAGCCACACCGAAGGATCAGGAAGGTCATGCCATGGTAGCCAGCGCTTACCGTGGTGGTGCCTTCTCCACTGAAGATACCCGCTACAAGAAGTACACCTTCGACGAGATGAAGGATGCCGACCTGAACAAGACCACCAAGGGTGGTTGGGTCGCCATGCTGCAACACTACTTCGTCTCTGCCTGGGCACCAAATGCCGACGATACCAACAGCTTCTACAGCCGTGTGATCCCGGGTAAAGGCCAGGCCATCATCGGTTACAAGGCGCCGATGGTTGACGTGGCTGCCGGTCAACAGGCCGAAGTGACCAGCAAACTGTGGGTTGGCCCCAAGCTGCAAGACCAGATGGCCAAGGTGGCTAACCACCTCGACCTGACCGTCGACTACGGCTGGCTGTGGTTCATCGCCCAACCGCTGCACTGGCTGCTGACCGTGTTCCACGGTTTCGTCCAGAACTGGGGTCTGGCCATCATCATGCTGACCCTGCTGGTGCGCGGCATCATGTTCCCGCTGACCAAGGCCCAGTACACCTCCATGGCCAAGATGCGCATGCTGCAGCCCAAGATTGCAGCCCTGCGCGAGCGCTTCGGCGATGACCGCCAGAAGATGTCTCAGGGCATGATGGAGCTGTACAAGAAGGAGAAGGTCAACCCGCTGGGTGGCTGCCTGCCGATCCTGGTTCAGATGCCGATCTTCATCGCCCTTTACTGGGCACTGATGGAGTCCGTTGAACTGCGTCACGCGCCGTTTGCCCTGTGGATCACTGACCTGTCAGTGAAGGACCCCTTCTTCGTGCTGCCAATCCTCATGGGTGCCTCCATGTGGTATCTGCAGAAGATGAGCCCGACCACCGTAACCGACCCGATGCAGCAGAAAGTGATGCAGTTCATGCCGATCATCTTCACTTTCATGTTCCTCTGGTTCCCGGCTGGTCTGACTCTCTACTGGCTGGTGAGCAACGTCATCTCCATCATCCAGCAGACCATCATCTATCGTCAGCTGGAGAAGAAAGGACTGCATTCACGCAGCTAATCTTCCCGTGATGACAAAAGAGGCGGCCTTCGGGCCGCCTTTTTTATTACAATGTCTCCCACTACGTTTTCCTATCAGCGAACAAACGAGCCAAGCAAGATGACAACAGATACGATCGTGGCCCAGGCCACCGCGCCAGGCCGTGGTGGCGTCGGCATAGTCCGGGTCTCCGGCCCCGCAGCCGAACAGGTCGCCGGGATAGTGCTCGGCAAGCTCCCGCGGGTGCGCTACGCCGAATATCTGCCGTTCAAGGATGAGCAAGGCCAGGTACTGGATCAGGGCATCGCCCTACTGTTCAAAGCCCCCAACAGCTTCACCGGCGAGGATGTGCTGGAGCTGCAGGGCCACGGCGGCCCCGTCATCATGGACATGCTGATCCGCCGCATTCTGAAAATCGATGGCATCCGCCCTGCCCGCCCCGGCGAGTTCAGCGAGCGCGCCTTCATCAACGACAAGCTGGATCTGGCCCAAGCCGAAGCTATCGCTGACCTTATTGAAGCCTCCAGCGAACAGGCCGCCCGCAGCGCCATGCACTCCCTGCAGGGGCAGTTCTCCAGCAAAATCCAGCAACTGGTGGAGAGCCTGATCCGGCTGCGCATCTATGTGGAAGCGGCCATCGACTTCCCGGACGAGGAGATCGACTTCCTCTCCGACGGCAAGGTGGCGGGCGACCTCTACGCCATCATGTCCGAGCTGGACGACGTGCGCGGGGAAGCCAAACAGGGCGCCCTGCTACGGGAAGGGATGAAGGTGGTGATCGCCGGTCGTCCCAACGCCGGCAAATCGAGCCTGCTAAATGCCCTGGCGGGCCGCGAGTCAGCCATCGTCACCGAGATTGCCGGTACCACCCGCGATGTGCTGCGCGAGCATATCCATCTCGATGGCATGCCGCTGCACATCATCGACACCGCCGGTCTGCGCGACACCCAGGACAAGGTGGAGCAGATCGGTATCGAACGCGCCTGGGCCGAGATCGAACAGGCCGACCGGGTGCTGTTTATGGTGGATGGCACAACCACAGACGCGGTTGACCCGCGGGAGATCTGGCCGGAATTTGTTGATCGGTTGCCAAAAAACATCGGCCTCACCGTCATTCGCAACAAGGCCGATCTGACCGGCGAGGATCTGGCTCCGAGTCAGGAGCTGGGCCACGCCGTCTACCGCATCTCCGCCAAAACCGAGCTGGGGCTGCCCGCCCTGCGCGAGCACCTTAAACAGTGCATGGGCTTCCAGGGCAACACCGAAGGGGGCTTTATGGCCCGCCGCCGCCATCTGGATGCGCTGGAGCGTGCTGCCGAGCGGCTGCAGGTGGCCAAAGAGCAGCTGGAAGTGTTCGTGGCCGGCGAGCTGGTGGCCGAAGAGCTGCGCCTCGCGCAGGAGTCCCTCTCCGAGATCACCGGCGAATTCAGCTCCGACGATCTGCTGGGCCGCATCTTCTCCAGCTTCTGCATCGGCAAGTAACTCTCCGCACAGCAGGCAACAAAAAGCCCGGGTTTATCCCGGGCTTTTTGTATGTTTTTTATCCGCAAACCTAGAGGCGACGCAGGCACCACATGAAGTAAGCGCCCCCTAACAGGGTGGATACCAGCCCGACCGGCACCTCCTGCGGGAAGAGGATCTGCTGGCCGACCCAGTCAGCCGATACCATCAGCAGTGCGCCGGAAGCGGCGGCCCCAAGCAGGTGCCAACGTGCCCGCACCAACCCCATCAGCTTGGCCATATGTGGCGCCAACAGACCGACGAAGGAGAGCGGCCCGACCACCAGGGTGGCACTGGCGGTGAGCACGGCCACCAGCAGCAGGATGGCGAGCTGGGCACGGTTGAGGCGAATGCCAAGCGCGGTCGCTACAGCACTCCCCATCGGCAGCAGATCGAGCCAGCGGCTCACCAACAGGCAGACGGCCAGCATCAACAGCGCCAGCCCCACCAACTCATAGGCCACCGGCAGGGTGACGTAGTAGGTGGAGCCGGACATCCAGGAGAGCAGTTGCTGCACCCGCAGGTCACCGTTGGCCAGCGCGATGGCCTGCAGCGGCTCAAACAGTGCCGTGATGGCGATACCGGAGAGCAGGATCCGCTCCGGCTGGAAGCCGTGCTTGCGATTGACCAGCACCAGCAGCAAGAGACAAGCGAAGGCACCGAGCAGGCCACCGGACAGCATCAGCGGCAGGGGCAATGCAGGCAGCAACAGCGCCGTCGCTATCACCCCCATAAAGGTGCCACCGCTCACCCCCAGCAGCTCCGGGCTCGCCATCGGGTTGTTGCTGACCCGCTGCAACAGGGTGCCCGCCAGCGCCAGCAGCACACCGGCCGCCCCCGCCGCCAGAGTGCGCGGCAGCCGCCACTCCAGCTGGGCCTGCCAGCGGAGCCAGCTTGGCCAGCTCCAGCCCGTCATTCCCTGCCCAACCAGCAGGGAGGCGACCACGGCCAGCAGCAACCCGACCAGCAACAGGCCAATAAGGCGAGCCGGAGCCGGATGGCGAGCCACCAGCAGGCCGGCGTTTGCCTTCGGCGTACCCGACTTGATGCCAAGGCGCGGGATCAGCCAGAGCAGCAGCGGCGCCCCCAGCAGGGCGGTCATGGCGCCGGTGGGGATCAAGACTGGCCAGAAGCGGCTCAGGCTCTGCAACAACAGATCGGTCGCCGCCAGCAGCAGGGCGCCGAGGATCGGTGCCCACAACAGCCGCTGGCCAAGCTGGCGGATCCCGAGCAGCTGCACCATGGCGGGTGCGGCCAGCCCGACAAAGCCGATCAGCCCCACCACGCTCACCACGCAAGCGGTGACAAACACCGCCAGCCCAAGTCCGGCAAAACGCAGATGCTGAAGGGAGACCCCCAGACTGCGGGCGCTGGCATCATCCAGCTCCAGCACCGCCAGCGGGCGAACCAGTACCGCGGCCAGCAAAGCGGCTGCCAGCAGGCGGGGTAACAGGTAACTAACCCCGCTCCAGCTGTTCTGCACTAGCGAGCCACTGCCCCACACCAGCAAGCCTTTCAGCTCCTCCTGAAAGAACAGCAAGAGTCCCATGCTGATGGCCGCCAGATAGAGGTTGATCACCAGCCCGGCAAAGACGATGACCACCGGATTGAGCTGGCGACGCCAGGCCAGGGCAAACACCAGTGCCATCGCGAGGCTGCCACCGGCCATGGCGATCCACTCCCGCCCCAGCAGCAACCAGGAGGGGGCAAACAGGGTCACCATCATCAACGCCAGCTGGGCGCCGGAGGCCACCCCAAGAGTGGTGGGTGATGCGAGCGGGTTGCGCAGCACCTGCTGCATCAGGGTGCCTGCCAGCCCGAGCGCCGCCCCAGCCAGCAGGGTGACAACCAAGCGGGGCAGCCAGCTGAAATGCACCACCGCTTGGCTGACGTCATCCAGATTGGGGGCGAAGAGGCTCTGCCACCAGAGCGCACCGGGCAGCTGGCGAGCCAGCTCCCAATACGCGAGCAAGAGGATCAACCCCAGCAGGATCGAGACCGGCCGCAGCAGCGGCGATGTGAGCAGTCGCTTCATCGGCTCGCCTCCATACGCTCGGCATCTTGCAGCAATGCATCGCTGAGCAGACCGGCGAAACGGCGGGCTGCAAGTACGCCGCCAAAACTCCAGACCGCAGGCAGATGCAGCACGGGCGCCTGCCGTACCAGCGGCAGATGCTGCCACAGCCCAGGCTCCTGCAGCCGTTCGCTCACCCCTACCGGGATAGGATCGACCACCACCAGCCGCGCGGTTGGCAAGGTCATAAACTGCTCGATGCTGACCACCGAGAAACCCCAGTCATTGGTCTGCTCCTGCCAGCCATTACGCAGCCCGAGCCGCGTCATCACCGCATCGAACAGGCTGTGGCGACCAAACACCCGCACATGGCGCTCATCGATAAACTGCACCACCAGCAGGGGCGGCAGATCCGCAGGCAATCCGGCCTGCATGCTGGCGAGATCCCGATCCAGCCCGGCCAGCAGCCGTTCGCCCTCGGCAGTTTTGCCCACCATACGGGCGAGAGTCAGGGTCACCTCGTGCAGTCTCTGCCACAGATCGGTTTGCCCATCATAGAGGGCGATGGTGCTCACCGGCGCGATGCGGGAAAGAGTTGGCGCCAGCGGGGCCGCCAGCGGCGAGATGAGGATGCGGTCGGGTTTGAGCTCTGCCAGCAGCTCACGGTTGGGCTGGGTGCGCAGGCCGATATCCACCACTCCGGCGGGTAGCCGTGGCTCGCCAACCCATGCCTGATAGGGGCCAACATCCCCAACGGCCAGCGGAGTCACCCCGAGTGCCAGCAGGGTTTCGGCTATGGTCCAGTCGACGGTGGCGATACGGGGTAGCGGCGCAGAGGCGATCGGGGATGTTTCGGCCTGCGCCGCAAGTGGCAGCAGCAGGCTAATAAGGCAGGGTGCCATCTTCTTCAATAAACGGTTCAAGAGAGCCCCCCGGTCAGACGATGGCGATGGGATGAGCATGAGCCGGGTGGCGAATGACCTCCATCGGAATGCCATAGATGGCGTGCAGGGTCTCACTGGTCATGAGCCCCTCAGGTTCGCCGTGGGTAAGCAGGCGGCCGGAGTGGAGCGCCACCAGCCGATCACAGAAGCGGGAGGCCATATTGATGTCGTGAATGACGATGATGACCCCGAGGTTTAGCTGACGGCTCAACTGCTTGACGAGCGTCAGCACCTCCACCTGATGGGCCACATCCAGCGCGGCCAGCGGCTCGTCCAGCAGGATAAAGCGGCTCTCCTGGGCCAGCAGCATCGCCAGCCAGACCCGCCCCCGCTCGCCGCCGGAGAGGGTATCCACCAGCCGATCGGCAAAGCGTTCGGTATGGGTAAGGGCGATGGCCCGATCAACCTGACGGTGATCCTCCGCCCCCATCCGGCCCAGCAGGCCGCGCCAGGGGTAGCGGCCCATCTCCACCAGCTCCCTCCCGAGCAGATTCTCGGCGCTCGGCAAATGCTGGGGCAGATAGGCCACCTGACGGGCAAACTCCCGATTGCCCCAGTCGGGCAGCGGCTTGCCATCGAACAGGATCTCGCCATCACTCAAGGGTTGCTGGCGTGCCAGTAGCTTGAGCAGGGTCGATTTGCCCGACCCATTGTGGCCGATGAGGCCATAGACCTGTCCCTGCTCGAAACGCAGGTCGGTGGGGTGCAGCAGCGTGCGGTCATTGACCGTGAAGCTGGCTGATTTCATCTCGAACATAAGCAATTCCTGTGCTGGCTTGCCGCCAGTCTCATCGGTGCCGGCATCAAGCCGGCACCTCGCAATCCAGGTGGGCGATCGCATCACGGCTCACTGCGGCACGGCGCGCGCCGGTCAGTTCGGTGAGTTTTCCCTGCCGCATCTCCAGCAGGCGATCGGCCAGCGGGAAGTAGTGATCGTCGTGACTGATGGCAATCACCGTCTTGCCCATCTCCTTGAGGCGCGGCAGCAGTACCTGATAGAAGATGCGGCGGAACTGGGGATCCTGATCCGCGGCCCACTCGTCAAACAGCATCACTTCGCGCTGCTCGGCCAGCGCCAGCAGCAGGGCGACCCGCTTGCGCTGCCCTTGGGAGAGATCGATATCGGCGATAAAGCCATCCTCGATGGTGAGCTTGCTGCCCATCTGCAACCGCTCCAGCCACTCAGCCACCAGCTCATCCTTGGGTTCCGGCCCCAGCAGGTGCTGGAACAGGTGATAGTCGGTGAAGATGGCGGAGAAGAGCGCCAGATAGCCGTTGCGATCGGTGATCGGCTCACCATCCAGCAGGATCCGGCCCGATACCGGCTGGTAAAGGCCGGTCAGCAGCATGGCCAGCGTCGACTTGCCGGAGCCATTGCCACCGATGATGAAGATCTGCTCCCCCTTTTCGATGACCAGATCGATGGGGCCAACGGTAAAACCGCCCTCCCCCTGATAGTGAAAGCTCACCTGCTCCAGCTCGATACGCTGCCAGGGGCGGATGGCGGGCGGCAGCGGGAAGTCCGCATCCGGCTCGGCCAGATTGAGGGCGGCGATCTTGTCGAACGCCACCTGAGCGGCAAGCAGGGTCGGCAGGGCGCCAATCCCCTGCAACAGCGGGGTGCGCAGGAACAGCAGGGTCAGGGCGAAGGTGGCGGCCACATTGGTGTTGGCCCAGCCAAGGCCGTTGGCCAGAAAGAAGACCAGACCGATGGCCCCCAGCATCATGATATTCGACCAGTTCACCGCGCTCAGGTGATAGGTGTCGGCGCGAATGATCTGCTGGCGGTAGTCACGGGCATTTTGCTCATAGAGCTGGTGGTAAACGAAGTGAGCCCGCTCGCGGTTGAGCGCCAGCTCCTTGCTACCGGCGATGATGGCCTGATAGTTCTGATAGAGCCGATCTTCGGCCTGACGCATGTGGGAGAGATGGCGATAAACACGGTTCACCAGCAACCAGCCCACCACCATGGTGACGGTGACCCAGAGCGCAGTCACCCCGAGCAATGCAGGAGAGAGCCAGCCAAGGTAAAGGGCAGAACCCAGCGTGAGCACCAGCCCCTGCACCAGCTCAGGCAGGCGCACGAAGGCGATGGTGATCTGGCCGATATCGCTGGAGAGGGAGGCCAGCAGTGGCCCCTGACCAATCTGGCGGATGCGGGCGACATCGGTATCCAACAGTTGCTTGAGCAGACGGCCACGCAACCGGTAGACAAAATGGTGACCGAGAGTGGTCAGGGCCAGCTGAGATCCGAGAGTGATCACCAGCAGCAACACAATCAGGCCGACCAGCTGACCGAGGATCGGCAGCGGATCACCTATAGATTCGATAAGAGACTGATTGATAAAAGCAATGACGCCAATCCCGCTGACGGCACTGAGCAGACTGAGCAGGGTGATGGCGATAAAGGGCCAACGATATTGGCGATAAACCAGAGACAAGAGTTCCATAACGGACCGGTATTCCAGAGAGATCAGAACAACTGCGGGTGAAAAGAAGGGCGGGAATCCGGTTCCCGCCCGACTTCGATTACCAGCGGTAGTTGATGCTGCCCACTACGCTGCGCGGCTCGCCGTAGTAGCAGTAGTAGTCACAACTGGCCACGTAGGTTTCACCCAGCAGGTTGTTGACGTTGAGCTGGGCACGCCAGTTCTTGGCAAAGTCATACCCGATCATCGCATCCCAGACGGTATGGGCCGGCACCTCGGCAGAGCCGTAGATGGGGGAGTAGTCCGCATTCACGGCGCCAATACCCACACTGGAACCGATATAACGTACACCGGTACCCAGCTCCAGACCCGAAGCCACCCCTTGCTGCACCTTGTAGTTACCCCAGAAGGAGGCCTGGTGGCGCGGGATCAGACTGGCACGGCGATCGCCACTGCCGGTGTCGTTGGTTTTGGCATCTGTGTAGGTATAAGCAGCGGTCAGACGCAGCGCATCTGTCACCTGCACGCTCCCTTCCAGCTCAATCCCCTGAGAGGTCACTTCACCCGCCTGGGTCTGCTGGCCGGAACCGGTAGAGACCAGCGAGTTGGTCTGGGCCAGATCGAACAACGCCAGATTGATGTAACCGTCGAGGAAGGCAGGCGCATATTTGACGCCTGCTTCATACAATTTTCCCTCACGGGATTTATATGAAGTTTTGGTATTCGGATCGATCCCGGGCAACATCAAGAACGACTCAGAATAAACAAGATATGGCGAGATGCCGTTGTCGGCCAGATACATCAAGCTGCCGGAAAGGGATAGCGCATGATCGTACTGCTTTTCATCTCTATCATATGTTTTGCTGATGTTATGGGTCTCGACATAGTCAAAGCGACCACCTCCTGTCAGCAACCAGCGATCGTCCCAACGGATCTGATGCTGGGCATAGATCCCCTCTTGAGCCATGGTTGTTTTCTGGTAAGTGGCCGTTGACTCATCAAATCCAGGGAAGCCGCTGTAATCTGGGTTCTGGGTATCTATGGTTCCCATCCATGAATCCGCTTCCATCCCCTTGTTGACATGACGCTGCAGATCCACCCCAAGCAGCAGGGTCTGCTCGGTGCTGTCGGTGTTCCAGTAGCCCACCATCTGATTATCCATAGTGGCACTCTTGGTATTGCCATCCCGATAGATCATGCCACGGCCACGAACCGGCATATTTTCATCGGGAGTCGCGGGCCAGGCAGCCCAAGGATAGATATAGGTCTGGCGCAGCAGCAGATCGTTGTAGTTGAAGCGGACGTTCTGCTTGAACTCCCAGGTCTGGTTGAGCTGGTGGGCCAGCTCGTAACCGGTGGAGATCTGGGTATTGCGGTTGCGATCGTAATCCGGCTGGCTCAGGTTGGTGGAGGGATCAATCTGGCCACCTGACGTATTCAGGGTGCCATAGACCGGGAAGAAGCCGTTGGTCGGGACTCCTTCGTCGTGCAGAAAACTGGCCAGCAGGGTCAGGCTGGTACGATCCGAAAGATCGAAGGTGACGCTCGGCGCCAGATAAACCCGATCGTTGTAGGTGCCGGTGAGCACCCCATCACGCTCTTTATAGAGAGCAACCATCCGGTAGCGGCTGCTGTCGGAGAGCGCGTCAGAGACATCCACCCCGACCTGACGATGATCCCGGCTGCCAAGCTGCAGCTCCACCTGCCCTTGCGGCGTGGCGGTCGGTCGCTTGCTGATGGCATTGATCACCCCGCCCGGAGGCGCTACGCCATAGAGCATTGAAGCGGGCCCCTTCAGCACTTCCAGACTCTCCAGGCCGAACGGTTCCGGCGTCCAAAGATAGTAACCAGAGCCAAACAGGATGCTTCCATCGAGATAGGAAGCGGCATCGAAGCCACGTACCTTGAACCAGTCGGTGTTGTTGTCGGAACCATAGAGACCGGTCAATACGCCGGAACGGTAGCGAATCGCTTCATCCAGCTGCAACACGGCGTGCTGATCCAGCTCCTCGCGATTAACCACGGAGACGGCGCGAGGGGTCTCGGCCATCGGCACTTCCACCTTCATGGCCGTACCGGTCACCACCATGGTTTCGCTGGCTTTGGGCAGCTCAGCGGTGGTTTGTTCGGCCATCAGCGGCAGAGAGACGAGCAAACCGGAGAGCGAAAGCACGCCGAAGGCGCCCTTCTTGCCGGGTCCTGTAGTGTATTTTTGCGCAATCATATTAAAGTCTCGTTTATCAATGAGTTATGTTGTTTTAATTGTTATTTGTGGTCGTTTGTCACGACATCACCCTGTTCCATGGGCGAATAAAGCAGCGCAATCCTACTACAGGAGCCGTGATCGAATCGATTCAATAATTGCTAATCATTTGCATCTACATTGTTATCTGACTGCATCGTTGGCAGGATTCCGCGGGAGATGGGAACCATCAGGAGAGCTATGAGCGGAGAAGAAAATGGAGAGGAATATAAAGAAGCAGAAAAAAGATCGGCAGGATGGATCCGGTGGCATTATCTGACTGGATCCATTATCCCCAAGCTTTATCCATATTTATCCACACCCTTTGGCGGTAGAATCAGGCTTTCCGTTTCTTTGTCTGAAATCAGGATCCATTCCATGGCCAAACTCAATCTCGTCGTCGGCTCCATGCTGGGCGCCGCCGAATATGTCGCAGACCACGTCGCCAACCTGCTGGAACAGGCTGGCCACCAGACCCGGATCCACAACCCGGCCAAGCTGGCAGAGGTGCTGGATGATGCGGGATCCATCCTGCTGGTGGTCACTTCCACCCATGGTGCCGGGGATGTACCCGACAACCTGCAAGCCTTCGCCAAGGATCTTGCCGAGCAGCATCCGGATCTTAATTCATTGAAATATGGCGTAATCGCCCTTGGTGACAGCAGTTATGACACCTTTTGCCAGGGTGGCAAGACGCTGGATCGGCTGCTGGCCGAGTGCGGTGCCAGCCGGATCGGCGAGCGGCTCGACATCGATGTGACCCAACACGAGATCCCCGAAGATGCCGCAGAAGTGTGGATCCGCGACTGGATGACGATGATCGCCTGATCAGCGTGCGGGAGATCCTGAAAAAAAGCTTGATCTCCCCACTTATCCCCAGATCGACTATCCACCATGTTATTAACAGATTGATCCGGGGGAGTTGTTCTACAAGGTTACCCACAACACCCAGGGGTAATGTGCATAACTACGGTGTAAAGCTCTGCAAAACCTATAGTTATCCATGTATTAGATCCATACCGACAGACCTCTGTGTATAAAAGTCCTGGTTATCCCCTCGTTCACCGAGCCAGGATCCAAGCTTTTCCACAAGCTAGGATCGTCCTTAAATTAATGATCTTTATGATCAAAAAGTGCTTATCAACAGAAAGGGCGGATCCTAATAAGAGATCCAGTAAAAGATCAATCTAAAGATCCTTAAGATCTAATTAGTGGATCCTCCCTTCATACTGAACGTTAAGTAGACGTTCCCCTCAGGACGCGAAACAGATAGAATGTTCCGCCCTTTAGCCCAGGCAAATAAAGATCTTCAGGCGTGCAGATCAAGGTGATCCCAATGCAATACCATGAACAATTTGATGTGATCGTCGTCGGTGGCGGTCATGCCGGAACCGAAGCAGCAACAGCGGCAGCCCGTATGGGCATGAACACCCTGTTGCTGACCCACAATATCGATACGCTGGGACACATGTCCTGTAATCCGGCGATCGGCGGGATCGGCAAGGGACACCTGGTCAGGGAAGTTGACGCACTCGGCGGGATCATGGCGCGTGCCATTGATCTTGGCGGGATCCAGTTTCGCACCCTCAACTCCTCCAAGGGCCCGGCAGTGCGAGCCACTCGTGCCCAGGCGGATCGCCTGCTCTACAAGGCCGTCGTTCGCCAGATGCTGGAGAACTACCCGAACCTGAAGATCTTCCAGCAAGCCTGTGACGATCTGATCATGGACGGGGATCGTGTTGCCGGTGTGGTCACCCAGAGCGGGATCCGCATCAGCGGCAAGACAGTGGTGCTGACGGTCGGTACCTTCCTGAACGGGTTGATCCATATCGGGATGGAAAACTACAAGGGCGGCCGTGCCGGGGATCCTCCCTCGATCGCTCTGGCCCAACGCCTGCGTGAACTGCCGCTGCGCATCGATCGTCTCAAGACTGGCACCCCGCCGCGCATCGATGCTCGCAGCGTCGATTTCTCCGTCATGCAGGAACAGCACGGCGACGATCCGCGTCCGGTCTTCTCGTTTATCGGCAATGCCAGCCAGCATCCCCGTCAGGTGCCTTGCTACGTCACCCACACCAACGAGCGTACCCACGAGGTGATCCGCAATAACCTGGATCGCAGCCCCATGTACGCCGGGGTGATCGAAGGGATCGGCCCGCGCTACTGCCCGTCGATCGAAGACAAGATCACCCGTTTCGCCGACAAGACGGCGCACCAGATCTTCGTCGAGCCGGAAGGCCTGACCACCCACGAACTCTATCCGAACGGGATCTCTACCAGCCTGCCGTTTGACGTGCAGGTGCAGATCGTCCGTTCTGTGCGCGGCTTCGAGAACGCCCACATCACCCGCCCCGGCTATGCCATCGAATATGATTTCTTCGATCCGCGGGATCTCAAGGCCAACATGGAGAGCAAGTGCATTCCAAACCTGTTCTTCGCCGGCCAGATCAACGGCACGACCGGTTACGAAGAGGCGGCGGCACAAGGCCTGATGGCCGGCCTGAACGCGGCCCTGCGTGCCCAGGACAAGGATCCCTGGAACCCGCGTCGGGATCAGGCCTACATGGGCGTGATGATGGACGATCTCTCCACCCTGGGGACCCGCGAGCCTTACCGCATGTTCACCAGCCGCGCCGAATACCGCCTGCTGCTGCGTGAAGACAACGCCGATATCCGCCTGACCGCCATCGGTCGCGAGCTGGGTCTGGTGGATGACGAGCGCTGGAGCAAATTCAACGCCAAGATGGAACAGGTCGAGCTGGAGCGTCAGCGCATGCGTTCAACCTGGATCCACCCGCAACATCCGTCACTGGAGGCAGTCAACGCCCTGGTCAACACCCCGCTGACCCGCGAACAAAGTCTGGAAGAGCTGCTGCGTCGCCCCGAGGTGACCTATGATGCGCTGATGGCCATCGAAGGTGTCGGCCCTTCCGTGACTGATCCTGCCGCGGCCGAACAGGTTGAGATCCAGATCAAGTACGCCGGTTACATCGAGCGTCAGCACGATGAAGTGGAGAAGCAGCTGCGCAACGAGAACACCTTGCTGCCGCTGGATCTGGACTATCGCGATGTGAATGGCCTCTCCAACGAGGTGAAAGCCAAGCTGAACGATGCCAAACCGCAGACCATTGGTCAGGCTTCCCGCATCTCCGGCATCACCCCGGCGGCCATCTCCATCCTGCTGGTTCACCTGAAAAAACACGGCCTGCTGCGTAAAACCGCCTGAGGATTCTTACCGTTGGAAAATATGCTGGAAAGATTGAACGGCCTGCTCAAGCAGGCCGAAATTGTTATCACCGATACCCAAAAGAGCCAACTGGTGCAGTTGGTCGAGTTGCTGCACAAGTGGAACAAGGCTTACAATCTCACCTCGGTGCGAGATCCGGACGCCATGCTGGTCAAGCATATCCTCGATAGCCTGGTGGTAAGCCCCCACTTGCACGGTGAGCGCTTCATCGACGTGGGGACAGGACCCGGCCTGCCGGGATTGCCGCTGGCCATCATCAATCCGGACAAGCAGTTCGTCCTGCTCGACAGTCTGGGCAAGCGGATCAACTTCATCCGTCAGGTAGTCCAGGAGCTGGGTCTGACCAATGTGACGCCGGTCAAATCCCGGGTTGAAGAGTATCAACCCGAGGTGGGATTTGATGGTGTACTGAGTCGGGCATTTGCCTCGCTGGAGGACATGCTGAGCTGGTGTCACCACCTGCCGTCAGAACAGGGCAGTTTCCTGGCGCTCAAGGGACAATATCCCGAGCAGGAGCTGGCCCAGTTGCCTGCCAATATCCGTCTGGTAGCCTGTCATGAGTTGCGGGTGCCGGAGCTGGAAGGCGAACGTCATCTGCTGGAATTCAAACATATCCAGCCCGAATAGGGTCGCAGTTTCATTTAGGGGATCGTGTGGGAAAAGTCATCGCCATAGCCAACCAGAAGGGTGGAGTGGGTAAAACCACCACCTGTGTGAATCTGGCCGCCTCCATGGCTGCCACCCGGCGCAAGGTGCTGGTGATCGATCTGGATCCGCAGGGCAATGCCACCATGGGCAGCGGTGTCGACAAGTATGACGTCGAGCGCACCGCCTATGAGTTGCTGATCGAGGATGCCCCCATCAGCGAAGTGATCATCCCCGAAACTACCGGGGGTTATCACCTGATCGCCGCCAATGCCGACGTGACCGCGGCCGAAATCCGCCTGATGGAATTTTTCGCCCGCGAAATCCGCCTGCGCAATGCGCTGGCCTCGGTGCGGGACAAATACGACTACGTCTTCATCGACTGCCCGCCCTCTCTCAACATGCTGACCGTGAACGCCATGGCCGCCGCCGACTCCGTGCTGGTACCCATGCAGTGCGAATATTACGCGCTGGAGGGGCTCACCGCCCTGGTCGACACCATCAGCAAGTTGGCCGCCGTGGTCAATCCGGATCTCAAGATCGAAGGGGTGCTGCGCACCATGTTCGATCACCGCAACCGGTTGGCCAATGATGTGTCCGATCAGCTAAAACAGCACTTTGGCGACAAAGTCTACCGCACCATCATTCCCCGCAACGTTAGACTGGCTGAGGCCCCGAGTTTCGGTGCCCCGGCCATGCACTATGACAAATCATCGGTGGGCGCCAAGGCCTACCTGGCACTGGCTGGCGAGATCCTGCGCCGCCAGGAGCAGGAACGTCAGGCGACCATCGCAGACCGAGAGAGCATATGACTCCGAAAAAACGTGGACTGGGCAAGGGGCTGGATGCCCTGCTCAGTACCAGCACGGCTGCCCGCCAGAAACAGGTGATGAGCGATCAACGTACTGAAGAAGCCATGGCCCCCACCAATCAGGGTGAGCTGCGCAAGCTGCCGGTGGAGTGGTTGCAGTCCGGCAAGTACCAGCCCCGCAAGGACATGTCCCAGGATGCACTGGAAGAGCTTGCCAACTCCATCCGCGCCCAGGGGGTGATCCAGCCCATCGTGGTACGCCCTCTCGGCGAACAATCCTTCGAAATCATCGCCGGTGAACGGCGCTGGCGCGCGTCCCAGCTGGCGCGGCTCGAGGTGGTGCCCTGCATCGTCAAGGATGTTCCCGACGAGGCTGCCGTCGCCATCGCGCTGATTGAAAACATTCAGCGGGAAGACCTCAATGCCATCGAAGAGGCGGTCGCTTTACAAAGACTGCTGACCGAATTCGAACTCACCCACCAGCAGGTGGCCGAGGCGGTGGGCAAGTCCCGCACCACGGTGACCAACCTGTTGCGTCTCAACCAGCTCAACGACGACGTGAAGCGTTTCGTCGAGCATGGCGACCTCGACATGGGCCATGCCCGTGCCCTGCTGGCTCTGAGCGGCCAGGCCCAGTCCGAACTGGCCAAGCTGGTTGCCCAGAAAGGGCTGACCGTGCGCGATACCGAGAAGCTGGTGCAAAAAGCGCTCGAACCGGCAAAAGCCAGGGTCGAACCGGCCCGTGATCCGCAGATCGGCTACCTGGAGCGCCAACTGGCAGAAAAAATTGGCAATCAGGTGCAACTTCAGCCTGGCAAGCGGGATAGCGGGAAGTTAGTAATAAGTTACGAGAATTTGTCCGATTTGGACCGTATATTGGGCTATTTTGGCGTGTCGGAATCGTGATTTTTACGCTTTTTGTAGTAATAAAACATCCATTCCTTTTGATATGACCATAACCCTGATTTGCCGCGGAAAGCCGCAAAAATTAAGGATTTTTGTCATATTGCAATAGCTGCCCTCAAGGGTATAATTTGACCGGCTTTAAGAGCTGTTAACATGGGGTCTTCGGATCCCGATTTTTTACAGTTCTGTAATGTTCAGGGGTAGGTTGGTGAAGCAGAAAATAGCCTTGGAAGGTTTGACACTGGCCTTGGTTATGCTCGTTTGTCAGCTCATCCTGATCCTGGCGATGAGTGCCGTCTGGTTTTACCTGACTGGTGCCAGCGCCGGTTATTCCGCCCTCTACGGAGGGGGGATGTACTGGGTTCCTCAAGCCTTGTTTACTGTCTGGGTGCTGCGCCGCAAGGTGACAACCGAGAGTGTGGGCATGGTTTTGCGGGACTTTTATGGTGGGGCAGGGATTAAGCTCATTTCTACAACAGGTCTATTCGCCCTGATGTTTGGTGCGGGAGTCGAGGTCGTTACCGTCTCGTTTTTCGCCACTTATATCCTCGCCCTCGTTGTACAGTGGATGGTTTCATTCACGCTTAACAACCACTATTAGGAAAACTCATGTCTGCAACCGGAGAAGTCCTGACTCCTCAGGGATATATCTCCCACCACCTGACCCACCTTCAAGTCGGGTCCGGGTTCTGGACGGTCAATATCGACTCAATGGTATTTTCCGTCGTGCTAGGCGCCCTGTTTATCCTGCTGTTCCGCAAAGTAGCCGTTAACGCTACCAGCGGGGTGCCGGGTAAGCTGCAGTGCTTTGTGGAGATGCTGGTCGAGTTTGTGAATGGTAACGTCAAAGACATCTTTCACGGTCGCAACAAGGTCATCGCACCTTTGGGGCTGACGGTGTTTGTGTGGATCTTCCTGATGAACTTCATGGATCTGATCCCCGTTGACTTTATCCCTCACGCTGCACAATTGATGGGTATTCCCTATCTGCGTGTGGTTCCCTCTGCTGACGTTAACATCACCATGTCCATGGCTTTGGGCGTGTTCTTCTTGATCCTGTATTACAGCATCAAGGTCAAGGGTATCGGCGGGTTTGTGAAGGAGCTGACGCTTCAGCCTTTCAACCACCCGGCGGCCATCCCGGTTAACCTCATCCTGGAAACTGTTACGCTGATTTCCAAACCTGTTTCTCTGGGTCTTCGACTGTTCGGCAACATGTATGCTGGCGAACTGATCTTTATCCTGATTGCTGGTTTGTTACCCTGGTGGTCACAGTGGATCCTGTCCGTGCCTTGGGCAATTTTCCACATCCTGATCATCACTTTGCAGGCATTCATTTTCATGGTTCTGACCATCGTCTATCTGTCGATGGCGCAGGAAGACCATGGTTGATGCAACTCAAATAATCCTTTTTATACAATCAATTACATCTAAATAACTGGAGATCCTCATGGAAAACTTGAACATGGACCTGCTGTACATCGCTGCTGCAATGATGATGGGTCTGGCTGCTATCGGCGCTTCCATCGGTATCGGTATCCTGGGTGGCAAGTTCCTGGAAGGTGCTGCTCGTCAACCGGATCTGATCCCTGTTCTGCGTACCCAGTTCTTCATCGTAATGGGTCTGGTGGATGCGATCCCGATGATCGCCGTTGGTCTGGGTCTGTACGTGATGTTTGCGGTTGCTGGCTAAGTCGTTACGACTCTCCAGGCATAACCCATTAACTAACTTAAGAGGACATCGGCTGTGAATATCAATGCCACCCTCCTCGGCCAAGCAATTGCTTTTTTCTTCTTCGTAGTGTTTTGCATGAAGTACGTATGGCCGCCGCTGATTGCTGCCATCGAAGCCCGTCAGAAAGCTATTGCTGACGGTCTCTCTTCTGCCGAACGTGCCAAGAAAGATCTGGATTTGGCCAAGGCCAACGCCACCGATCAGCTGAAAGAAGCCAAGCTGCAGGCTGCTGAAATCATTGAGCAGGCTAACAAACGTAAAGCCCAGATCATTGATGAAGCTGCCGCTGGTGCCCAGTCTGAGCGGGAAAAAATCCTGGCTCAGGGCCGTGCCGAGATCGAAGCTGAACGTCATCGTGCCAAAGAAGAACTGCGTAAGCAGGTTGCTGCTCTTGCCATTGCTGGTGCAGAGAAGATCCTGGCGCGTCAAATCGACCAGGCTGCCAACAGCGACATCGTCGACAAACTGGTAGCAGAACTGTAACGGGAACGGGGCTATGTCTGAACTGACTACAATCGCTCGCCCCTACGCCAAGGCTGCTTTCGAGTTTGCCGTTGAGCACAAGGCGGTTGACCAGTGGCTGGGTATGCTCGGTTTCGCTGCGCAAGTAGTGGAAAACGAGACCATGCACAACCTGGTAAACGGCTCTGTGGCCGCCGAAGAGCTGGCAACGCTGTTTGTCGGTGTCTGCGGTGAGCAACTCGACGTGCATGGCCAGAACCTGATCCGGGTGATGGCCGAGAATGGTCGCTTGGGTGTGCTGCCGGCGGTCGTTGCTGAATTTGTAGCGTTCAAAGCTGAACTGGATAAAGAGGTTCAGGCTGACGTGATTTCGGCGATCGAACTGACCGACCAGCAGAAAGCCAATATTCAGGCTTCTCTGGAACAACGTCTCGCGCGCAAAGTGAAGCTGAATTGCAGCATCGATGCGTCCTTGATGGCCGGGGTGCTCATCAAGGCCGGTGATCTGGTAATCGACGGCACAGTCCGCGGTAAGCTGGATCGCATGGCTGACGCGCTGCAATCTTGATTGGGGTATTAGAGCATGCAACTGAATTCCACTGAAATCGCCGAGCTGATCAAGCAGCGCATTGCGCAGTTTGATGTAAAGAGCGAAGCGCGTAACGAAGGTACTATCGTCTCTGTGAGCGACGGTATCATTCGTATTCACGGCCTGGCTGATGCCATGCAGGGTGAGATGATCGAGCTGCCGGGCAACCGCTACGCTCTGGCATTGAACCTGGAGCGTGACTCCGTCGGTGCGGTGATTATGGGTTCCTATGACGGTCTGTCAGAAGGAATGAAAGTAAAAGGTACTGGCCGCATTCTGGAAGTGCCGGTAGGTCGTGGTCTGTTGGGCCGGGTGTTGAACACCCTGGGTCAGCCGATCGACGGTAAAGGTCCGATCGACAACGACGGCTTCTCGCCGATCGAAGTGATCGCACCGGGCGTTATCGAGCGTAAGTCTGTTGACCAGCCGGTCCAGACCGGTCTGAAAGCCATCGATGCCATGATCCCAATCGGTCGTGGCCAGCGTGAGCTGATCATCGGTGACCGTCAGGTTGGTAAGACCGCCATCGCGATCGACACCATCATCAACCAGAAAGATTCCGGCATTAAGTGTGTTTACGTTGCGATTGGCCAGAAGGCCTCCACCATCGCCAACGTAGTGCGCAAGCTGGAAGAGCACGGAGCTCTGGCCAACACCATCGTGGTGGTTGCCTCTGCCTCCGAAGCGGCTGCCCTGCAGTACCTGGCTCCGTATGCCGGTTGCTCCATGGGTGAGTACTTCCGTGACCGCGGTGAAGACGCGCTGATCATCTATGATGACCTGTCCAAGCAGGCCGTAGCTTATCGCCAGATCTCCCTGCTGCTGCGCCGTCCGCCAGGACGTGAAGCTTACCCGGGTGACGTTTTCTATCTGCACTCCCGTCTGCTGGAGCGTGCTGCTCGCGTTAACGCCGAGTACGTAGAGAAGTTCACCAAGGGTGAAGTGAAAGGCAAGACCGGCTCTCTGACCGCGCTGCCGATCATCGAAACCCAGGCGGGTGACGTATCTGCGTTCGTTCCGACCAACGTGATCTCCATCACCGATGGTCAGATCTTCCTGACTTCACAGCTGTTCAACTCCGGTATTCGTCCGGCGGTTGACCCGGGTATCTCCGTATCCCGTGTAGGTGGTGCTGCTCAGACCAAGATCGTCAAGAAGCTGTCCGGTGGTATCCGTACCGCGCTGGCCCAGTATCGCGAACTGGCTGCATTCGCCCAGTTCTCTTCCGATCTGGACGAGGCGACTCGCAAGCAGCTGGATCACGGTGTGAAAGTGACCGAGCTGATGAAGCAGAAGCAGTACTCTCCGCTGAGCGTGGCTCACCAGTCTCTGGTGCTGTTCGCTGCCGAGAAAGGCTATCTCTCCGATGTCGAGCTGAACAAGATCGTCGACTTCGAAGCCGCTCTGCTCTCTTACGCCAATACCCAGCATGCCGAGCTGATGGCTGAAATCAATGCCAAAGCCGACTACAACGACGCGATCGTTGGCAAGCTGACTGCGTTGCTGGATAGCTTCAAAGCAACCCAGACCTGGTAAGCGTGTGTGGCAGCGTGAGCTGCCACTTGATGGAGAGTAAGAGATGGCCGGCGCAAAAGAGATACGTAACAAGATCGGGAGTGTGAAAAACACTCAGAAGATCACCGGCGCTATGGAAATGGTGGCAGCAAGCAAAATGCGCCGTGCGCAGGAACGCATGTCTGCCAGCCGTCCGTACGCTGAAACCATGCGCAAGGTGATCGGCCATATCGCTCAGGGGAACTTGGAATACAAGCACCCCTACCTCATCGAACGTGAGGTCAAGCGAGTGGGTTACATCGTCGTCTCCACCGACCGTGGCCTGTGTGGTGGTCTGAACATCAACCTGTTCAAGGCTGCCCTCAATGATATGAAGCAATGGAGCGCGAAAGGTGCCAAGGTTGACCTGGCACTGATCGGTAACAAGGCCTCCAACTTCTTTGAACGGCACGGCGCCAAGGTTAAAGCTCATGTCGCAGGACTGGGCGATAGTCCGAGCGTCAATGACCTGATTGGTTCAGTCAAGGTCATGCTGAAGGCTTACGACAACGGTGAGATTGACAAGCTGTATCTGGTGTACAACAAGTTCGTCAACACCATGGTGCAGCAACCACGGGTCGATCAACTGCTGCCTTTGCCCGTAACTGAAGACAGCAAGCTCGCCAAGAAACACCACTGGGATTACCTCTATGAGCCGGATCCCAAGAAGCTGCTGGATACCCTGCTGGTTCGCTATGTTGAATCTCAGGTTTACCAGGGTGTAGTGGAAAACTTGGCAAGTGAACAGGCAGCCCGAATGGTTGCCATGCAAGCCGCGACTGACAACGCCGGTAACCTGATTAACGATCTGCAACTGGTATACAACAAGGCCCGTCAGGCCAGTATTACCCAGGAGCTGACAGAGATCGTATCCGGTGCTGCTGCGGTGTAAGGCAAGGGTTATCAAAGGTTTAGAGGATTTGACATGAGTAACGGTTTCATCGTCCAAATCATCGGCGCTGTGGTGGACATCGAGTTCCCGCAGAATGCCGTGCCCCAGGTGTACGATGCACTGAAGGTCGTTAGCGAAGGTCAAGGCCAGGGTCTGGTGCTGGAAGTTCAGCAACAGATCGGTGGCGGCGTCGTTCGTTGCATCACCATGGGCTCCTCCGACGGTCTGCGTCGTGGGTTGGAAGTAGTGAATAGCGGTAAATCCATCCAGGTTCCGGTCGGTACTGCGACTCTGGGTCGGATCATGAACGTACTGGGTGAGCCAATCGACGAAAAAGGTCCGATCGGTGAAGAAGAGTGCTGGTCTATCCACCGCGCTGCCCCCAGCTACGAAGATCAGTCCAACAGCAACGATCTGCTGGAAACAGGCATCAAGGTTATCGACCTGGTATGCCCGTTCGCCAAGGGCGGTAAAGTTGGTCTGTTCGGTGGTGCCGGTGTAGGCAAAACCGTAAACATGATGGAGCTGATCCGTAACATCGCGATCGAACACAGTGGTTACTCTGTGTTCGCCGGTGTTGGTGAGCGTACCCGTGAGGGTAACGACTTCTACCACGAGATGATGGAGTCCAACGTACTGGACAAAGTATCTCTGGTTTACGGTCAGATGAATGAGCCGCCCGGAAACCGTCTGCGCGTTGCGCTGACCGGCCTGACCATGGCTGAGAAGTTCCGTGACGAGGGTCGTGACGTGCTGTTCTTCGTGGACAACATCTACCGTTACACCCTGGCCGGTACTGAAGTATCCGCACTGCTGGGCCGTATGCCTTCCGCAGTTGGTTACCAGCCGACCCTGGCCGAGGAGATGGGTGTTCTGCAAGAACGTATCACCTCCACCAAGACTGGTTCCATCACCTCCGTACAGGCCGTTTACGTGCCTGCGGATGACTTGACTGACCCGTCTCCGGCGACCACCTTCGCCCACCTGGATGCGACCGTCGTACTGTCCCGTCAAATCGCGGCACTGGGTATCTACCCGGCCGTTGACCCGCTGGACTCTACCTCTCGTCAGCTGGATCCGCTGGTGGTTGGCAAAGAGCACTACGAGACCGCTCGTGGCGTTCAGACCGTACTGCAGCGCTACAAAGAGCTGAAGGACATCATCGCCATCCTGGGTATGGATGAACTGTCAGAAGAAGACAAACTGACCGTAGCCCGTGCCCGTAAGATCGAGCGTTTCCTGTCCCAGCCGTTCTTCGTAGCAGAAGTGTTTACCGGTTCTCCGGGTAAATACGTGCCGCTGAAAGAGACCATCCGTGGTTTCCAGGGCATCCTGAAAGGCGAGTATGACGATCTGCCCGAGCAGGCGTTCTACATGGTTGGCGGTATCGACGAAGTCGTCGAGAAATCCAAGAAACTGTAAGCCTCGACAGGAGGGCCCATGGCAGAGATGATCTCCTTTCACCTGGATGTGGTGAGCGCCGAAGGAAAACTGTTTTCCGGTCGCGTGCAATCCGCTCAGGTATCAGGCTCCGAAGGTGAGTTGGGTCTCCGCCACGGTCATGCTCCGTTGCTGACTGCCATCAAGCCGGGCCTGGTCCGCTTGGTGAAGCAGAACGGAACTGAAGAGGTGCTGTACATCTCCGGCGGTATGCTGGAAGTACAACCTGAATCCGTGACCGTGCTGGCGGACACCGCGATTCGTGCTGACGACTTGGATGAGGCGAAAGCCCAGGAAGCCAAGCGTGCAGCCGAAGAGCGGATCCACAGCTCCCATGGTGATATCGACTACGCCCAGGCCGCCACCGAGCTGGCCAAGGCGATGGCTCAACTGCGAGTCATCGATATCGTCAAAAAGAATTACCGCTAATAACGGTGATGTAAAAAGCGACCTTCGGGTCGCTTTTTTTTTACCCGTTGGATAGACTCCGCCGAGTATTTCCACACAAGTTCAAGGTCGAAGTCATGTCTCTCAACGTCGTGATCCTGGCTGCGGGTAAAGGTACCCGTATGCGCTCTTCCCTGCCCAAGGTACTGCACCCGGTAGCCAACAAACCCATGGTCTCCCATGTGATCGATACCGCCCGTCAGGTCGGTGCCGAGCAGTTGCATCTGGTTTATGGCCACGGTGCCGAGCTGCTGAAAGAGCGGATCGTGGCGGCCGATGTGAACTGGGTGCTGCAAGCCCAGCAGTTGGGGACAGGTCATGCGGTCGCCCAGGCCATCCCGTTCTGGAAGGATGAAGACGATGTGCTGGTGCTCTACGGCGATACCCCGCTGATCCAGCCCGAGACCCTGCAGCGACTGCTGGCTGCCAAGGCTGAAAACGGGATGGCACTGCTGACCGTGGTACTGGACAATCCTACCGGCTATGGCCGTATCGTCCGTGAAAATGGTCAGGTAGTCGGCATCGTCGAACAGAAGGATGCCAATGCCGAACAGCTGGCGATCCGCGAGGTGAACACCGGCGTGCTGGTGGCCAACGGCGGTCAGCTGCGCAGCTGGCTATCCCGTCTGGACAACAAGAATGCCCAGGGCGAATTCTACCTGACCGACGTGATCGCCATGGCGCACGGCGATGGCTGTCCGATCGCGGCGGTCCATCCGGAGCGTGCCGCCGAGGTGGAAGGGGCCAACAACCGGGTGCAGCTGGCTGCCCTTGAGCGCAGCTACCAGCAGATGCAGGCCGAGAAGCTGATGATCGCCGGTGCTACCCTGATCGACCCGGCCCGCTTCGATCTGCGCGGAACCCTCGAGATCGGTGAAGAGGTGGTGATCGACGTCAACGTCATCATCGAAGGCAAGGTAACCCTCGGCAACCATGTTCGTATCGGTGCCGGCAGCGTGCTGAAGGATTGCGTCATTGGCGATCACACCGAAGTGAAGCCCTACTCCATCGTTGAAGGGGCTCAGGTGGCGGATCAGTGTTCGGTCGGCCCTTTTGCCCGTCTGCGCCCGGGGGCCGTGCTGGAGCAGGATGCCCACGTTGGCAACTTCGTCGAGATGAAGAAGGCCCGTCTGGGGGTTGGTTCCAAGTGTGGTCACCTCACCTATTTGGGAGATGCCGAGGTGGGTGCCAAAGTGAATATCGGTGCCGGTACCATCACCTGCAATTACGACGGGGTCAACAAATTCCAGACCATCATCGAGGATGATGTGTTCGTCGGTTCCGATACCCAGCTGGTGGCGCCGGTGCGCATCGGCAAGGGGGCAACCCTGGGGGCAGGTTCCACCATCACCAAGGATGTGGCCGAGAACGAGCTGGTGATCACCCGGGTGCCCCAGCGCCACATCAAGAACTGGGCTCGTCCGGTCAAGAAGAAGTGATGCCCGATCAATAAAATAGAACCGGCGCCTGATGGCGCCGGTTTTTTTGGCTTATGCCTTATGGCTGGTGCCACTGGTCGATGACTGGGGGGTCGCCCATGTGGTGGCGGGGGCGCTATAGTCCATCACCTGATACCAGTCGAGCTTGCGGGTCAGCAGCATGATCAGCGCCAGGGTGGCGAACAAGAGCAGGGCCCCGAGCAGCAGAGCAATCTCTTCGGCCTGCAGCAGGCTGTAGAGGATGGCATAGACCAGCCCGAGCAGTGCCGCGAAACCGATCCCCTGTTTCGGGCCACCCAGCACATGACTGAGGTAGAAGCCGTTGAGCAGCACGCTGGCCAGTGCGGCCACCAGATAGGCCCAGCCAAAACCGAGGTGTTCGGTCAGCGCCAGCAGCACCAGATAGAAGATGGCCAGCCCCATGCCCACCAGCGCGTACTGGATCGGGTGAACCCGCAGCCCCTTGAGCAGCTCGAACATGAAGAAGCTGATAAAGGTGAGGCCGATAAACAGCAGGGCATATTTGGCCGCCCTCTCATTGAGTTGATAGTGATCCACCGGCTGCACCAGACTGACGCTGAAGGTGGAGAGATGGCTATCGCCCCCGTTCATCATCCGGTTGAAGCGGGTCTCCATGTCGCTGGCGAACCAGCTGGTTTGCCAGTTGGCCTCAAACCCTTGCGAGCTCAGGGTGCGACTGCCCGGCAGAAAGTCACCGATAAAGTTGGGGTGGGGCCAGTTGCCCGCCAGTTGCAGGGTGCTCTCCTTGCCCAGCGGGACTATGTCGAGGGCGTTCATCCCCTGTAGATTGAGCTCCAGATGGAAGGTGCCATCCTGCTGCGGCAGGCTGTCGAGTGGGGCATGGATACCCGCGAGCGCGTCACCGAGGCGGGCGCCGGGGGCAAACGGGATCCGCTGTGTGCCGAGTTGCAGTTCGGGGACGCTGTTGATACCGCGGGCATCGGAGAGCAGCAGGCTCAGGTAGGGTTTGCCCGCCACCAGCTCGGCCGTTTCACCGAGCGGTGAGGTCGCGTCATTCAGCAGACTCTGCCGGGTTGGCAGGCGGCCCGAGAGGGAGAGCCGGGTCTGATAGACCTGCGCCTGATAGATGCCCAGCTTGCGCGGGGTGACCTCCATGTTGGCCTTGATATCCAACTGCTCCGGCAGCAGGTAGCGGTAGATCTGCTCCTGACGGACGAAGCGCTTGCCCTCCTGCTCGACCGTCACCGAACGGGTATAGGGCTGCACGATAATGGGCCCCATCAGCCGTTGCGGGCCGCTGCTGCTGGCCATGATGCTGTGAATGGCCTGACTGCGGTAAGCCTGACGCTCCCGGTTGAGCTCCATGATGGATTGCACCGGCACCATCAACAGCAGGCTGAGCAACAGCAGCAGAAATATCTTGTGGGTGAATATCTGTTTGACCATGACACGTCTCCTTGTTGGATGGAGTGAGTCTGTCAGTCCGGCGTGAAGTGGTGATGGGCTTGTGTGAAGTGGTGGTGAAGGGGGATAAAAAAACCGGCATTGAGCCGGTTTCTGGAGGAATTACAGGGTCTTCAGCTTCCCGGGCAATGCGGCCAGCACCTCTTCTTTCGCCTTGATAGAGGCGAATTGCTTGCCCGGTTTCTGCACCACGGTATGAACGAAAATGAGCTGCTTGCCCAGTTTGCTGGCCCAGCCGACGAACCAGCCGATCTGCTGATCGCGGTTGAGGCTGCCATCCAGCTTCTTCGGGTAGCCCATGCCGGTCTTGCCGTGGATCTGCCAGCCGTCGATCTCGCTCACCTTGAGGATATTGGCGGTGTACTGCAGGGTCTGCGCCGAGACCGGAAGCTTGCCGCTGAGCATCTTGCCGAGGAAGCGGGCCTGTTCCTCCGGACTGATGGCGAGGCTGGAGCTGAGCCAGGCCTGGGTCAGGCCGTCATGTTTGCCCGGATTGCCGGAGAGATCCCGATTGCCGTAGTCGAAGCGGTCGACATATTGCTGGAAGCGCTCCATCCCCAGCCATTCGGTGATCTGCTGGGAGAACCAGACGACCGAGTAGGTTTCCCAGCGGCGTGGGGTAGTGGTTTCGCGCCAGGCGGGCAGCCAGCCATCGTAGTTCGGCTTGTAGGGCAGTGCCGGATGCTCTTCATCCACCAGATAGCCACTGTCGTAACCCATCAGCGCCAACGGGATCTTGAAGGTGGACGCGGGCGGCAGCTGGCTGGAGCAGTCCCCTTCACTGGAGAGGGTCTGGCCGTTGCCGTCAGCATAGAGAAAACAGCCGCTGGCGGCGGAGGCAGGCAGGGCTGCGAGCAGACCGGCAGCCAGCAGGCTGGAGAGAAGCAGGCGGGACATAGCATTTCCTTGAGCAAATGGATGAGAGAAAGCGGCAGTCTAATGCCGCTTTGTGTGGGGAATGTGAAGTTGCGGGGGGGCTAGGCGAACGGCAGCCAGAGTTCCGCCAGCGCGCCCCCTTCCGGCCGGTTGCTCAGGGTCAGACGGCCGCCATGCTGGTGGGCCACCTCATGGGCGAAGCTGAGCCCCAGACCGCTGCTCTTGCCCTTGTCCGGGCGCGGCAAGGAGTAGAAGCGCTCGAAGATGCGCGGCAGGGCGTAGTCGGGAATGCCGGGGCCGCTGTCGGTGACCCGAAAACAGTAGCCCTCCTCCTGCTGGCTGCCGCTCAGGGTGACCTGCCCGTTGGCGGGAGAGAAGTCGATGGCGTTGTCCAGCAGGTTGCCGATGGCCTGCTCCACCAGCAGCGGATCCCACTTCTGTTTCGGCGCGCTGGCCAGCTCGGCCACCAACTCGACCTGACGGCGCTGGGCGATGATCTGGCGGGCGTCGAGGGTGCGCTTGCCCAGTTTCGCTGGCTCCACCGATTGGCGATCCAGCCCCTGCCCCGACTCCAGCCGCGCCAGTTGCAGCATTCGCTCGATCAGCTGCTGCATGCGGGCACTCTCCTGATTGATGTTGCCGATAAAGCGTTTGGCAACTTCGGGGGGCGGCGTTTCGGCCAAAATCTCCCCTGCCCCGCGAATAGCGGCCAGCGGGCTCTTCAGCTCGTGGGTCAGGCTGTGCACATAGGCTTCGATGTAGCTTTTGCCATCGAGCTGGTGGCGCATGGTCTCCAGCGAGCGGCCGAGCCGATCCAGCTCGACGGTGTGCAACTGCGGCAGCGGTGCCGCCTCCCCCTTGCTGACCGAGTCGGCGTAGTGCACCAGCTTGCCGATGGCGCGGTTAAGCCACCACACCAGCAGGCTGCCGATCAGCAGCGAGATGAGCAGCATCTGGCCGCCGGCCCGCAGCAGCTCCTGTTCCCCCCGCTCGATGGCGGGCATCAGGGTGCGATTGGGTTTGGCGACGGTGAGGGAGCCGATGATCTCGGCCCCTTCCCGCAGCGGAGCCGCCACATACATGGTCGAGCTGGTGGCATCATCGGGATCGGTGCGGGTGCTGCGGGCGCCATACTGGCCGCGCAGGGTGCGGTAGACATCGTTCCAGCGCGAATAGTCCTTGCCCAGATCCGTGCCGTCGGAGTCGTAAATCACCATGCCTTGCCGGTCTGTCACATAGATGCGGTACTCCGCCTGCTGCTTGAGATGGCCGTCGATCATCGCATTGATGGGATTCTGGTTGAGGCGGGCGAAGGCGCTGGCCAGTCGCCCGTTCATCATATTGTCCTCTTGCAGATCATCGAGCGCCAGCGGCGCCAGCAGCTGGGTCATGTCCACCAGGGTATCCTCGGTGGCGCTGCGCACCCCCGGTTTGATCTCCTCGACGAAGATCTCCAGCACGAACCAAGCGGCCAGCGCGAAGATCAGCAGCAGGCCGAACAGTAGTTGCAGCCCGAGTCTCATGCCAGCTCCAGGCTGTAGCCCAGTCCGCGATGGGTGAGGATCAGGTTGGCCTCGGGATCATGTTCGCGCAGCTTGGCGCGGATGGTCTTGATGTGGGTATCGACGGTGCGATCCAGACTCTCCTCCGCATCCTGCCACACCAGATCCATCAGCTGCTGGCGGGAGTAGACCCGCCCCGGCGCCAGCATCAGGGTCTTGAGCAGCAGATATTCGTAACGGGTGAGGGCCAGCGGCTGACCGCGAAAGTGAATGCGGGCACGCTCCTCATCCAGCACCAGCAGGGCGCTGGACTGGGGGGCGACGGGTTGGCTGCGGCGCAGGATGACCCGCACCCGGGCACACACTTCCCGTGGCGAGAAGGGTTTGGCCACATAGTCGTCGGCACCGATCTCCAGCCCGATCAGCCGGTCTATCTCCTCGCTGCGGGCGGTGAGGAACATCAGGGGAATATCGGTCAGCGCCCTTACCTGCTTGCAGAGTTCGAAGCCGCTGATGTCGGGCAGCCCCACATCGAGGATCAGGAAGTCGGGTCGCGTCTGTTTCAGTCGTGTCAGCAACTGTTGGCCCAGCATGAACCACTCCACCTCGAACCCGTCGGTCTGCAGGGCGTAAATCAGGGTGTCGGCGATGCTGGCCTCATCCTCCACCAGCCATATGACTCTCTTTTGCATGGCATCCTCGTCGCAAATTGGCACCCCATTCTGGCATCGAACCAAATCGGATCCTATTTGCTGTTTTATTTTTCCGAAAAAGGGGCTAATATTTCGATGTTCTTTCGAATCGAAACTTAAAAATGACCAAACGTAATACTCAACAACGCCGCCACACCATAGTGACCCTGGTACAAGAGCAGGGTGAAGTGAGTGTCGACGCCCTCGCCAAACACTTTTCTACCTCCGAAGTGACCATCCGTAAAGATCTGGCCGTACTGGAGACCGGCGGTCTGCTGCTGCGTCGTTACGGTGGCGCCGTCCCCTTGCCGAGCGAGATGGTGGTCGAGGCCAATCCTGAACAAGTTTCGAACCGAAAGTTAGCCATTGCCCGTGCGGCGGCCGAGCGGCTGCGTGATCACAACCGCGTCATCATCGACAGCGGCAGCACCACCAGCGCCATGATCCCCATGCTGGGCAACAAGCGCGGCCTCATCGTGATGACCAACTCCCTCAATGTGGCCGGAGCCCTGCGCGAGCTGGAAAATGAGCCTACCCTGTTAATGACCGGTGGCACTTGGGACCCTCACTCCGAATCCTTTCAGGGGCAGGTGGCGGAACAGGTGCTGCGCTCCTACGATTTCGACCAGCTCTTTATCGGTGCCGACGGCATCGACCCGGAGCGTGGCACCACCACCTTCAACGAGCTGGTGGGCCTGTCGCGGGTCATGGCCGAGGTGTCGCGGGAGGTCATTGTGATGGTCGAATCGGAAAAGATCGGCCGCAAGATCCCCAATCTCGAACTTCCCTGGTCGAGCATCCATACCCTGGTGACCGACGAGGGGCTGGCCAGCGAGGCCAGAGAACAGATTCAAGCCCAGGGGGTGACGCTTATCTGCGCCCCGGTCACTTGCTGACATCGAGCTCTGAACCATCCAACTGACTTTACGATTTGCATCTCAAGGAGAAGTGTATGTGTGGCATCGTCGGGGCTGTCGCCCAACGTGATGTGGCTGAAATTCTGGTAGAGGGCCTGCGCCGTCTGGAGTACCGCGGTTATGACTCTGCCGGTGTGGCCGTGTTCAGCGCCAACCAACCGTTGCAGCGGGTTCGCCGTCTGGGCAAGGTGGCCGAGCTGGCCAAGGCGCTCGACGAGCAGTCCGTCCATGGTGGTACCGGCATCGCCCATACCCGCTGGGCCACTCACGGCGAGCCTTCCGAGCGCAATGCCCACCCCCACGTCTCCGAGTATATCGTGGTGGTGCACAACGGCATCATCGAGAACCACGAAGAGCTGCGGGAAGAGTTGAAGGCGCTGGGTTATGTGTTCAGCTCCGACACCGATACCGAGGTGATTGCCCATTTGGTCCATCACGAGCTGAAGAGCGCCGGCAGCCTGCTGGCCGCCATGCAGACTGCGGTGAAGCAGCTGCGCGGTGCCTACGGTACCGTGGTGATGGACAGCCGCGACGACAGCCGCGTGGTGGTGGCCCGCTCCGGTTCACCGCTGGTGATCGGCCGCGGTATCGGCGAGAACTTTATCGCCTCCGACCAGATGGCGCTGCTGCCGGTGACCCGTCGTTTCATCTTCCTGGAAGAGGGTGATGTGGCCGAAGTGACCCGTCGCGATGTGCATATCTTCGATACCAACGGCAACGCCGTGGTGCGCGAAGAGCAGGAGTCCGAACTCTCCCACGATGCCGGTGACAAGGGTGAATACCGTCACTACATGCTCAAGGAGATCCACGAGCAGCCCAAAGCGATCACCAACACCCTGGAAGGGCGTCTGGGCAGCGATCACGTGGTGGTCGAATCGTTCGGTAACGGCGCGCGCGCCATCTTTGACAAGGTGGAGCACGTGCAGATCGTCGCCTGCGGCACCTCCTATCACTCCGGCATGGTGGCTCGCTACTGGTTCGAAGAGATCGCTGGCGTCTCCTGCGATGTGGAGATCGCCTCCGAGTTCCGTTATCGCAAATCGGTAGTGCGCCCCAACAGCCTGCTGGTGACACTCTCCCAGAGCGGCGAGACCGCCGATACCCTGGCCGCACTGCGTCTGGCCAAGGAATCCGGCTACATGAGCTCGCTGGCTATCTGCAACGTGCCGGGCTCCTCGCTGGTGCGTGAATCGGATCTGGCCTTTATGACCCGTGCCGGTGCCGAGATCGGCGTAGCCTCCACCAAGGCGTTCACCACCCAGCTGGCTGGCCTGTTGATGCTGGTGGCCTCGGTCGGTCACTGTCGTGGCCACCTGAGCGCCGCCGCCGAAGCCGAACTGGTCAAGGCGCTGCAAGCCCTGCCGCTGCGTATTAAAGAGAGTCTGGCGCTGGCCAAGGATATCGAAACCCTGGCCGAAGAGTTTGCCGACAAGCAGCATAGCCTGTTCCTCGGCCGTGGCAGCCAGTACCCCATCGCCATGGAGGGGGCGCTCAAGCTCAAAGAGATCTCCTACATCCACGCCGAAGCTTACGCCGCTGGCGAACTGAAGCACGGCCCGCTGGCGCTGATCGATGCCGAGATGCCCATCATTGTGGTGGCGCCGAACAACGATCTGCTGGAGAAGCTCAAGTCCAACGTGGAAGAGGTGCGCGCCCGTGGCGGTATCCTCTACGTGTTCGCCGATGCCGACACCGGCTTCAAGAGCGACGAGACCATGCGGGTCATGAACCTCAACCATGTGGAAGAGGTGATCGCCCCCATCGTCTATACCGTGCCGCTGCAGCTGCTCTCCTACCACGTTGCCCTGATCAAGGGCACCGACGTCGACCAGCCGCGAAACTTGGCAAAATCGGTGACCGTTGAGTAAGTCACTATCTGATAAGTCACTTTCTGAAATGAAAAAGAGCCGCAATCGCGGCTCTTTTTGTTGCTGCTGAGGGGTTACGACAGCCGCAGGTTGGTGATGGTGACCTCGTCGAGGGAGGGCACTATGATGCCGCTGGTGATCCCTTTGGCGATGGCCTGACTGCGGTTCTTTGAGTCGGTCTTGTTGGTCACCTGGGTCAGGTGGAAGTTGACCGTCCGCTCACTGATGCCGAGGATGGTGGCGATCTCCCAGGAGGTCTTGCCCTCGCTGGCCCAGAACAGGCACTCCTTCTCCCGATCCGACAGTTCGGTCAGGTATTTCATCATATCCGGTCTGCTTTTTATCAGTTGCAGTGCGGAGTTGAAGATGTAGCTGGCGCAGAACGACAGCAGCGGAACATTTTCAAACATCAGATCGGAGTTGGATTTCTCCTTGGTGATGAATGAGAGGATGCCGTGCTCCCCCTGCGGGGTGTGCAGCGGAAAGGAGACGCCATTGCGTACCCCGAAATCGGCGGCCAGGTTCATCACGTCGCGGCTGGCGCTGGGCAGCCAGGGCGAATCGCAGTCGAGCTTGTTCCAGAAGATCGGCTGGGTCTGTTTCAGCCCCAGATAGACCACCGGATCCTGGGTCAGATACTGGTTTTCGCTGTAGGCGTCAAACCAGGTGGTCGGACAGTTGTTGAACAGTGCCACGTGGGATTTTTGCATGCTGATGGGGAAAATAATCAGCAGCCGAAAGTAATCGAAGCCCATTTGATGACTGAAGCGCTCCAGCAGTTGCTGGATATCGCTGGTTTTTGTTGCCTTGGTGAACTTGTCTATATGTTCCCAGATCGCATCGTTGAGCATTACTTTCTCCTTTTTCGATCTCTATCACGCTGATCGAAAAGATTTTTTCTCGTTATTTATATTTGTGCGGTGGCTATTGGCGCCACTTATTCCGTGCGTGCTTAAAAATTATCCTGTTTTTGTGCATAAAGGCCAAGAAAATCCTCTCGTTGCCAGTCCGCCCTGCATTTGAGATAATGATAATAGTTATCATTAGTAAGATATATTTCAATGAACAAATTATGGGGTGTGGCCCTGCTGCCACTGTCAGTCCACTTTGCTGCCATCGGGGGTGAGCTGGTTGCTCCCGCCCTCAAGAACAGCATAGCTGCCGGGAAAGCCTCCCAGCAGCGGGTGGAAAAAGCCGCCGATGCCGCCGTTGCCGCACGACTGGAGCTGCAAAATGCCCAGCTGCAACTGCGCGACCTCGAAGCCTACAACCGCTACATGCAATCTCTGGTGGCCGATCAGCAAAATGAGCTGGGTAAATTGAGCCAGCAGCTGGAAGCGGTGCAAGAGACCCGTCAGGGCTTGATCCCGCTGATGTTGCAGATGCAGGCAGATCTGGAACAGCTGGTGCAAAACGACATTCCGCTGCGCAAGGAAGATCGTTTGGCGCGGGTTGAACAGTTGAAAGCGACCCTGGCTCGCGCAGACGTTAGCGAGGCGGAGAAATTCCGTCAGCTGCTGCAGGCCTATCAGATTGAAGCCGAGTACGGCAGCCGGATGGACAGCTATTCCGCCGAGCTGGAGCTGGATGGTGCTCCGCGTCGGGTCGATGTGCTGGCGTTGGGTCGGGTCTCCCTGCTGGCGATGACGGCCGATCGTAGTCAGGCATGGCGCTGGTCTGCCGAGGCTAAGCAGTGGCAAGCCCTCGACAGCCAGTGGCTCTCCCCCATCGCCGAGGCGATGGATGTGGCCGCCGACAAGAAAGTTCCCCAGTTGCTCAATGTCCCCCTCTCTGTCAGCCGCAGTCAGGAGGCCCAATCATGAGAGTCACCATGAAGTGGTTCCCCCTCCTTATTGCCCTCTCCTGCGGTACCAACACCGCTGTCGCCGATGAGTGGCAGCAGCAGGAACAGGCTCGTGAACAGCAGGCTCAGCAAGATCTGGCGACCGTTGCCAAGGAGCTCGGCACTGCCCGCGCCAGACTGGCCGAGGCCCAGCGCCTGAGCAAGGAGCTGGCCGGCAAGTTCGCCAGCAACGAGAAGCAGCTGGTCGAGCTCAACGCCCAGTGGGAGCAAGCCTCCGGCGACATGAACGAGATCTTCGCGGTCACCCGTCAGAGCGCCAGCGATGCGGTCAAGCTGCTGAGCGAATCCGCCGTCGAGGGCCAGTACCCGGAGCGTCTCGCCCCGCTGAAAGCCATGGCACAGGATAAACAGGTACCGGATCGTGCCGCTCTCGCCCTGCTGCCCGCCACGCTGCTGCAGGAGATCCGTGAATCTGGCCGGATTGCCCAGTTCAACGGCAAGGTGCTCGATGCCCAGGGGGCTGCCAGCGAGCAGTCGCTGACCCGGGTTGGCAGTTTTGCCCTGCTGGGGAGTGACGGCTTCCTGCAACCGACAGCCGAAGGCTTGAGCCCGGTACTGGGTCTGCCCGGTAGCGTGCTCTCTGCCGTTGCGGCTTATCAGGGTCAGGAAGGGGAAGCGCTGCCGCTGGATCCTTCTCATGGCACTCTGCTGGCGATGCTGGCACAGGCGCCCACCTTCTGGCAGCAGGTACAACAAGGTGGTCAGGTCGGCGCCATTATCGTGCTGCTGGCCGCCATCGGTTTGGGTATCGCTGCGGTACGGCTGTGGAGCCTCTCCCGCGAACTGAGTCGGGTGCGCCGCCAGCTCAAGAGCGGCGAGTATCACGCCGACAACGCCCTTGGCCGGGTGCTGACGGTGGCAGAAAAACACCCCGAGCTGAGCATGGAGACCCTCGAGCTGCGTCTTGATGAGGCGATCCTGCAGGAGACCCCTCGCATGGAGCGCGGCATCGGCATGGTCAAGGTGATCGCGGCCATCGCCCCCATGTTGGGCCTGCTCGGTACCGTGACCGGGATGATCGGTACCTTCCAGGCCATCACCCAGTTTGGTACCGGCGATCCCAAGATCATGGCGGGCGGCATCTCCATGGCACTGGTCACCACGGTACAGGGTCTGGTGGCGGCTATTCCGCTGATCCTGGCCCACAGCCTGCTGCAATCGCGCTTCACTGAGCTTTCCAATGTACTGGAGCAGCAGGTGGCCGGCATTCTGGCCGAGCGCGCCGAGAGCAATAACGGCGGGATGGAGCGAGCAGCATGATGCTCGACATCTGGCAACAGCTGCAGAGTTTCATGGGCCGTGGCGGCCCTGTGCTCTGGGTCATTCTGGCCTTGCTGGTGCTGATGTGGATTTTGATGATCGAGTGGCTGCTCTACCTCAATCTGGGTTTTGGCCCCTTGCAGCAACAGCTGCTCGGCCGCTGGCAGGCCCGCAGCGAGCGCCACAGTTGGCACGCCCGGGCGATCCGCAGCCGCTGGCTGGCGCAGGCAGAGCTGGAACTGAACCGTCATCTGATCTTCATCCGCACCCTGGTGGTGCTCTGCCCCATGCTGGGGTTGCTGGGCACTGTGACCGGCATGATCGGCGTATTCGATGCGTTGGCCGCGGCCAACCGCTTTAACCCGGAGAGCATGGCGGGCGGGATCTCCCGCGCCACCATCCCCACCATGGCAGGCATGGTGGTGGCGCTCTCCGGCGTGTTGTTACTCAGTCGGCTCGAGAGTCAGGCCAAGCGTGCGCTGGCCAAGACCCGGGACGGCCTGCGAGAAGAGAAGGTAATGCAATGAGACGGCAATCCAAACGCCAGCGTGACGAAGTGCAGATCGACATGACCCCCATGCTGGATATCGTGTTCATCATGCTGATCTTCTTTATTGTCACCACCTCCTTCGTGCGTGAAGCCGGGCTCGAGGTACACAGACCTCAGGCCAGTCAGGCCAAGGCGCAGAAATCTTCCAGCATCATGCTGGCGATCGGGGCTCAGGGTCAGATATTCCTCGACCGCAAGCAGATCGATGTGGAGCGGGTACAGGCCACCATCGCCCGTCTGCTGGCAGAGCAGCCCGATGCCAGCCTGGTTATCCAGGCCGATGAGCGGGTGCCCCACGGCAAGGTGGTGCGGGTGATGGATGAGGCCAAGGCGGCGGGTATCGCCAATATCGCCGTGGCGGTGGCGCCGAAATGAAATACAAGCTGATGAGCCTGGGGCTGGGGATTGCCCTCAGTCTGGGCATCCTGCTGTTTATGGCCACGCTGGTTGAACCGCCCCGGGGCGAGAAGGTGGCGAGCGAACAGAAGCCCATCGTCATCAATATGCAGAACGAGGTGACCGAGGTGCAGGTGCGCGAGCGTCCGGTGCCGCAGGAGCCTGAACCTCTGCCAGAGCCTCCCGCGGCATTGGCCTCGACACCGCTGCCGATGCCTGCCGCGGCTCCCTTGGCGGCCGTTGAGCCGAGTCTGGATCTGGTTTCCAGCCTCAGCGCGGTGCAGGTCTATGCCCCCGGTGTGGCGACCAGTACCGCACCGGTATTGAGTGGCAACTACCACGGCCAGCAGCAGGGAGCGGGTATAGGCGCAGGTGACATGCTGATGCCGCTGCAACGGATCGAGCCGGTCTACCCCTATCGTGCCCAGCAGTCAGGGATCGAAGGATTCGTCACCCTGCGCTTTAGCGTGAATGCCGAAGGTGGCGTGCAGGATGTGGAAGTGGTCGAGGCCAAACCCAAGCGTCAGTTCGAGCGGGCGGCCATTCAGGCGATCAACAAGTGGCGCTATCAGCCGAGACCGGGCGCCACCGACAAGCTGGTGCAAGTCATCACGCTCAAATTCAAACTGGAGTCATAACTATGTTGCGGATCTGGATCTGTCTGCTTGCCCTGGTCGGCCAAGCCTGTCTGGCGATGGAGGTCAGCCCTCACTTCTCCCGTCAGCTTGAACCCGTGATGAAGCTCTATCAGTCCGGTCAGTGGCAACAAGCCCAGAGCAAGGCATCCGGCCTCAAGCCAAATAGCGATGCCGAGCGTGCCTGGCTGGCGCAGTTGCAAGCCTCGCTGGCGGCCAATCTGCAACAGACCGCCCAGGCGAGCCGTTATGTCGAACAGGCCCTTGCCTATAAAGAGTGGCCCGAGCAACAACAGCTCCAGCTGCTGCGACTGCGCGGCGATATTCAGGCCCAGCAATCCAACTGGTCTGGTGCCATCGCCAGCTACAAGGCGGCTTTGGCACTCAAGCAAGACGATGCACTACGCCTGCGTCTGGCCGGCCTCTATTACCACAACAAGCAGTACGGTGACGCCGCCAGCCAGAGCGAACAGTTGTTGAAGAAGGGTTGGCAGAAGCAGGCCGCCATTATTCGTCTCTCCGCCCTCACCGCTCAGCAACGTTATGGCGTGGCGGCCGATCAGGCGGCCGAGTTGATCAGCCACGAACCCAAAGAGAGCAAATGGTGGCAACAGGCGGTATCGCTCAACCTCTCCGCCAAACGTGGGGATCAGGCGTTGGCGCTGCTGCAGACTGCCATCGACAGAAAACTGATGGATGACGCGTCAGCCCGCAACCAGCTGATCCGCCTCTATGCCTGGCAAGGGCTGCCTTATCGTGGTGCCCGTCTGCTGGAAGCGGCCATAGCCAAGGGACAGATGAAGCAAAGTGCTGAAAACCGCCAACTGCTTGCCCAATTGTGGGAAGGTGCCCGGGAGTGGTCACAAGCGGTCGATAGCTGGCAGCTGCTCGCCAACCAGCACGGTCAGCCCAAAGCCGCTATGCGCGCCGCCGAACTGCTGCTGCAACAGGGCAAGACTGATGCTGCCATGACCCAGCTCGCCGCCATCAAGTCGGTAAAAGGCGAGCAAGGCAATCGTGCCAAAGCGCTGCTGGTGCAGGCACACCTTAATAAGGAGCAGTATGCCCAGGCGCTGGAACTGGCACGTGAGCTGCAGCAACAGGATAACTGGCAGCAGAAGGCAACCAGCTGGGTCAACTATATCCGGGCACAAAGCGAAGAGTTGAGCAAAAAAGCGGCGTAAAAGAGGTGCCAAGGGGCTGTTTTGGGGCGTTCAGTTCGCTTTTTCAGCAAACGAACGCATTTTTGCAAAAAGCCCTTGTCATCCCGGCGCGGCTCCCTATAATGCGCACCTACCAGCACGGCGGAACACGCCGAACTGATGAGCCAGCTTCCTAGCAAAGTGGGCGCCGAAAGAAAAGCGAAAACAATCGCTTGACTTTCGAAGTGAGAAGCGTAATATGCGCCTCCTCAACGCGACAAGCGTGACGCTCTTTAACAATTTGAATCAAGCAATCTGTGTGGGCACTCACAGCATAGAACATCAAAAACAATTTTTGATTTTCAATGTCTGGTGAAGTGACCAAGGCGATTTCTTAGTAATAAGAAGTCGAACAGTTTATTTCAGCAATTCATTGAGCCGCTTTTCGAAGCAACCAAACTTAAATTGAAGAGTTTGATCATGGCTCAGATTGA